>JANXZN010000143.1 GCA_025355545.1 Rhizobacter sp.
CTTACGGCATCCCGCACACCAAGGTGGTCGAGGCGATCCAGAAGTCGAACCAGGAAGCCGGCGGCTCGGTGCTCGAACTGGGCGAGGCCGAGTACGTGGTGCGGGCCTCGGGCTATCTGCAGTCGCTCGATGACTTCCGCAAGGTGCCGCTGGTCAGCACAGCGGCGGGCGTGTCGGTGCGTCTGGGCGACGTGGCCCGCATCCAGGTCGGGCCCGAGATGCGGCGTGGCATCGGCGAGCTCGACGGTGAAGGAGAAGCAACCGGTGGCGTGATCGTGATGCGATCGGGCAAGAACGCGCTGGAGACGATCGCTGCGGTCAAGGAGAAGCTCAAGACCTTGCAGCCGAGCCTGCCCAAGGGCGTCGAGATCGTGCCGGTCTACGACCGCTCCGGCCTGATCGAGCGGGCCGTGGACAACCTCGGCCACAAGCTTCTCGAAGAGTTCGCCGTCGTCGCGGTGGTGTGCTTCATCTTCCTGTTCCACCTGCGCTCGGCGTTCGTCGCGATCGTCTCGCTGCCGCTGGGTATCCTGATGGCATTCATCGTGATGCGCTACCAGGGTGTCAACGCGAACATCATGTCGCTCGGCGGCATCGCGATCGCGATCGGCGCGATGGTCGATGCGGCGGTCGTGATGATCGAGAACGCGCACAAGCATCTGGAGCGCTGGAGCCACGAGCATCCCGATCAGAAGCTGGAAGGTGAAGCACGCTGGCAGGTCATCGGCAACTCGGCCGCCGAGGTCGGGCCGGCGCTGTTTTTCTCGCTGCTGATCATCACGGTGTCGTTCATTCCCGTGTTCACGCTGGAGGCGCAGGAAGGGCGCCTGTTCTCGCCGCTGGCCTTCACGAAGACCTATGCGATGGCGGCGGCGGCGGGGCTGTCGGCGACGCTGATCCCGGTGCTGATGGGCTACGTGATCCGCGGGCGCATACCCGACGAGAAGGCCAATCCACTGAACCGGCTGCTGATCGCGGTCTACCGGCCGGCGTTGAACGCCGTGCTGCGCGCACCGAAGACGACGCTGATCGTCGCTGCCTTGGCCTTGGTGCTCAGCTTGTGGCCCTTGCAGCACATCGGTGGCGAGTTCATGCCACGCCTCGACGAAGGCGATCTGCTCTACATGCCGTCGGCCTTGCCGGGCCTGTCGGCCGGCAAGGCAGCGGAACTGCTTCAACAGACCGACCGCCTGATCAAGACCGTGCCCGAGGTCGCGAGCGTCTACGGCAAGGCCGGGCGCGCCGAAACCGCAACCGACCCGGCGCCGATGGAGATGTTCGAGACCACGATCCAGTTCAAGCCGCGCGATCAGTGGCGGCCCGGCATGACGCAGGACAAGCTGGTCGACGAGCTCGACCGCATCGTCAAGGTGCCCGGTGTGGCCAACATCTGGGTGCCGCCGATCCGCAACCGCATCGACATGCTGGCCACCGGCATCAAGAGCCCGGTCGGCGTCAAGGTGGCCGGCACCGACCTGGCCGTGATCGACCGCGTCACCGGCGAGATCGAGAAGGCGTTGAAGGACGTGCCGGGTGTCAGCAGTGCACTGGCCGAACGCTTGGCCGGCGGCCGCTACGTGGACGTGACGATCAACCGCGACGCGGCCGCGCGCTTCGGCATGAACATCGCCGACGTGCAGTCGGTCATCACGGCCGCAGTGGGCGGCGACAACATCGGCGAGACGGTCGAGGGCTTGCAGCGCTTCCCGATCAACCTGCGCTACCCGCGCGAGCTTCGGGACTCGCTTTCGAGCCTGCGCGTGCTGCCCATCGTCACAGACAAAGGTGCACGGCTCGTGCTGTCCGATGTGGCGGACATCCGCATCACCGACGGGCCACCGATGCTGCGCAGCGAGAACGCCCGGCTGTCGGGCTGGGTCTATGTAGACATCCGGGGCCGCGACCTGAAGTCTGCCGTGCAGGCCATGCAGCGCGTGGTCGCCGAGAAGGTCGTGCTGCCGGCGGGCTACTCGATCTCGTGGTCGGGGCAGTTCGAGTTCCTGGAGCGCGCGACCGCGAAGCTGAAGGTGGTCGTGCCGTTCACGCTGCTGATCATCTTCGTGCTGCTGTACCTGACCTTCAAGCGTTTCGACGAGGCGCTGCTGATCATGGCGACCTT
The DNA here is from genome assembly GCA_025355545.1 of Rhizobacter sp. Lineage (GTDB taxonomy): Bacteria > Pseudomonadota > Gammaproteobacteria > Burkholderiales > Burkholderiaceae_C > LMDS01. The sequence goes on from JANXZN010000143.1 coordinate 2,120, forward strand.
GCCGTTCGCGCTGGTCGGCGGCATCTGGCTGCTGTATCTGCTGAGCTACAACCTGTCGGTCGCGGGGGCGGTCGGATTCATCGCATTGGCGGGCGTGTCAGCCGAGTTCGGCGTGATCATGCTGCTGTACCTCAAGCAAGCCTGGGACGTGCGTATCGCGCAGGGCACGACCAGCACCGCCGACCTGCTAGACGCGATCCGCGAAGGCGCGGTGCTGCGCGTGCGGCCGAAGGCGATGACGGTGGCCGTGATCCTCGCGGGTCTGTTCCCGATCATGTGGGGCACCGGCACCGGCTCGGAAGTGATGCAGCGTATCGCCGCGCCGATGGTCGGCGGAATGATCACCGCACCCTTGCTGTCGATGTTCGTCATTCCGGCGGCCTACCTGCTGATGCGGCAGACGCGTGAGCGCCAGTCCGGGCGTTTCGCGTTCTGGAGGAGGCAGCGTGCTGCGGCCTGAACGTCTCCGAGGCTGGTGCGCCTTCGTTGGCACGGCGCTGCTGACTTGCGTCGCGCTGGTGGGAACGGGTGCCCGTGCGTCAGTACCGTCGATGCAGGAGGCGCGGGCCACGTCGGCCTTGACGATGACCGCGCCGGGCATGCCAATGGTCTCGGGCGGCATGCCTTGTGTGGTGGCGAGGTTCACGGATCACCCATGTCGTGGAGTGCGGGGCGCGCCACTGGGCGCAGGCCGCATCCTGTGACCCTAGAGACGGCAGTAGGTCATAGCGAACCAAGCGTAGCGCCAGCACTCGCGCGGGCTGGGGCCGGTCGGGCACACTCACCGCATGGGTGAAGCCAAGATCAAGGCGCGCACGCAGGTGGCGCGGGCCGTGGACAC
>JANXZN010000147.1 GCA_025355545.1 Rhizobacter sp.
TCGAGCACCTCGCGCTCTTCGTCCGACAGCACAATCTCAGGGGCAACTCGCACTCTCGATCTCCGCACCAGTCTGTAGTAGATCATTGGTGTGGCAGGGTTCGTTTACGTTCCCTCAAGATTGCATCACTACACTAGCGCAGCGCAGCTTTGTCGTCTTGAGCTTCGGCAAGACCTACCACGTGACCGGATGGAAGGTCGGCTACGTGGCGGCACCGGCGTCGCTGATGGCCGAGTTCCGCAAGGTGCACCAGTTCAACGTCTTCACCGTCAACACGCCGATGCAGCACGGCCTGGCGGCCTTCATGGCCGAGCCTGCCCACCACCTCGGACTGCCGGCGTTCTACCAGCGCAAGCGCGACCTGTTCCGCGCCGGCCTCGCGGCGACAAGGCTGCGCGTGCTCGCCAGCCGAGGCAGCTACTTTCAGTGCGTCGACTATTCCGCCGTCAGCGAGTTGCCCGAGGCCGACTTCTGCCGTTTCCTCGCGACCGAGATCGGCGTCGCCGCGATCCCGTTGTCGGCGTTCTACCAGGGCGGCTACGAGCAGCGCATCGCGCGCTTTTGCTTCGCGAAGAAAGACGCGACCTTGCAGTTCGCGCTGGCGCGCCTGGCGCGGCTCTGAGCGCCGCGCGCCGCATTCAATGGTAGGTGCCGGACTTCGGCGGTTCCGGCGGCGCGTCGAGGTTGAAGTCGATCAGGTGCGGCGCAGCCGGCGCCGGCCTGTTGCCGTAGCTCAGCGGCGAGGTCCTGGCGTTCTGCGTCGCCGAATCCAGCGGCAGGTCGAAGTCCAGGCGCGTCGTCTGCAGGCTGCCGTTCGGCAGTTCGGCCGACGGTGGCGTCGCGCTCAGCCGCCAAATCGGCTCGTCGCCGGCGGCTTCGAGCGGCAGCAGCAGGTCGACACCGGTGCTCGGCAGCACCGCGCCGTGCTCGGCCAGGTCGCGTGCGATCGAGTAGAGAAACAGCAACTCGCGGTAGGCTGGCAGGTCAAAGGTCTCGTCGGTCTTGTTGCGCCGGAACAGCGACGCGTCCAGCGTTTCCATCATCCGCGTCGGTGACGACCACAGCCCCTGCAGCCGCACGATCGTGTCGGGGTAGTCCAGCAGCGAACGGCCCTGCTGCGGGTCCGACTCCCAGTCGGGCGCATAGGCGTTGAAGCGCCGGTTGAAACGCTCGCGCACGCGTTGATAGGCCTCGCGGTCGCCGCGGCGGCGGTAGATCTCGAGCAGCTTCAGGTACGGCAGCGGGCTGTTGCCGCCATCGGTGCGCACATGGCTCATCAGCAGATCGATCGCCGCTTCGTCCTGGCCGAGGACGACGAAGAACTCGACCTGCTGTTCCAGGTCGATCAGTTCCTCGACCGACAGCTCGCGTGCCGGCTCGGAAACGGGCGGCTTGTCTTCCTCGACGACGGTGGGAATCGCGAACGCGTCGGTGGCCATCGCGGCCGAGCCCAGGGGTTCCGGCGCCGGGGCCTCCTCGAGTTCGGCCCTCGCCATCGCGGCGGCAGCACCGGCCGCAAGCGGTGTCTGCGACGGCACCGGCTGCGGCGCCGGGCCGGCCCACCACTGCCCCGTCGGGCGCGCGCGCGACTCGCGCCAGCCGAGCCAGATCACCACCAGCGCCAGCAGCGCCGACAGAGCTGCCAGCGCGTAGACCAGCGGGTTCGCGTAGCGTGCCGACTCCGCGTCCTGCAACCGGGCCTGCATGGCGGCAAGCGACGCCTGGTTGGTCTGCGAACTCTTGGTCAGCTTCGCGAGCCCCTCTTCCAGCACCTGGATGCGCTGGCGTTCCGCCGCCAACTGATCGACGACCGGATCGGGCTTGGCGGCCGACGCAGCGTCGGCGGCGACCACCGGCGCCGGTGCGGGCGCCGACGCGCTGCGCGCCGCGATCGGCGCCGCCGTTTCGAGCTGCAGCCGCGGCCCGGGCGTCGCGGCGCGTGCCACGGCGGGCTGGCGCGTGATCGGCCGCGGCTTCGCGGCCTGCGGCGTGAGGGCTTCGCGCG
>JANXZN010000168.1 GCA_025355545.1 Rhizobacter sp.
CCAAGGCGGCGGCCCGAGCCGCCGCGCGGCGCGCCCGCCTCGCCAGCGCGCGCGCCGATGCCGCGTCGGTCGAGCCGCTGCGCGACGTGCTGGTGCTCGATCCCGATCCGACCGCGAACGCCGGGCTGTGCACGCTGCTGCTGCGTTTCGGTTTCCAGCCGCATGCCGTCGCCTCGATCCAGCAGGCCGTGCGGCCGCTGACCACGCGGCCGTTCGCCGCGATCTTTCTCGACATGCCGCTCGACGACGCCGGCGTCGCACTGCTGCAGCGCATCCGCGAGCTGCCCACGCCGGCCGAGCGCCCCGGCCCGGCGGTGCTGATGGTGGCCGCGCAACTCGACCCGGCCGAGCGCGTGCTGGCCGCACTCGCCGGGCTGGGCGCACCGCTGATCAAGCCGCTCGGCCGCGGCGACGTGGCGCGTGCGCTCGAGTCCGCCGGCGTGCCCTTTCCGGTCGACGCCCGGCGGCTTTGACTCGACCGGCGCCGATAGCGCGACAGCGGGCCGTCCTACAGGCCCCGCCGCCTGGCGCGCGCACGATGTAAGCATTCGCAGCAAGCGCTGTGCTTTGCAAAGGACGCCCCATGCAGCCCCGCCACTCGATCGTCGCCACGCTGATCGTCGCAGGCGCGCTGGCCGGCTCCGGCGGCGGCGTCCATGCGCAGGCGAGCGCCTCGCCGGAGCTGCCGGGCGCCAGCGCATCGGCGCCCGCGTCCGCACCCGCCGGCCCACGCCTGCGCAGCCCTGCCGAGACCGCAAACCGGGCCGCGGCCCCGGGCGATCTGCGACCGGAGCGTCTGGTCGCGCCGCAGATCACCATCCCGTTCGGCAAGAAGCCGCCCGTGGTGCCGAAGCGCGATGCGCCGGCGCTGCCACGCAGCGGCGTCGCCCCGGCCGGCGGCATCGACGACGCGGCGGCGCGCTGCGAATCGCAGATCGACCCGCAGGAGCTTGCCGTGTGCCGCGCCAGGCTTGCACGCGAGGGCCGCGCCAAGCTGCCGAACTGAGCCGCACTCGTCGGTCGGGCGGGAGCACCCGCGCCGTGACGTGCGACACTGGGCGCGAGGTTCAATGGCCTTGCCCCCCTTCAAGCAGCCATACCCGTTCCGACCGCGCCTGCTCGACGCCCTGAAGGGCTATAACGGCGCGCGCTTCGGCGCCGACCTCGGTGCCGGCATCACCGTCGGCGTGGTCGCGCTGCCGCTGGCAATGGCGTCCGCGATCGCCTCGGGCGTCAAGCCCGAGCAGGGCCTGTCCACCGCGATCATCGCCGGGCTGCTGATCTCGGTGCCGGGCGGCCCGCAGGTGCAGATCGGCGGCCCGGCGGGCGCGTTCATCGTTATTGTTTACAGGATCATCGAACGCTACGGGCCTGGCGAACCTGCTGATCGCAACCTCGCTTGCCGGGGTGCTGATATTCGTGCTCGTGTGGTTCCGGCTCGGCGCGCTGGTGCGCTACGTGCCGCTGCCGATCGTGATCGGCTTCACCAACGGGATCGCGGTGCTGATCGCGGTGTCGCAGTTGCGCGACCTGTTCGGCCTGCAGATCCCCGGCAAGCTGCCGGGCGCCTTCGTCGCGCCGCTGGCCTCGAGCGTGCCGCTCGCGGTGCTCGCCGGCATCCCGCTGTTCGTGGCCCGGAACATGGGCGAGTGGCACGAGTTCGCGCGGCTGCTCCACTTCAGCACCCAGTACCGCACGATCCTGCTCGGTATCTTTTTGCTGACGGTGATCTTCGACCTGTCGGTGGCGGTCGAGGTCGGCCTGGCGCTGGCCTGCGTGTTCTTCATCTACCGGATGAGCACGCTGTTCAAGGTGCTGCCACACACGCTGGCGCCGGGCGAGGTGCTGCCGCCGGGCGTGCAGGTGTTCGAGCTGTAGGGCTCGCTGTTCTTCGGGGCCGCCGGCGGGGTCGGGAAGCTGGAGGCGCAGGTCGAGCCGGGCCCCGGCGCGCCGGTGCTGGCCGACGTCAACGAGCAGCCGCTGTCGCTGCTCCGGCGTTCCGGGCTCGAATCCATCATCGGTGCGGACCACATCGTGCCGAGCCTGAACGAGGTCGACGCGGTGACGCGGTGACCCGGGCATGATCGACCTCGACGCCTACCTGCAGCGCATCGCCTACGCCGGCCCGCGCGAGCCGACGCTGGCGGTGCTGAGCGCGATCTGCGCGGCGCACCCGGCGGCGCTCGCGTTCGAGAACATCGACCCGCTGCTCGGCCGCGCGCCGCTGCTCGCGCCCGCCGCGCTGCAGGCCAAGCTCATCGCGCAGCGCCGCGGCGGCTATTGCTACGAGCACAACGCGCTGTTGCGGCTGGCGCTGCTGGCGCTGGGCATGCAGGTCAGGTCGCTGGCCGCGCGCGTGGTCTGGATGATGCCGGCCGACACGCCGCGGCGGGCACGCAGCCACATGCTGCTGACGGTCGAGTTACCGGGCGCGCCGGGCGAATCGTTCCTCGTCGATGCCGGCTTTGGCGGCCACCTGCTCGGTGCGCCGCTGCATTTCGTGCCCGGGCTGGTACAGCACACGCCGGGCGGCACCGAACGCATCACGCAGGACGGCGACACCTTCGCGCTCGAGGCCGCGCTGCCCGCGGGCTGGGCGCCGGCCTACCGCTTCACGCTCGAGGCGCAGGCGCCGGTCGACTACGAGCCGCTGAACTGGTTCACCGCGACGCACCCGACCTCGTTCTTCCGCCATAACCTGCGGCTCGAACGGCTGACGCCGACGCTGCGTGCCGGGCTGCTGAACGATCGCCTGACCCTGCGGCCGATGGGCGGCACGGTGCAGGTCCGGCGACTCGAATTGGCGGACGAGCTCGCGCAGGTGCTGGACCAGGTCTTCAATCTGCAACCGCCGGTGTCGGCCGCGGCGCTGTTCGAGCGCGTGCCCAGAGGGCTGGACGGCGCGTTCGTGCCGGCCTGACGGCGCCGCGCGGCGCCGGGCCCCAGTTCGGTCGCGCCTGTGGAACCCCTCTTGCGCTCGGTCGCCTGCCGCGGTAACACTGGGACATAGGCTGCAGTCTCAAACAAATCCAGCGCCGCCCATGGATCACAACCCGACCCCCAAGCCGTTCTACAAGTCCTTGTACCTGCAGGTGGTCACGGCCATCATCATCGGCGTGCTGCTGGGCCACTTCTACCCGAGCACCGGCGAGGCGATCATCTTCTGCACCGTGGTGGTCGGCATCGCGGGCATGGAGGGCATGGAGGACATGAAGAAGGTCGGCAAGACCGGCGGCCTGGCGCTGTACTTCGAGGTCGTCTCCAGCGCCGCGCTGGTGATCGGCCTGCTGGTGATCAACGTCTTGCAGCCGGGCACCGGCATGAACATCGACGCCAGCACGCTCGACACCAAGGGCATCGCGGCCTACACCGGCCCGGGCAACATGGGATCGACCACCGAGTTCCTGCTCGGCGTGATCCCGAACACCGTGGTCGACGCGTTCGCGAAGGGCAAAATCCTGCAGGTGCTGCTGTTCGCGGTGATGTTCGGCTTCGCGCTGCACAAGTTCGGCGGCCGCGGCACGCTGGTGTTCGACCTGATCGAGAAGACCTCGCACGTGCTGTTCTCCATCGTCGGCATCATCATGAAGGTGGCGCCGATCGGTGCCTTCGGCGCGATGGCGTTCACGATCGGCAAGTACGGCGGGGCCTCGCTGCTGTCGCTGGGCGCGCTGATGGCGACCTTTTACACCACCTGCCTGATCTTCATCTTCGTCGGCACCTCGTCGAGCGAGTCGATGCTGCCGCGCATGATGGTGAAGATGGGGAACCTGGGCGCGAAGAAATCGGTCGTCGGGCTGGTGATCCCGACCGGCTACTTCAACCTCGACGGCACTTCGATTTACCTGACAATGGCGGCGGTGTTCATCGCGCAGGCGACCAACACGCCGATGACGCTGACGCAGCAAATCACCTTGCTGCTGGTGCTCCTGCTCACGTCCAAGGGCGCGGCCGGCGTGACCGGCAGCGGCTTCATCGTGCTGGCGGCCACCTTGTCGGCGGTCGGCCACGTGCCGGTCGCGGGGCTGGCGCTGATCCTGGGGATCGACCGCTTCATGTCGGAGGCGCGCGCGCTGACCAACCTGGTCGGCAACGGCGTGGCCACGATCGTGGTCGCACGCTGGACCGGCGACCTCGACCAGGCTCGGCTTGCACGGGAACTCGACAATGCCGGCGGCACCGAATCCGGCGAGCCGGAACAGAAGCTCGACCAGAGCGAAGCCCACATGCCGGCCACCGTCGGGCGCCCGGGCGTTTGAACCCTCAAATGTTCCTTTCACGCACGCGCGCCAACGCGCAGGAGACAGACAAATGACAAACAAGCAACGCGTAGTCCTGGTCACGGGCGGCATGGGCGGCCTGGGCGAGACGATCTCGACCAAGATGGCCGACGCCGGCTACAAGGTGGTCGTGACCTATTCGCCCGGCAACACCAAGCACGCCGAATGGGTCGCGGGCATGAAGGCCAATGGCTACGACATCCTCGCGGTGCCCTGCGATGTGTCCGACTTCGACTCGAGCACCAAGGCAGTCGCCGAGGTGCAGGCCAAGGCCGGCGCGGTCGACATCCTGGTCAACAACGCCGGCATCACGCGCGACACGACCTTCAAGAAGATGGACAAGGTCAACTGGGACGCCGTGATTCGCACCAACCTCGACAGCCTGTTCAACATGACCAAGCAGGTGGCCGACGGCATGGTCGAGCGGAACTGGGGCCGCATCATCAACATCTCGTCGGTCAACGGCAGCAAGGGCGCGTTCGGCCAGACCAACTACTCGGCCGCGAAGGCCGGCGTACACGGCTTCACCAAGGCGCTCGCGCTCGAGGTCGCGAAGAAGAACGTGACCGTCAACACGATCTCGCCCGGCTACATCGGCACGAAGATGGTCACGGCGATTCCGAAGGAAGTGCTGGACACCAAGATCCTGCCGCAGATCCCGGTCGGCCGGCTCGGCAAACCGGAAGAAGTCGCCGGGCTGGTGATCTACCTGGCCTCGGAAGAAGCCGCTTTCGTGACCGGTGCGAACATCGCGATCAACGGCGGCCAGCACATGCAGTGAGCGCAGCGCGCTCGACCACCCCACTTCACACCGGAGCAATATTCATGATCAAGGCAGGGATCGACCAGGACGCCATCGTCAAGATGTTCTCGGAGGCCACGGCCAAGCAGGGCGAGGCGTTGCGCAAGGCCGTCAGCGAAGCGACGCTGAAGGCGCTGCAGGGCCGCGAGCTGACGATGGAAAACATCAGGAAGGTGCTCAAGACCGTGACCACCGCGGCCACCGCCGGCGCGGCGCAGAACGTCGCCAGCCCGATCGATATCGAGGCGATGCTGACCAAGGCCTTCGCCGGCATGGACGCGGCGCTGCTGCAGGCCGTCGAGGCGAATCGCAAGGCGCTGCAGCAGTTCGTCGACCAGGGCGCCGGGCTGCAGGAAAAGCAGCTCAAGGGCGCGCTGGCGAACATCGAGAAGATGGAAGACACCTTCTTCGCCTCCGTGACCAAGGCCGCGCAGGGTGCGAGCGGGCCGATGCAAGGGCCGTGGGAACACGTGCTCAGCGCGATGAAGCTGAAGGGCACCGACACCGGTGCGCAGGCCACGCAGACGGTCGAGCAGTTGCTGGCGCAGACGCAGACCGCGCTGCGCGAAGGCCGCGCCGCGACCGCGAAGACCGCGCAGGCGATGCTCGACGGCTACGCGGCTCTGGTCAGCGGCGTGCTGATCGGCATGTCAGAGGGGCTGCAGTCCGGTGGCGCCGAAGCGTCGGCCGCGAAGCCAAAGAAGAAATAGCGCATCGGCACGGCCGGCCGTTTCGACCCACCAGGCAGCCGCGCCGATGCGCGGCTTCTTCGTTTCGTCAACCGAGGGTGGCAGGTTCCGGCATGGATCTCGGCATCGATATCGGCACCTCCGTGGTGAAGGTCGTGCTCGTCGACGACGCGCAGCGCGTCGTCGACCAGGCCCACAGTGCGGTGCCGATCTCGCGCCCGCACCCGCAGTGGTCGGAGCAGGACCCGCAGGACTGGTGGCGCGCGACTGTCGCCGCGCTCGCCGAACTGCGCGCCAAGCAACCGGCCGCGTTCGCCGCGGTGCGCGGGCTCGGGCTGTCCGGCCACATGCACGGCGCCACGCTGCTCGATGCGCGCGACCGGGTACTGCGCCCGGCGATTCTGTGGAACGACGGCCGCAGCCACGCACAGTGCGCCGCGCTGGAACGGCGCGAGCCGCGCAGCCGCGCGATCACCGGCAACATCGCGATGCCCGGCTTCACCGCACCGAAGCTGATGTGGGTCGAGGACCACGAACCCGCAGTCTTCCGGCAGATCGCGCGCGTGCTGCTGCCGAAGGACTACGTTCGGCTGCTGCTGACCGGCGAGGCGGTGTCGGACATGTCCGATTCCGCCGGCACGCTGTGGCTCGATGTCGCGCGGCGCGACTGGTCCGACGCGATGCTGGCGGCCACGCACCTGACGCGCGCGCAGATGCCGCGGCTGGTCGAAGGCAGCGCGGCGAGTGGCACCGTGCTGCCGACGATCGCGGCGCAGCTCGGGCTGCCGGCGGGCGTGGTCGTCGCCGGCGGTGCGGGCGACAACGCCGCGAGCGCGGCCGGCATCGGCGTGGTCGCGCCCGGCACGGCCTTCCTGTCGCTCGGCACCTCGGGCGTCTACTTCGTCGCGAACGCCGCGTTCTCGCCGAACCCGGCGCGCGCGGTGCACGCGTTCTGCCACGCCTTCCCGGCCACCTGGCACCAGATGACGGTGATGCTGTCGGCCGCGAGCGCGCTGCGCTGGCTGCGCGACGCGACACACGCCGACAGCGAGGCCCAGCTCGCCGCCGAGGCGCATGCGCTGCCCGAGGGCACGCCGGTGCCGCTGTTCCTGCCCTATCTCTCGGGCGAGCGCACCCCGCACAACAACCCGCATGCGTCGGGCGTGTTCTTCGGGCTGACGCACGATCACGGCCGCGGCCACCTCGCACAGGCGGTGCTCGAAGGCGTTGCGTTCGCGTTTCTCGACGGCCAGCAGGCGCTGCAGGACGGCGGCGCGCAGATCGACACGATCACGCTGGTCGGCGGCGGCTCGCGCAGCGCGCCCTGGGCGCAGGTGCTGGCCGACACGCTCGGCCGCACGCTCGATCGCCGCAGCGGCGCCGATGTGGGCGCCGCGCTCGGGGCCGCGCGGCTGGCGCGGCTGGCGCGCACGCACGAGCGCATCGCCGACGTCTGCACCGCGCCACCGGTGACCGACAGCTTCGCGCCGCGTGCCGCGCGCACCGAGCTGCTGGCAAAGCGGCACGAACAGTTTCAGCGGCTCTACGACGCACTGAAGCCCGAGATGGAACTCACTTCGTCGGGCTGAACATCCCCGCCAGATTCAGCACACCGATGAAGGTGTTCAGCCGGCGCTTCATGAAGTCGGCGCGCACGGCATCGGTCTCGCCGAATTCGAGCAACCGGGCTTCGCGCTGGCTGTCGCGCGGCCAGGCCTCGGCAGCGCGCGGCACCGGCGTGCCGCTGGCGGCGAAGTCGAACCACCGCTGGCTCACGCGCTGCACGGCGGCGCGATCTTGCGCGGTGGCCGGCCCGCCCAGGCATTCGCAGCCGGCCGCCGTGCCCATCGTGTACGGAACGTCGGCACCGTGCGGCACGCCAGTTTGCTTGCCGCGCACACCCTCGCCGACGTAGCTGTAGTAATAGCGCCAGGTCGGCGCGCGCGCCGTGTGCAGGTAGGCGATGCGACGTGCGAACGCGGTGAAGGCGACATCACGTGCGGTCTCGCGGTTCAGTTGCGCGTCGGTCAGCTCCGACGGGTACAGCGACTTCAACGCGATGCGCGCCGCACCGAGCTTCTTGACCAGCGCCGCCGGGTCCATGCCGAACGCGACCGCGACGCTGCCGTCGTCGCTGGTGTTGCCGATGATCAGCGGCACTTGAGCTTCAGTGCCGTTCTGGAAGCTCGCGAGGATCGGCCGTGGCAGCGCGCGGTCGCCGACGATGAACGACGGCGCGAGCGACTCGCCCGGGCCGTCGAATGCCGCGAAGGCTTCCGCCGGTGCCGCGCGCAGGTCGGCCGAGCTCGCCTTCGCGCCGTCGAGCTTGAGCCCGGTCGCCACGTTCGCCGCCGTCGTGCGCGCCTTCGCCAGCGTGTGGCTCGGGATGCCGTACGGGCTTTGCGCGATGCCTTTCTGGAACAGCCCTTGCGCGAGCGGCGAGACGAACAGCGCGAGCACGCTCTGGCCGCCGGCCGACTGGCCGAAGATCGTGACGTTGCCCGGGTCGCCGCCGAAGGCTGCAATGTTGCGCTTCACCCAGCGCAGCGCGGCGATCTGGTCGAGCAGGCCGAAGTTGACATCGTCACCCGGTTTGACGACAGATGGGTGCGCGAAGAAACCGAGTGCGCCCATCCGGTAGTTGATCGAGACGACGACCGCACCGCGTGCGGCCAGCGGCGCGCCGCTGTAGATCGGCGTGCCGCCGGAGCCGAAGACCAGCGCGCCGCCGTGGATCCAGACCATCACCGGGAGCTTGGCGCCGGGGTCGGCGGCCGGCGTCCAGACGTTCAGGAACAGGCAGTCTTCGGCGATCGGCCGCACGTCGCCACCGCCGTTGTCGATCGACATCTCGGGTTTCTGGATGCATGCCGCGGCGGGCGTCTGCGCCGGCTGCACGCCTTGCCACGGCGTGACCGGTTGCGTCGCACGCCAGCGCAAATCACCGACCGGCGGCGCGGCGTAGCGGATGCCCTGGAAGGTGGCGAGTGGGCCATCGAGCCGGCCCGCGATGCGCCCGCCCTCGACGCCCACCTCCAGCGGCAGTGGTGCCGCGAAGCCGATCGTCGTCGCGAAAGAGAGCACCGTCGCCACGCCCCATGCAAACCATTTCATCGCGTCTCCTTGCGTTGGGGGGCATCGCTGCCCTAAAGTCGTCGGAATAGCGGCGCATTGTCGCCAACTGGCGCAACACCAGCAAACCCAACGGAGACACGATCTTGGCCGTCGCCCCACGCGCTCAGCCGACCGACTTCTTCAGCGCCGACGAGTGGGCCGCCATCAGCGCCCGCTCGTCGTGGCGCGGGCTGTGGTGTGTCGCGCATTGCTGGGCGGTCATCGGCGCGGCGATGCTCGTCGGTGCGCGGTGGCCGGCGACGATCCCGCTCGCGATCGTCATGATCGGCACCCGTCAGCTCGGCCTGTTCGTGCTGATGCACGACGGCGCGCACGCGCTGCTGCACCGCGATCGGCGCGTCAACGACTGGGTCGCGAACTGGCTGTGTTCATGCACGCTGAAGGCCTACCGCCCGTACCACCTGCAGCACCACCGCTTCGTGCAGCAAAGCGAAGACCCCGATCTGGTGTTGTCGGCGCCGTTCCCGATCACTCGCGCGTCGTTCGCGCGCAAGGTGCTGCGCGACCTGAGCGGGCAGACCTTCGCGAAGCAGCGCTTCGGCCATGTCCGCGACCGGCTGCGCACCCGCTCGGCCGGCGAGTCGGCCACCGTGCTGCTGTTTCAGGAGCTCGCGAAGGACCGTCGATTCCTGATCGGCAACGTGCTGGGTTTCGCGCTGTTCGCGGCGGCCGGCGTCGGGTGGGTCTGGCTGACCATGTGGCTGCTGCCGATGATGACTTGGCTGCCGCTGGTCGCACGCGTCCGCAACATCGCCGAGCATGCGCTGGTGCGCGAGAACGAGGCAGACCCGCTGCGCCAGGCTCGCACCACCCACGCGAACACCATCGAGCGCGCGCTGGTGGCGCCGTACTGGGTCAACTACCACGGTGAACACCACCTGTTCACCAGTGTGCCGTGCTGGAACCTGGCGCGGGCGCACCGGTTGCTGGCGCGGCGGCGCGTCACCGAGCGGATGGAAACCGAGTGCGGCTACGTCGCGCTGCTCGGCCGAGCCTGCGCTGCCTGAGCGCACATGCGCCTGCGGCGTGCCTGAAAGAGGGTCCGAAATGACAAACCCCTCTGATCTTTCGAGCAGAGGGGCGGGTGGCTCTCGCCACCATTTGGGGCTCCAGAGGAATGAGGTCCGGGGCTCCTATAGCGCAGGGACTGCGCCGGTTGGTGTGCCTGCGTGCAGGCTCTTCAAACTTAGAACACGGCACGCCCGCTTTCAAGTGCCGCGAACTATCGTGTGCCCTCTTGTCAGGCGGGCGGTTTCATGATGGCGTCGAGCACGCCTTGCACGCGCTGCTCGATTGCAGGGTCCATGCGGATCGCACGGCCCCATTCGCGCGCCGTTTCGCCGGGCCACTTGTGGGTCGCGTCCAGCCCCATCTTGCCGCCCAGGCCGCTGACCGGCGACGCGAAATCGAGATAGTCGATCGGCGTGTTCCCGACCAGCAGCGTGTCGCGTACCGGGTCGACGCGGGTCGTGATCGCCCAGATCACTTCCTTCCAGTCCCGGATGTCCACGTCGTCGTCGGTCACGACAATGAACTTGGTGTACATGAACTGGCGCAGAAAGCTCCAGATCCCGAACATCAGCCGTTTTGCGTGGCCGGGGTAGCTCTTCTTGATGCTGACGATCGCCATTCGGTAGCTGCAGCCTTCGGGCGGCAGGTAGAAGTCGACGATCTCGGGGAACTGCTTCTGCAGGATCGGCACGAAGACCTCGTTCAGCGCGACGCCCAGGATCGCCGGCTCGTCGGGCGGCTTGCCGGTGTAGGTCGAGTGGTAGATCGGATTCAGCCGGTGCGTGATGCGCTCGATCTCGAACACCGGGAACCAGTCCTGCTCGTTGTAATAGCCGGTGTGGTCGCCAAACGGGCCTTCCAGCGCGTGCAGGTAGCCGCCGATCTCCTTGGTGCGCACGCCGTGTTCGCTGACGCCCTCGAAGCCGGTCGCGGCAACCGGGATGTGGCCCTCCAGCACGATCTCGGCGCTGGCCGGCACCTGCAGCATCACGCCCGAGTCGCCGACCTTGGAGTCGGCGAGTTCGGTGCGGCTGCCGCGCAGCAGCCCGGCGAACTGGTATTCCGACAGCGTGTCGGGCACCGGCGTCACCGCACCGAGAATCGTCGCCGGGTCGGCCCCGAGCGCGACCGCGATCGGGAACGGCTGGCCCGGCCTGGCGAGTGAGAAGTCGCGAAAGTCGAGCGCGCCGCCGCGGTGCGCGAGCCAACGCATGATCACCTGGCACCTGCTGATTACCTGCTGGCGGTAGATGCCCAGGTTCTGGCGCTGGCGCGCATTCGGGCCGCCCTGCGGACCGCGCGTGATCACCAGGCCCCAGGTGATCAACGGCCCGGCGTCGTCGGGCCAGCAGGTCTGGACCGGGAACTGGCCGATGTCGACCTCGGCGCCCTGCAAGGTCACCTCCTGGCATGGCGCGCGGCGCACGCTGGCCGGCTTCATGTTCCACAGCGCCTTGGCCATGCCGAGCAGCTTGCCGGCGTCTTTCAGGCCCTTCGGTGGCTCCGGTTCCTTCAGGCTGGCGAGCAGCCGGCCGACATCGCGCAACTCGCCGACCCCGTCGGCACCCATGCCCAGGGCCACGCGGCGGGCCGTACCGAACAGGTTTGTCAAGGCCGAAATTTTGTAACCGGCAGGCTGCTGAAACCACAGGGCCGGGCCGCCGGCGCGCAGAACGAAGTCACTGAGCGCTGTCATTTCGAGCCGCGCCGAGACTGGCTCTGCGACCCGCCTGAGCTCGCCCAGCCGCTCCAGGCCACTCATGAAGTCACGAAGGTCGCGATATTTCATACCGTAAAGTAATTAGAGATTAGTTTGATAGGCTTGACCGGTTATGAAGCGGCTTGCTAGATTCCGTCTGTCTCTGGATCAGGAGGGATAACCCGCAGAGTGCATTCATTGTGATGCGCGCTGCGCGGCCACCTGATTGCCCGCTGGTTTGGCGGCCCCGCACTGCGTGGGCCGTCGTCTCAGTCAACAATTATCGCTGCCGCCCCCGCGGGTGCCGTGCTCCTCGAGGGCCGACGCCAGCGCGAAGCACCCCGGCGAAGAAGGAGTGACGATGGCGAACAGCCATGTGATTCAGGTGGCGCGCGACGCCACCGCGCAGTCGGTGGCGCTGGTGCGCTCGGCGCGCAAGGCAGCGATCGAGTCCGGTGCGGTGTTCCTGCGCGACGCCGGCCACGGCCTGCTCGAGGTCAGCCACAACACGCTGGCGCTGCTGGGCCTGATGCTGGCCGCGGTGCTGCTGTTCGCCGCCGGGCGCGCCGACATCCGCCACGAGGCGGAGGCCTGGACGCTGGGCTGGCTGCAGGCACGCCAGGAGGCGCGCGCCGAGCCGACCGATCCGGCCGAATTGCTGGCTGCCGAACTGAGCGAACCCGATGCGATCGCGCGGGCGACTGCCGCCGATCCGAAGGAGTTGAGCCGCCAGCAGGTCGCGGTGGCGCTGTGGCTGTCACGCCGCTACCACGTCGCCCCCGAGCCGATCAGCCGGCTCGTCCAGGAAGCCTGGAGTGTGGGCCAGAAGGCCAGCCTGGACCCGACCCTGATCCTGGCGATCATGGCGGTCGAGTCGAGCTTCAACCCGTTCGCGCAGAGCACGGTCGGCGCCCAGGGCCTGATGCAGGTCATGACGAAGATCCACAACGACAAGTACGAAGCCTTCGGTGGTAACCACGCGGCATTCGACCCGGTGACGAACCTGCGTGTCGGCGTGCAGGTGCTGAAGGAATGCATCGCCCGCGCCGGCAGCCTCGAGGCCGGGCTGCGCTTTTATGTCGGCGCCGCCAATCTCGCCGACGACGGCGGTTATGCCGGCAAGGTGCTGAGCGAGCAGACCGCGTTGCGGCTGGTCGCCGGCGGCAAGAAGGTGCCGCCGCAGCGCCTGATCCTGACCGGCGTCCCGGCCCCGGCCCGCCCGGACCCGACGGCCGAGCCGTCGGCCAAGGCAGAGCAGGTGCGCACGCCGGAGCAGGTCGCGATGCTGCCCTGAGCGCGCCAGCGCTCCGCTACACTGGCGGGGCCGCGCGACTGGCGATGCGGCCCCGCTCCGGCACGGAGCCCGGGCCTGAGGTGGGTTACCACCGGGAAGCGCGGTCGGCGCTTGCTTGGGGCATCGCCGTTCAGCCGTTCGCCTGGGCAGCCTCGAGGTCGCGTGCGGCATGCACGCACTTCAACCGCGGGGACTTCGCTTGAAGAGGACTGCCAACCATGTTTGACCGCGCTCAATCGACCATCGCCAACGTCGACCCCGAACTCTGGTCCGTGATCCAGCGCGAGAACCAGCGCCAGGAGGAGCACATCGAGCTGATCGCCTCCGAGAACTATGCTTCGCCGGCCGTGATGGCGGCGCAAGGAACCCAACTCACCAACAAGTACGCCGAGGGCTACCCCGGCAGGCGCTACTACGGCGGCTGCGAATATGTCGACATGGTGGAGCAACTCGCGATCGATCGCCTGAAGCAGCTCTTCGGCGCCGAGTACGCCAACGTGCAGGCCAACTCCGGCTCGCAGGCGAACCAGTCGGTGTTCTTCGGCCTGCTGAACCCCGGCGACACGATCATGGGCATGAGCCTGGCCGAAGGCGGCCACCTGACCCACGGCATGCCGCTGAACATGAGCGGCAAGTGGTTCAAGGTCGTCAGCTACGGGCTGACCGCCGACGAAGCCATCGACTACGACGTGATGGAGCGCCTGGCCCACGAACACAAGCCCAAGCTGATCATCGCCGGCGCCTCGGCCTACAGCCTGCGCATCGACTTCGCGCGCTTCGCGAAGGTCGCCAAAGACATCGGTGCGTACTTCATGGTCGACATGGCGCATTACGCCGGCCTGATCGCCGCCGGCGTCTACCCGAACCCGGTGCCGCATGCCGACGTGGTGACCTCCACCACCCACAAGAGCCTGCGCGGCCCGCGCGGCGGCATCGTGCTGATGAACGACGAAGCGATCGCGAAGAAGATCAACAGCGCGATCTTCCCCGGCATCCAGGGCGGCCCGCTGATGCACGTGATCGCCGCCAAGGCGGTGGCGTTTCAGGAGGCGCTGCAGCCGGCGTTCAAGACCTACCAGCAGCAGGTCGCGAAGAACGCGATCGTGCTGGCCGAGACGCTGATCGAGCGCGGCCTGCGCATCGTCAGCGGCCGCACCGAGTCGCACGTGATGCTGGTCGACCTGCGCCCGAAAAATCTCACCGGCAAGGAGGCCGAGAACCTGCTGGGGAGCGCGCACATGACCTGCAACAAGAACGGCATCCCGAACGACCCGCAAAAGCCGATGGTCACCAGCGGCATCCGCCTGGGCACGCCGGCGATGACGACGCGCGGGTTCAGGGAGGAGCAGGTGCGCCAGACCGCCCATCTGATTGCCGACGTGCTCGACAAGCCCGGCGACGCGGCGAACAGCGACGCCGTGAAGGCGAAGGTCGCGATGCTGACCAAGGACTTCCCGGTCTACCGCTGAGCCGCGGCGCCGGGCCGGGACGACACGATGCGCTGCCCGTTCTGTTCGCACGAGGACACCCAGGTCGTCGAGACCCGGGATTCCGACGAAGGCGACGTGGTTCGCCGCCGCCGCCGCTGCCACAGCTGCGACAAGCGCTTCACGACCTACGAGCGGGCCGAGATCGCGCTGCCGTCGGTGGTCAAGAAGGACGGCACGCGCGCCGACATGGACACGGCGAAGATCCGCGCCTCGATGACGCTGGCGCTGCGCAAGCGGCCGGT
>JANXZN010000182.1 GCA_025355545.1 Rhizobacter sp.
GGCGCACGAGTTCAACGGCAGCGAGATCGCCGCTCAGGCGGTCACGCTCATCGCCAAACTGTACGAGATCGAACGCGAGGCACGCGAGCTCGAACCAGATGCCCGCAAATTGCTGCGACAGCAGCGCTCCAAACCCATTGCAGACGCCTTGCATGCCTGGCTCATCTCAAAACGCCAGGCGCTGGCCAAGGCGGACGTGACCGCCAAGGCGATCGACTACTCGCTGAGCAATTGGACGGCGCTCACCCACTTCCTCGACGACGGCAATGTGCCCATCGATAACAACGCGGCCGAGAACTCGGTGCGTCCGCTGGCCATCGGTCGCCGCAACTGGCTATTCGTCGGTTCGCAGCAGGCCGGCGAGCGCGCAGGCATCGTGCTGAGCTTGATCGAGTCGGCCAAACTCAACGGCCACGACCCCTGGGCCTACCTCAAGGATGTCTTCGAGCGACTGCCCACGCTCAAGCACCGCGACCTCGCGCAATTGCTGCCGCACAACTGGCGCCCAGCAACCGACGTCGGCATCACCACGCCCATCGCCGCGCCCACCACCGCGCCCGAACCCCTCGCCGCGTAGCGCCGCCCTCAACACACCGCCGTCGTCGGCGCAAGGATGTGGTTTGCGGAACGCATACCGTGGACCAGCGTGCCGGGCTCGTCGTCCAGGCCGGCGGGCAGGTGCGCCGGCAGCCATTCGATCAGCTTCTCCATCGCCTCCAGCACCTCGGTCTGGCTGGCACGGTACTGGCGCGTCCAGCGCTCGATCTGGCGCGAGAGGTAGCGCTGCGGGCGGCCGTACTCGGAGAGCCCGACGCCAGCCACGTCGACGCCGTGGATCGCCGCCAGCGTGCGCGCCAGCGCAAGATAGACCGCGTCGCGCTCGTCGGCGCTCAGGCCGGGCAGAGACGGGTCGGCGAACACGCGGCCCTCAACGTGCGCCATCACGATGAAGGTCGAACCGATCACCCCTGCGTCCTCGCACAGCGCGTGCATGCGCGGCACCGGAACATCGGTGGCGGCCAGCGCCGCCATCACCCGGTATTCGCGGTCCACCGCGTGCGCCGAAGTGAGCAGCACACCCGGCGGTTTGCGGCGCAGCACCCAGCGGTGATTGCCGGCCTCGATGCAAAAGGTCGGATTGGACTGGCCGCCCGTCAGCGGCTACACCCGCACGCTGCCACGGAAGTCCGCCACATGGGCGCGCAGCCAGTCGGCCAGTCGCGAGGTCTCATCGGGTTTCACAAAACGCTCACCCGGTGGCGCCGCCCGGCGCCTGCACGCTTGCGGTCATGCTCATCAGGCAACACCCTTCAAGATGCGCTTGGCCAAACTCCAGCGGTGCACCTCCGACGGGCCGTCGTAGATGCGGAAGGCGCGCATGTCGGCAAAGATGCGCGCTACCACGGTCTCGGACGTGACGCCCTGGCCGCCGAGGATCTGCACGCAACGGTCGGCCACGCGCCACACCGCTTCGGAGACGATGACCTTGGCGCGACTCGACTCGTGCAGCGCGAGGTGGCCCTGGTCAAGCACCCAGGCGCAGTGCTGCACCGTCAAGCGCGCGACGTGCAGGTCCATCTCGTTGTCGGCCACCATGAAGCCCACGCCTTCGTGCTCGCCGATGGGCCGGCCGAAGGCCTGCCGGCGGCGCGCGTAGTCGAGCGCAATGTCGTGCGCGCGGCGCGCGGCGCCGAGCCAGCGCATGCAGTGCGTCAGCCGCGCCGGCGACAGGCGCACCTGCGCGTAGCGGAAGCCCTGACCCAGCTCGCCGAGTATGGCGGAAGCGGGCACGCGCAGGCCTTCAAAGCGCAGCACCCCGTGCCCGCCGGGGAAGCAGGTGTCCAGCGTGTCCATGTTTCGTTCCAGCGTGATGCCGGGCGTGCGCATGTCGGCCAGGAACATGGTCGCGCCCACGTCGGGCACCTTGGCCATGATGATGGCGAGCGCAGCGCCGTCGGCGCCAGTGATGAACCACTTGTGGCCGTTGATGACGTAGTGGTCGCCGGCATCGTCAAGCACGGCGGTGGTGGTCATCATCGACGGGTCGCTGCCGGCGCCCGGTGCGGGCTCGGTCATGCAGAAGCACGAGCGGATGCGTCCTTCGGCCATCGGCCGCAGCCACTGCTCTTTCTGCTGCGCCGTGGCGACGGCCTCCAGCAAATGCATATTGCCTTCGTCGGGTGCAAAAATATTCAGCGCCACCGGGCCGAGCATCGAATAGCCGGCCTCCTCGAACGCCACCGCACGGCCGAGTTGCGACAGGCCCAGGCCACCGTACTCGTGCGCGGCGTGCGGCGACAGCAGCCCGGCGCGGCGCGCCTTGTCGATGAGCGCCTCGCGCAGCGCGTCGTCCGGGCCATGGGCGCCCTGGCGGGGGTCGGTCTCGAAGGGGATGATCTCGTCGGCGATGAAGCGGCGCACACGCACCTGCAGGTCCGCGAGTTCCGGGGTGAGTGTGAAGTCCATGGGTTTGCGCGTGCCTTCGTTCGTTGCAGCTCAGGTTTCCCGCCACTTGCGCTCGGCGTCGTCCCAGGCGCCCAGCGCCTGCAGGTCGGGCACCCAGGCCAGGCCGGACTTGGCGTCGGACGACGCGGCCTCGGGCGTGACCAGCACGTCCAGCAGTGACGGCCGTCCCGCACGAACGACGGCCAGCGCGCGCTGGATGGCGCCGGGCAGGTCCTCGGCCCGCTCCACGCGTTCGGCGTGCAGGCCGAAGGCGCGCGCCATCGCCGCGTGGTCGGCGAACTGCAGCCGCGTGCCCACCAACTTGCCGTGGGTCTCCTGCTGGTCGCGCACCTCGATCGCCCAGCTGCCGTTGTTGGCCACGACGATCAGCACCGGCGCCTTGTGGCGCGCCGCCGTGTCGATCTCCATCGCGTTGAAGCCGAAGGCGCCGTCGCCGGTGGCCACCACCACGGTGCGGTCGGGGCAGGCCAGGCTGGCCGCCACGCCGAAGGGCGTGCCGATGCCGATGCAGCCCAGCGAGCCGGGGTCGAGGTAGCTCGTGGCCGGCAGGCCGACGCGCGCGAAGCTGAGAAAGTCGCCGCCGTCGGCGACCAGGATGGCGTCGCGCGGCAAGGCTTCGCGCAGCGCGGCCAGCAGCCGGTTCGGGTGCATCAGGCCATCGCTGCCAGGGGCCGCCTGCGCCATCGAGGTGACCAGCTTGTCGGCGCGCGCTTGGTGCTTGGCGTGGGTGCTGCGCGCCCATTCGATGTCGGTGGCCGGGGCGCGGTCGCCGGCGCGCGCGAGGATGGCCTCCAGCGCTGCGGCCGGGCTGGCGTAGATCTCCGCCGCACCGCGCCGGTTGTCGCGCAGCTCGGCGGCGCAATCGGCGATGCGCACGAAGCGCGCGTCACCGAACACCGCGGGCGAGCCGTAGGCGAGCTGGAAGTCGAGCCGGCGGCCGACCGTCACCACCACGTCGGCCTCGCTCATCACCGAACCGCGCATCGCCGCCACCACCGACGGGTGGTCTTCGGGCACCAGGCCGCGGCTCTCGCCGGTGTCGAGGTAGAGCGCGTTCAGGCGCTCGAGCAGGCGCTGCAGTGGCGCCCCTGCAGCGCGCGCGCCGCGGCCGGAGATCAACAGCGGGCGGCGCGCCGACCACAGCAGATCCACCGCTTCGTCGATGGCCGCCGGGTCGGGCAGCATCTGGCGCCGGGGGCGGGGTGCCATGAGCTCGGGCAGCTGCACCGCGCGCGAGACCTCGGCGCGCAGCGTGTCGACCGGGAAGTCCAGGTAGACCGGGCCCGGCTCGCCGGCGTGGCCGAGCGCACGTGCCACGGCTTCGTCCAGCTCCTGCAGTGCCAGGTCGGGCTCGCGCACCGTGCGGGCGTAGCGGGTGAGCGGCCGCACGAAGTCGGTGTGCACCATGTCCTGCAGCGCGCCGCGGTTCTCCTGCGCGCGCGGCGGCGTGCCCGAGAGCACCAGCACCGGGGCCTTCGCCACATGGGCGTTGGCGATGCCGGTCATCGCGTTGGTGACCCCCGGGCCGGCGGTGACGAGCGCCACGCCCAGGCCGCCGGTGAGTTCGGCATGGGCGTGCGCCATGTAGACCGCGGCGCGCTCGTCGCGCACGTCGATGATGCGGATGCCTTCGGCGTCCAGCCGCATCCATATCGGCATGATGTGGCCGCCGCACAGCCCGAACACGCGGTCGACGCCGCGCGCCTTGAGGAAGCGCGCCACCAGCGCGGCGGTGCAGGTGTCGGAGACGGTGGGAGTGCTCATGATGACGGGTCCTTGCCTGGGGTTCAGAGAACTAGGATTCAGAGAAAGCCGGTGGAGATCCACGGCACGGCGGTGACGATGGCCAGGCCGACCAGCAGCGCCGCCACGTAGCCGACGATGGGCTTCATGCCGTCCTTCGGGTCGACGCGGCCGATGGCGCAGGCGGCGTAGTAACCTACGCCGAAGGGCGGCGCGAACAGGCCCACGCCCATCGCCAGCACGACGACCATCGCGTAGTGCACCTCGTGCACGCCGACCTGGCGGGCGATGGGGAAGAGCAGCGGCCCGAACAGCACGATGGCCGGGATGCCCTCGAGCACGCTGCCCAGTACGATGAAGGCGACAACGGACACGAACAGGAACATGCCCACGCCGCCGGGCAGCGCGCCCATCGTCGCGGCCAGGCTGTTCGAGAAGCCCGATTGCGTCAGCGACCAGGCCATGGCGGTGGCCGTGCCGATGATGAACAGGATGGCGCCCGACAGCGCGGCTGTCTCCACCAACATCGGCAGCATGCGGTTCCACTGCGTCTGGCGGTAGATCAGCAGCCCGGCGATCAGCGCGTAGGCGATGCCCAAAGTGGACACCTCGGTGGCGGTGGCCACGCCGTGCACCACGGCCGCGCGGATGACGAAGGGCAGCGCGATGGCGGGCAGCGCGACCAGCAGGGCTTGGCCGATCTGGCGGCCGGTTGCACGGCGCACCTGCGACAGGTCTTCGCGCCGGTAACGCCAGCCGACTACGGCGCACAGCGCGAGCCCCATCACCACGCCGGGCAGCATGCCGCCGGTGAAGAGCGCCGCGATCGACACGCCGGTCACCGAGCCGATGGTGATGAGCACCAAGCTGGGCGGGATGGTCTCGGTCTGCGCGCCGCTGGTGGCCAGCAGCGCCACCAGGTCGCCGGGCTTGGCGCCGCGCTGGCGCATTTCGGGGAACAGCACCGGCGCCACGGCGGCCATGTCGGCCACCTTCGAGCCGGAAATGCCCGACACCAGGTACATCGCGCCGATCAGCACATAGGACAGGCCGCCGCGCACATGGCCGAGCAGGCTGGCCAGGAAGGCGACCATGGCGCGCGCCATGCCGGTGGCTTCGATCAGCAGGCCCAGAAACACAAACAGCGGCACCGACAGCAGGATGATGTGCGACATGCCCTCGTCCATGCGGCCGACGATCACGCCCACTGGCAGGGTCGTCGTCAGTGCGAGAAAGCCGAAGGTGGCCAGGCCGAAGGACACCGCGATGGGCACGCCGATCAACACGGTGACGGCGGTGACGCCGACGAAGAAGATCACGAGATTGAGCTTGCCCAGCCCGGGCAGCAGCGGCTGCAGCGCCCAAAGCAGCAGGCCTACGGCGACGACGGCGCCGGCCGCTGAGGCGGCGAGGCGCCAGTCGGCGGTCTTGAACATGCGCAGCAGCGACATCAGTGCCATCAGACCCAGCCCCACGGGCAGCGCCGCAGCGCGCCAAGCCGCCGAGATGTCGAGTGCCGGCGTGGTGACGGCGGCTTCTTCCATCGCGTACTCGTAGGCCGGCCACAGGTTCAGCAGCAGGAAGGCCAGCGCGGCGGTGATGGCCACGGTGTCGAGGAAGGCGCGCACCCTCGGCGAGGCCTTCGCCACCAGCGCCGTCATGCGCATGTGCTCGCCGCGGCGGAAGGCCACCGCGGCACCCAGGCTAACCAGCCACAGGAAGAGCAGCGCGGCGACCTCGTCGGACCACACCAGCGGCGTCTGCAGGAAGTAGCGCGAGACCACGCCCATGAACAGGATCACGATCTCGGCCACGATCAGCGCGGCCACCAGGGACTCGAGGGCGCCGCCGATGCGGCGGTCCAGCGCCAGCACCCAGACGTTCGGGCTGCGGCCGCTAGCGGACGGCATCACGCTGCCGAGGTCGTCCGTCGGGGCTTGCATGACTGTTCAGGCGATTTCGCCGGCGTATTGCTGCAACAGGCCCCAGGCCTCAGCGCCGAATTTTTCCTTCGCTTGGCTGTAAAAGCCGCCGCTGCTCAACACGCGCCGGAAGGCGGTGCTGTCGACGGTGTTGAAGACCAGGCCCTTGCCCTCGAGCAGCTTTTGCAGGTCAATGTTGGCGCGGGCGATGTCGTCACGCTGCTTGCGAGCGGCGGCGTTCATGTGCTTGGCGATCACTTGCTGGAGGTCGGCAGGAACCGACTTCCACACCTTGCCGCCGGCGACGAACCAGAAGCCGTCCCAGGCGTGATTGGTCAGCGAGCAGAACTTCTGCACCTCGAAGAACTTGGCCGACTCGATCAGCGCCAGCGGGTTCTCCTCGCCACCGGCGCACTGGCCGGCGCGGCCGCGCTGCCCGGCCTGTCTTTCGCGCA
>JANXZN010000204.1 GCA_025355545.1 Rhizobacter sp.
TCGTCGATCAGCGCGATCACCGGGTGCGGAGTCTGCGGATCGAACTCGGTGCTGTTCGCGTTCGTCAGCCCGGCCAGATGGCGCGCGACCTCGATCGTCGCGACCTGCATGCCCAGGCAGATGCCGAGGTACGGGATCTTGTGCTCGCGCGCGTACCGCGCCGCCAGGATCTTGCCCTCGACGCCGCGCTTGCCGAAGCCGCCGGGCACGAGGATCGCATCGAACTTCGCGAGCTGGTCTATGTTGTCGTCGGAAAGCGTCTCGGAGTCGACGTAGTCG
This sequence comes from Rhizobacter sp., assembly GCA_025355545.1. Lineage (GTDB taxonomy): Bacteria > Pseudomonadota > Gammaproteobacteria > Burkholderiales > Burkholderiaceae_C > LMDS01. The sequence continues at coordinate 280 of JANXZN010000204.1, forward strand.
ATCTTCACGCGCGCGTGGTTGTGGATGCCGGCATGGCGCAGCGCCTCGTTGAGCGACTTGTACGAGTCAGACAGGTCGGTGTACTTGCCGCACATCGCGATTCTGACCTCGGCCTGCGGGTGCGCGAGCTCGTACACCAGCCGGTCCCAGCGCCGCAGGTCGGCGGCCTTGGTCAGCAGCTGCAGCTTCATGCAGATCAGCTCGTCCAGGCGCTGCTCGTGCAGCATGCGCGGCACCTTGTAGATCGTGTCGACGTCCCACATCGAGATCACGCCCTGCAGGCCGACGTTGGTGAACAGCGAGATCTTGTCGCGCTCGTCGTCGGGGATCTCGCGGTCGGCGCGGCACAGCAGCGCGTCGGGCTGGATGCCGATCTCGCGCATCTTCTGCACCGTGTGCTGCGTCGGCTTGGTCTTGAGTTCGCCGGCGGCGGCGATGAAGGGCACATAGGTCAGGTGCACGAAGGCCGAGTTGTTCGGCCCGGCGCGCAGCGCCATCTGGCGCACCGCCTCGAGGAAGGGCAGCGACTCGATGTCGCCGACCGTGCCGCCGATCTCGACGATCGCGACATCGACATCGGCCGCGCCGCGCTTGACGAACTCCTGGATCTCGTTGGTGACGTGCGGGATCACCTGCACCGTCTTGCCGAGGTAGTCGCCGCGGCGCTCTTTCTCGAGCACGGACTTGTAGATCTGGCCGGCGGTGAAGTTGTTGCTGCGCTTCATGCGCGTGCTGACGAAGCGCTCGTAGTGGCCGAGGTCGAGATCGGTCTCGGCGCCGTCGTCGGTGACGAAGACCTCGCCGTGCTGGAACGGGCTCATCGTGCCCGGGTCGACGTTGAGGTACGGGTCGAGCTTGATCAGGGTGACTTTGAGGCCGCGCGATTCGAGGATCGCGCCCAGAGACGCAGAAGCGATGCCCTTGCCCAGCGAGGACACCACACCGCCGGTGACAAAGACGAACTTGGTCATTGTGTGCAGCACCTGTTTGACGCAAATGCCGTGGTGGCAAAGCGCGATTATAGGCGTGTAGTCTGGCTGCCTTCTTGCATGGACGCGATCAGTTTCAACACCTCGACGGCGGTATCGGCCGGGCGCTCGAGCGGGAACAGGTGCGAGCCTTCGATCGTGCTGATGCGCCCCTGCGCGAAGCGCTCGGTCGCGCGCAGCCCGACCTGGCGCACCTCTTGCGACGTCGTGCCGCGCACGAAGGCCATCGGGCAGCGCAGCGGGTGTGCACGCAGCACGCGCGCCAGGTGGTGCGGCAGGGTGTTGTAGATCGCGGTCTCGACGTCGCGATGGAAACTCAGGCGGCGCAGGCTGCCGTGCGGCTCGGTGCCGGCGGCGACATAGTCGCGCAGCATGCCGGGCGCCCAGCGCGCGAACGCGGGCTTGGCGGCGAAGTGCTCGAATGCGGCGTCGGCGCTGTCCCATTGCTGGCGCCGGCGCTTCGACACGTGACCGGGCGAGAAGCGCTCGCCGATGCCAGCCGCCTTGGCGACCTGCACCGCACGCGCCTTCCAGCCCGAGAGCACCGGCGAGTCGAGCATCACCAGGCCGCTGGCCAGATCGGGCCGGCGCGACGCCGCCATCAGACTCAGGTAGCCGCCGAGCGAATGGCCGACCAGCACAGCGAGGCCGCCGACCCGGTGCTCGATGAAGTCGATCAGCTGCGCGCGCAGGTGCGGCCAGTTGCTGGTGACCGGGAAGCGCGGATCGTGGCCGTACTTCTCGATCGCGTGGACCTCGAAGCCGGCGGCGCGCCAGGCCTCGAAGATCAGCCGGTAGATACCGGCCGGGAATCCGTTCGCATGCGAGAAGACGATGGTCTTCATGACGACTTCCCACTCGACGAGTACATCGAGTGACCCTCCGAGAGGGTCGGGCCTTGTTTGCGGCGGCCCGTCGCGGCGGCCGGTCGCTCTGGCGCTCTCAAACGATCTTCTCGCCCGGGTGCGTGATCTTCTTCATCGGCTCGTAGCGTTTCGAGGCCACGCACAGCGGCACGGTCGTCGGGCCGCTGCCCCACTGCGGGTCTTCTAGCGACTCGAACACCTCGCGCAGCTTCAGGCCCCAGTTGCCGCGGATCATCTGGAAGTACGGGTTGTGGTCGTCGACGCAGACGATCTGGTCGGTCTGCAGCTTGTGCGCCTCGTAGACCAGCAGGTCCAGCGGCAGGCCGACCGACAGGTTCGACTTCAGGGTCGAGTCCATCGACACGAGCGCGCACTTCGCCGCTTCGTCGAGCGGCGTGCTCGGCGTGATCATGCGGTCGAGCACCGGCTTGCCGTACTTCGATTCGCCGACCTGGAAGTAGCAGGTCTCGCGCGTCGCCTCGATGAAGTTGCCGGCCGAGTAGACCAGGAACAATCGCATCGCCTCGCCCTTGATCTGGCCGCCGAAGATCATCGATGCGTTGAAGTCGACGCCGGCGGCGGCGAGCGAGGCGCCGTCCTGGTCGTAGACGCGGCGCACCGCGGCACCAAGCACGCGCACCGCGTCGAACATGCTCCTGGCGTTCCAGATCGTGATCGCATTGCCGTTCGGGCCCTCGATCTTCTCGACCTGCAGGATCTCGCGCACCGACTGGCTGATCGACAGGTTGCCGGCCGACAGCATCACCATGAAGCGCTCGCCCGGCTTCTCGTACACCATCATCTTGCGGTAGGTGCTGATCTGATCCAGACCCGCATTCGTGCGCGAGTCGGACATGAACACCAGGCCGGCATCGAGCTTGATGCCTACGCAGTAGGTCATTCCAGATCTCCTGACGGGCCGCCCCTGGGGAGAGCTGCGCCCCCTCGGGGGGCCGCGAACGAAGTGAGCTTCGGGGCTGTCATTTTTTTCCTTGCAGGGCTTTGAGTTCGTAGAGGGCCGCGAGCGCTTCCTTGGGCGAGAGCATATCGGGGTCGAGCGCGGCGACCGCGGCGTCGAGCCTCGACGCTTCGATCGGCGCCACCGCGGGCGACGCGGCGAACAGATCGATCTGCGCGTCGGCCGCGTGCTTGCTCGCCTCCAGCGCCTCCAAGGTCGCGCGTGCCTGGCGCAGCAGGCTCGCCGGCATGCCGGCCAGGCGCGCGACCTGCACGCCGTAGCTGCGGCTCGCCGGGCCGGGCTGCAGCTCGTGCAGGAACACGATGTCGTCGCCGCTCTCGGCCGCCGAGACGTGCATGTTCAGCGCGCGCTCGTGCTTGACCGGCAGTTCGGTCAGCTCGAAGTAGTGGGTCGCGAACAGCGTGAAGGCACGCGTTCGATCGTGCAGGTGGCTGGCGATCGCGCTGGCGAGCGCCAGACCATCGAAGGTGGAGGTGCCGCGCCCGATCTCGTCCATCAGCACCAGCGAATGCTCGGTCGCGCCGTGGATGATCGCGGCCGCTTCCACCATCTCGAGCATGAAGGTCGACTGCGCGTTCGCCAGGTCGTCGGCTGCGCCGATGCGGGTGTGGATCGCGTCGATCGGGCCGAGCCGGCAGGCGCGCGCCGGCACGAACGAGCCCATCGCCGCGAGCAGCGCGATCAGCGCGACCTGGCGCATGAATGTGCTCTTGCCGCCCATGTTCGGGCCGGTGATCACCAGCATCTTCTGCGCCGCGTCGAGCTTGCAGTCGTTGGCCATGAAGTTGCTGCCCGCCGTTTCCAGCAGCCGCGCCTCGACCACCGGATGCCGGCCGGCCTCGATGCGGAGGCAGGGCTCGCGCACGAACTCCGGTCGGCACCAGTTCAGCGTCGCCGCGCGCTCGGCCAGCGCCGCGAGCGCATCCAGGCCGGCCAGCGCGCGGCCCAGCGTCGAGAGCGGCTCCAGATGCGCCTGCAGGCGATCGAGCAACTGGTCGTAGAGCCACTTCTCGCGCGCCAGCGCGCGGTCCTGCGCCGACAGCGCCTTGTCCTCGAAGCGCTTCAGCTCGGGCGTGATGAAACGCTCTGCGTTCTTCAAGGTCTGGCGGCGCTGGTAGTCGATCGGCACCTTGCTCGCCTGGCCTTGCGTGACCTCGATGTAGAAGCCGTGCACCTTGTTGAACTGCACGCGCAGGTTCGCGATGCCGGTGCGGGCGCGTTCGCGCGCCTCGAGCTCGAGCAGGAAGGCGTCGCAGTTCTGGCCGATGCCGCGCAGCTCGTCGAGTTCGGCGTCGAAGCCCGGTGCGATCACGCCGCCGTCGCGCAGCAGCACCGCGGGCTCGGCGGCGATCACGGCCGCGAGCAGGGCGAGGATGTCGTCCGGCGGTGCGAGCGCCTCGCCCAGCATGTCGAGCAGCGCGGCCTCGCCGAGCGGCAGCTGCGCGCGCAACGCGGGCAGCGCCTGCAAGGTCGCGCGCAGGCCGGTCAGCTCGCGCGGGCGCACCTGGCGCAGCGCGATCCGCGCGGTGATGCGCTCGACATCGCTGATGCCGCGCAACGCGTCGCGCAGCTCGCTCAGCCGCGCCGCGAGCAAGGCCTCGATCGCATCGTGGCGCTGCGTTGCCGCGCGGCGCTCGCGCAGCGGGTGGGTCAGCCAGTGGCGCAGTGCCCGCGAGCCCATGCCGGTGCGGCAGGTGTCGAGCAGCGACAGCAGTGTCGGGGCGTCGTCGCCGCGCAGCGTCTGCGTCAGTTCCAGGTTGCGGTGCGTGGTCGGCGGCAGGGTCAGCAGGTCGCTGGCACGCTGCACGCTCAGGCGGCGAACATGCGCGACCGCCTGGCCCTGGGTGTGCTCGGCGAAGCTGAGCAGAGCGGCCGCGGCGGCCTGCGCGGCGCGCAGATCCTGCGCGTTGAAGCCGGCCAGGCTCGCGACACGCAGCTGCTCGCACAGCTTGCGCGCGCCCAACGCGCTGTCGAACTGCCAGGCCGGGCGGTGCGTGACGGTGACGCGCGCCTGCTGCAGCGCGGCCGGCACCTGATCGCGGTCGACCAGCACCTCGGCCGGCGCGAGCCGCGCGAACCAGGCGCCGAGCTCGGCCTCGCTGCACTCGGTCAGACCCAGTTCGCCGCGGGTCAGCGCCAGCCACGCCAGGCCGAAGCCCTTGCCCTGCTTCGCGACTGCGAGCAGCAGCGCGTCGCTCTTGTCGGCCAGCAGCTCGATGTCGGTGACGGTGCCCGGCGTGACGACGCGCACGACCTTGCGCTCGACCGGCCCCTTTTGTGGTGATCCGGCGGTGGCGACCTCGCCGACCTGCTCGCAGATCGCGACTGCCTCGCCGATCCGGATCAGCTTCGCGAGGTAGCCTTCGACCGAATGCACCGGCACGCCGGCCATCGCGACCGGTTCGCCCGCGCTCATGCCGCGCGAGGTCAGCGTGATGTCGAGCAGCCGGTTCGCCTTGCGCGCGTCGTCGTAGAACAGCTCGTAGAAGTCGCCCATGCGATAGAACACGAGCGTCTCGGGGAAGTCGGCCTTGATGCGCAGGTACTGCTGCATCATCGGCGTGTGGCCGGTCGAGAGGGGGGGGACTGACGGCATGAAGCGGGGGCTGGCGAGGCGCGTCGTGCAGACGCTGAGTCACCCGTTGGCGGGCCCGCGCATTGTCGCCGACGGCCAGGCCGATGCGCCGCGGAACCCGGCCGCGCTCAGCGCTGCTTGTCCTGCAGGCGCGCGGCTTCCCGGGCCTGGGCCGCGGCCAGATCGGCGCCGAGCGCGCCGGCTTCGTCGGCGGCATCGCGCAGGCGCTGGTGCAGCCGCGCGGCTTCTTCGTGCGAGTCGATGGTCTCGGTGCGCGCCTCGACCGGTGCCGCGGACGCGGCGTCGTTCGTGCCCGCCAGCTGCAGGCCTGCGGTGATGCGCGCCAGGTGCGCCCGCCGCCGAGTTGTGCCGGCAGCCGGTAGCTGCGCAGCTGCAGCCGTTCGTGCGCGAGCTGCACCGCGAGCGACAGCGGCGCGGCCAGCCACAGCAGCGGGCGATCTGGCGCAGCTTGCCGCGCGCCGGCGCGGTCTGGTCGCCGATGCTCAGGATCAGCATGCCCACCGACACGGAAGCCGCGATCGCCGGCCCGGCGATCCGGAACACCAGTACCGACGGCAGCGCGAGACCGAAGCCGAGCGACAGGCCGTTCAGCAGGCGGTGGCCGAGCAGCAGGCGCAGCCCCCGCGAGTGCCGCAGCGAGGGAATGGCGGCCACGGTCAGCGGCGGCATCGGCACGATGCGGCGCCCGGCGGTGGGCCGGTCAGAACGGCGTGTCGCCCTCGCGCGGGCCGCGCGCACGTGGGGGCTTGCGCTCCGCGTCGGCCGCGGCCTGCTTCTCGCGCGCCATGCTTTCCTTGCTGATGCGCGTGGCGGGCTTCCTGGCCGGTGCCGCCGTGGCGGGATCGCTTTCGATCGCGACACCGGCGGCGAGCGCGTCCTCGGGCCTCAGGCCCAGCGTCGCCTCGGTGCCGGCCGGCGCATCAGCCGCGATCACGCGCGAGAACGGGCCGAGCAGGCCGACGAGCTGGCCGTAGATCTTGGGGCTGCCGGCGACGATCTCGCGCTGGTAAAGGTAGTCGGCCTCGCCGGTGAAGTTGCCGATCAGGCCGCCGGCCTCGGTGACGAGCAGCGCGCCGGCCGCGATGTCCCACGGGCTCAGGCCGGTCTCGAAGAAGCCGTCGGTGTAGCCGGCGGCGACGTAGCACAGGTCGAGCGCGGCCGAGCCCGAGCGGCGCAGCCCGGCGCAGGCCGGCATCATCAGCTCCATCATCTGCAGGTAGCGCTTGAAGTTGTCGCCCTTGCGGAACGGGAAGCCGGTGCCGATCAGGCACTCGGCGAGGCGCACGCGCTTGGACACGCGCAGCCGCCGGTCGTTCAGGAACGCGCCGCGCCCCTTCGATGCGTAGAACAGGTCGTTGCGCGTCGGGTCGTAGACGACCGCCTGCTGCACCTGGCCGCGAAACGCGAGCGCGATCGAGACCGAGTAGACCGGAAAGCCGTGGATGAAGTTGGTGGTGCCGTCGAGCGGATCGATGATCCAGACGAACTCGCTGTCCTTCGCACCGTGCGCGCGCCCCGACTCTTCGGCCAGGATGCCGTGGCCCGGGTAGGCGCCGAGCAGCGTCTCGATGATGAGCGCCTCGGCCTTGTGGTCGACCTCGGTGACGAAGTCGTTGGGTGACTTGGTGTTGACCTTCAGCAGGTCGAGGTCGAGCGAGGCCCGGTTGATGATCGCCCCGGCGCTGCGGGCCGCCTTGATCGCGGTGTTCAGCATCGGGTGCAGGGCTTGGGACATGGGTGACCTATCGAGGGGGATCGGGCCGGGCGGCCGGGCTGGCAGGGACAAAGAGCGAACAGCGGCAAGCCACTGCGGATAATCGCCATTTTACCTGCGAGCCACGCCCGTGCCGGACCCCGCCGACCCGACCCGCTTCATCCTGATCGGCACCAGCCACCCCGGCAATGTCGGTGCGGCGGCGCGCGCGATCAAGGTGATGGGCTTCACGGACCTGGTGCTGGTCGCGCCGCGCTTGCCCGATGTGCTGCGGCACGCCGAGGCGCACGCGATGGCCAGCGGCGCGACCGACGTGCTGGAGCGCGCCCGCATCGTGCCGACGCTGGCCGATGCACTGGCCGGCATCAGCTACACCTGCGCGACGGCGATGACGCCGCGCGACTTCGGACCGCCGACGCGCGCGCCGCGCGAGCTGTTCGGCGAGCTTGCGGCGGGTGCGCACCGGGTCGCGTTCGTGTTCGGCTCCGAGCGCTTCGGCATGAGCAACGACGATGTGTACCGCTGCCACGTCTGCCTGAGCATCCCGACCGTGGCGGCCTACGGGTCGCTGAACCTCGCGCAGGCGGTGCAGCTGCTGGCCTACGACTGGCGCCAGGCGCTGGGCGGCTTTGCGGTGCAGCCGCGCACGCGCGCTGCGCGGCGCGCCGACGCCGTCGCAGTACAGGGCGTGCTCGATCACTGGCAGCGCACCCTGGTCGACATCGACTTCCTCGACCCCGCGGTGCCGCGCAAGCTGATGCCGCGCCTGCGGCAGTTGTTGAACCGCGCGCAACTCACCGACGAAGAGGTCCACATCCTGCGCGGCATCGCCCGCGCGGTCGACAAGGCCCGACGCTGATCCGGGGTGTTGCGCTCGGCAGCGCAGTCGGGGCACAGCAGATAAACTGCTGAGCAATCCACCGACCGGGATCCCTCATGTTTCAGCGGCTGCGCGAAGACATCGCCTGCATCCTCGAGCGCGACCCCGCTGCGAGCAGCGCCTGGGAGGTGCTGACCTGCTACCCGGGCCTGCACGCGCTGGTGCTGCACCGGCGCGCACGCTGGTGCCGAACCCACGGGCTGCACTGGCTGGCGCGCTTCATCTCGCATCTGGGGCGCTTTTTCACCGGCATCGAGATCCACCCGGGCGCGACGATCGGCCGGCGCGTCTTCATCGACCACGGCATGGGCGTGGTCGTCGGCGAGACCGCCGAGATCAGCGACGACTGCACGATCTATCAGGGCGTGACGCTCGGCGGCACTTCGCTCGCGAAGGGCGCGAAGCGGCATCCGACGCTAGGCCGCGGCGTGATCGTCGGCGCTAATTCGCAGGTGCTGGGCGGCTTCACGGTCGGCGACGGGGCGCGCGTCGGTTCGAACGCGGTGGTGCTAAGGGAAGTGCCGCCCGGCGCCACCGCGGTCGGCAACCCGGCGCGCGTGCTGCACAAAGAGGCCGACGCGGTGCGCGAGGCCGCGGCGGCGAAGATGGGCTTCTCGGCCTACGGCATCACGCAGGGCGACGACCCGCTGGCGCATGCGATGAAGGGCCTGATCGACAACGCCTCGGGCCACGAGCACCAGATCGCGCTGCTATGGCAGGCGATCGAGAAGCTCTCGTCGCGCTCGCGCGAGCTGCCCACGCCCGACTGCGTGCCCGACGACGCGCACACTACCGAGCAGTTCGACGCCGAGCGCTTCAACCAGCTCGTGAAATGACAGCCCCTGGGCGCCTCTGGCGCCGTCCCCCGAGGGGAGCGCAGGCCGCTTGGGGCGGCCCGGCGCCGGCCTGCGATCACGTCCAGCTCAGAACAGCAGCAACAGCGGCAGCAGCAGCCCGAATGCGCTCCAGTCGCGCGGCACGTCGACCTGCAGCGTCTCGCTGTACGGGCTGACGAAGCCGTCGGACTCGACAGTCCGGTAGCGGAAGTAGTAACGCCCGCCGCTGGCCGGGCGCGGCAGCGTCCACTCGGAGCCGGACACCTCGGCGCTCGCGACGATCTGCTTGAACTCGCGATCGGCGGCGAACTCGACCCGCTGCCGGTCCTCGGCGCGGCCGCTCCAGCGGAACACCAACGCGTTGCCGTCGGCCGATTTCTCGACCGCCGCCGGCTCGGGCGTGGGCCGCAGCTCGAAGCGCTGCACGTCGCCGAACGGACCGTGGTCGCCGTCCGCCTTGATGCTGGCCAGGCGCCAGTAGTACGAGCCGGGGGTCGGCAGCTCGGCGCGCAGGCTGTCGGCATCGAGCGTGTCGCGGTCTTGCACGAGGCGTGTGAACGCGGCGTCGCTGGCCAGCTGCAGCTGCGCGCGCGGCGCGTCGGCGTTCGGCGCCCACGCGAACTCGACGCTGCCCACCGCCTGCTTCGCCGCAGCCCGCGGCGTGCGGTACGCCGGCGGCTCGGGCCGCGCCTTCAGCACGAACGCGCGCGTCGCATCGAAGCCCTCGATGCCCTGGTCGTCGATGCGCCGGGCGCGCAGCTGCCATTGGGCGTCGTCGAGGCCGGCGATGCGCAGCTCGGCACCGGCGGCGATGCGCTGGTCGCTGACGATGCGCTCGAAGCCGGCGTCCGCGGCCACCTGCACGCGCAGCGGCGTGGTCGGGCCCGGCAGCGCGAAGCGCACGACCGGGCGTTCGAAACGCTCGGGCAGGGCGGACAGGTCCGGTGCGACCAGCAGGCGCGCGACGTTCGACATCTTTCCGCCCGCTTCGACGGCCGCCCCGAACCCCCCGGCCACGTCGGCGCCGACCGGCGCAGCGATGGCGTCGACCCGCACCACGCCCTCGACGACCTCGGCATGGGTGCGGCCGTTCGCGCCCTCGTCGACACCGACGCGGTACTGCGTGCCGCGCACACCGACGACGGCGGTCGGCGTGGTCACCTCGAGCGGCCTGGCGCGCAGCGCCTTGGCAGCGAGCACCTCGACCGAGCCGCGCAGCACGCGCAGCGTGCCGGCGAACCAGTGGCTGGGTGCATTCGCGGCGGCCGCGTCATCAGCGCTGGCCGCGGCGACGGCGGGAACGCGCGCGCCGTAGTTGCGGCTCGCCGCGACCTGCGCCAGGCTCGAGGGCGGCACGCGCACGCGCGAACCGTCGGCCAGCGCCAGTACTGCCGATCCATTCGGGCCGGTCTGCAGCGACTGGCCTTCACCGATCGCGGCGCCGAGCGTGGCCGGCGCGTCGCCCGCCCGGACCTCGCCGCTGACGCTGACCAGCGTCGCGCTGACCGCGTCGGCGCGCAGCAGCCGGGTCGGGATTCGCAGGTGCTGGCCGGGCAGGATGCGGTTCGGGTTCGGCAGCCGGTTGATCTTCGCGACCTCGCGCCACGCCGTGGGCGAGACCAGCACGCTACTCGACAGCCCGATCAGCGTGTCGGTGCGCACCACGACGAACTCGACCATCGTGTCCTCGGCGCGCACTGCCGTGAGGGTCGCCGTGAGCAACGCGACCAGCAATGCGCGGATCAGAGTCGAGTGTCGAAGCGGGCGGGTCATCGGGTTCTCCTCAGGCCGTCGGTGCCGGCCGCTGTGCCGACTTGGGCCGGAACGCCTTGCACAGCGCGGGGTCGGTTTCGATGTACGGGCCGCCGATCAGATCGACGCAGTACGGCACCGCCGCGAAGATGCCGTGCACCGGCGGCTGCGCCGCGGGCAGGCCCGCCAGGGTCTCGGCGATCGCCTTCGGCTGGCCGGGCAGGTTGATCACCAGCGCCTTGCCGCGGATCACCGCGACCTGGCGCGACAGGATCGCGGTCGGCACGAAGGCCAGGCTGATCTGGCGCATCTGCTCGCCG
>JANXZN010000229.1 GCA_025355545.1 Rhizobacter sp.
GGGTCATGGGGAACGCCAGCGGTGGAGTGAGCCGGCAATTTTAGGGTTCAAACCAAAGGGCGCTCGTTCAGCGGTGGCGGCTCGTATTCGTAGAGCCAGGTTTCGGTCAGCGGCTGGCCGTCGGCGCGCAGGAACAGGCGCAGCGAGATCGGCTCGGTGCTCGTCGCGTCGGGCACCACATCGAAGATCGCGCGCCAACCGTGAATCGCGTCGAGCGGGCGCGCCGAGGTGGTCTCGATGCGGCCCTTCGTGGTGGTGACAACGGCCTCGACCTTCGTCTTCGGGTCGAGCAGCGCAAAGTTGCCGCCGGCGAAGTCGACCGCGAAGCGCCACGAGAAATAGCTGCGGTGTTTGCCGACGATGCCGCCGATGCCGGTGCGTGTGGCGACGCAGCGCGCGAGCGGCGGCTGCACCGGCGCGTCGCGGCCCCAGAACATCCTGTAGCCGATCAGCAGCTCCTGCGCCGCCTGCGGCCTGGCGGCGGGGTTCCAGAACGCGACGATGTTGTCGTTGGTCTCGTTGTCGGTCGGAATCTCGATCAGGTCGATCGCGCCGGCGCCCCAGTCGCCCTTGGGTTCGACCCACAGGCTCGGCCGTCGGTCGTAGAACACGCCGTCGTCCTGGTAGTTTGCGAAATCATGATCGCGCTGCAAGAGGCCGAAACCGCGCGGGCCGCGGTCGGCGAAGGCGTTGAAGCTGACGTTGCGCGGGTTTCGCAGCGGCCGCCACAGCCACTCGCCGGCGCCGTTGTGGATCGCCAGACCGTCGGAATCGTGGATCTCGGCGCGCCAGTCGTTGCCCTTGCGCTTGTCGTTCTCGCCGGCCTGGAACATGCTCGTGCAGGGCGCGATGCCGAGGCGCTCGATCTCCCTGCGCGGGTAGAGCGCGATGTCGACGTCCATCGCCGTGGTGTCGCCCGGCGTGATCGCGAAACGGTAGGCGCCGGCCACGCTCGGCGAATCGAGCAGCGCGTAGACGACCAGCGTGTTCGAGTCGGCCGCCGGGCGCTCGAACCAGAAGCTCGTGAACTCGGGGAACTCTTCGGCGCGCTGCATGCCGGTGTCGATCGCGAGGCCGCGCGCCGACAGGCCGTATTGCCGCGTGCCGCTGGTGGCGCGGAAGTAGCTCGCGCCTAGGAAGGCGGCGATGTCGAACTCGGGCGCGAGGTGAAACTTGAAGCGAAAGCCGGCGAAACCCAGGTCGGCCGGCTGGCGCTTGCCGTCGAGGCCGCTGGTGCCGTAGTCGAACATCAAAGGGTCGTAGGCGAGTTGCTGCGCCTGGCCGTTCGCGACCTCGTGCATCTGCACCGGCCGCTTGAAGAACAGCCCGAGGTGGAAGAGTTCGAGCTTGAAGCGCAGCTTGTCGTCGGCCCAGAGCGCGTGCTCGGGCTTGAAGCGGATGGACTGGTACTGGTCCCAGTTCAGCGCGGCGATGGCAGCCGGCAGCTTGTTCTGCGGCGGCGTGTAGGGCGTCGCGGCGTGCGCGCGCGCCTGGCCCTTGAGCCACGCGAGGTCGAAGGACTGCGGTTTGCCGAGCGCTTTCAGGCCGGCCGCGCGGGCCGCGGGCCAGAACAGGCCGGCAGCGCCGAGCGCGGCGGTGCTGCCGGCATGGCGAAGAAGGGTGCGTCGTTGCATCGTGCCGAAGTATCCCAAGTGGCAATTGCCTCGATTCTTGCCTGTCTTTGGGCCGGCGCCCCGCGGTGCCTCGCGGCGTGCCGCTAGACTTCACGTCCACTCACGCAGTCGCCACCATGCCCGCTCCCACCGACGCCGCGCTGCTCGCTGCGCTCAAGACCGTCGTCGACCTGAACACCGGCACCGATTTCGTCTCGACGCGGCAGCTGAAGAACCTGCGCGTCGAGGGCGGCGACGTGGCCTTCGACGTCGAGCTCGGCTACCCGGCGAAGAGCCAGATCGGCGCGCTGCGCAAGGCACTGATCGCGGCGGCGCGCAGCGTTGCCGGGGTCGAGAACGTCAGCGCGAACCTGGCGACCAGGATCACGCCGCACGCGGTACAGCGCGGCGTGCAGTTGCTGCCCAAGGTCAAGAACATCGTCGCGGTCGCGTCGGGCAAGGGCGGTGTCGGCAAGAGCACGACCGCGGTCAATCTCGCGCTCGCGCTCGCCGCCGAGGGCGCGAGCGTCGGCATCCTCGACGCCGACATCTACGGCCCGAGCCAGCCGATGATGATGGGCATCACCGGCCGGCCCGAGAGTGGCGACGGCAAGACCATGGAGCCGATGGAGAACTACGGCGTGCAGGTCATGTCGATCGGCTTCCTGGTCGACGCCGACAACCCGATGATCTGGCGCGGCCCGATGGCCACGCAGGCGCTCGAGCAGCTGCTGCGCCAGACCAACTGGAACGAGCTCGACTACCTGATCGTCGACATGCCGCCCGGCACCGGCGACATCCAGCTCACGCTGAGCCAGAAGGTGCCGCTGACCGGCGCGGTGATCGTGACGACGCCGCAGGACATCGCGCTGCTCGACGCGAAAAAGGGCATCAAGATGTTCGAGAAGGTCGGCGTGCCGATCCTGGGCATCGTCGAGAACATGGCGGTGCACGTGTGCGAGAACTGCGGCCATGTCGAGCACATCTTCGGCGAGGAGGGCGGCAAGCGCCTGGCGGCCGAGTACAAGATGGACTACCTCGGCGCGCTGCCGCTGAACCTGTCGATCCGCGTCCAGGCCGACAGCGGCCGGCCCAGCGTGGTGAGCGATCCGGACGGCGAGATCGCGGGGCTGTACAAGAGCGTGGCGCGGCAGGTGGCGGTGAAGATCGCGCAGCGCGCGAAGGATTTCTCGTCGAAGTTCCCGACCATCTCAATCTCCAAAGACACATGAGCAAGCGCGCGTTGCGAGCCGAGCGCCGGGCCGCCATCGGCCCCGACGGTACCCACTTCGTGGACCTTGGCCGGCCCGCACCCCCCCGGCGGGTCGACCGCCGTACCCGGCGGACGGGGGGCTGACATCAACCTGCTCGACGCGATGCGCTACCTCGTGGCGCTCGAGCAGCATCGCCACTTCGGGCGCGCCGCGAGTGCCTGCCATATCACGCAGCCGGCGCTGTCGAACGCGCTGCGCGCGCTCGAGGCCGAGCTCGACGTGGCGATCGTGCGCCGCGGGCGCAGCTACGAGGGCCTGACCCCCGAAGGCGAACGCGTGCTCGCGAGCGCGAACCGGCTGCTGCGCGAGCAGGAACTGTTGCGCCAGGACCTGCACAGCGGCATCGGCGCACCGCGCGGCACGCTGATCGTCGGCGTGGTGCCGACCGCGATTCCGGTGGCGGCGCGTTTCGCGTCGCAGCTGCAGGCACGCTACCGCGGTGTCAAGCCGGTGGTGCGTTCGCTCAGCTCGCCCGAGATCGAGACCGGCCTCGAGAGCCTGTCGCTCGACATCGGCCTGGGCTACACCGAGCGCGGCGGCAAGTTCACGGCCGTGCCGCAGTACGAGGAGCAGTATTTCCTGCTGCGCCGCGCCGCCGTCGGTGCCGGCGCGCCGCTGCGACTCGGCGCCGTGCTCGGCTGGCGCGAAGCGGCGGCGATGCCGCTGTGCCTGCTGACGCCCGAGATGCACAACCGCAGCATCGTCGATGCCGCGTTCCGGCAGGCCGGCGTCGAGGTGACGCCGGCGATCGAGACCAACTCGATCGTCACCGCGGTGCTGAGCGTGCTCGATGGCGAGGTCTGTTCGGTGCTGCCGGGCGCGCTGATGTCGCTGGTGCGCGGCCGCACCGGGCTCGAGGCGCTGCCGCTGCGCGAGCCCGAGGTGCGCACGCCGATCGGTTTCATGGTCGCGGCCGGCGCGCGGCCCTCGCGCGCGCTGGAGGCCGCGCTGACGCTGGCCCAGGACGGCGCCTGGCTGCGCCACGCCGCGCTCCAGGGCGGCCTGATGACCGCGTAGGCGCGCCACTCGGCCGCTGCTCGCAAGGGTTTGCCCGGGGTCTCATTCGCCCGGCGAATCGTTTCGTTTCTCGATTCAATTGGACGCAGTGGCGCGCGCCGTTTCATAGTCGCGCTGTCTCGCCCGTGGGCGGCGGGCGTTCCGAGCCAGAGCATGCAACAACAATCCAGTTCCTTGGCCGTGGCGCCGGTGGTGGCCTCCATCAGCACCGACGAAATGCGCCAGCGCATCAAGCGCAAGAGCCGGCTCAAGGGCCGCCAGGCCGACGATGTGTCGCTGGCCGAAGTGCGCGCGCTGCTCGGCGACAAGCCGGCCAGCGGCTGGGCCCGTGACCGCCTGATCGAGCACCTGCACCTGCTCAACGACCGCTGGCTCGGCCTGCACGAGCGGCACCTGGTCGCGCTGGCGCGCGAGACGAATGTGTCGATGGCCGAGGTCTACGAAGTCGCGACCTTCTATCACCACTTCGAGGTCTTGCGCGACGGGCAGAGCGCGGCCGCGCTGACGGTGCGCGTGTGCGACGGGCTGAGCTGCGAGATGGCGGGCGCGCGCGAGTTGCTCGCGCGCCTGCCGGCCCTGCTGGGCGCCGACGTGCGGGTGATCGCGGCGCCCTGCGTCGGCCGCTGCGAGCAGGCACCGGTGGCCGTCGTGCACCAATGCCCGGTGCCGCGCGCCGACGCGGCGGCGGTGGTCGATGCGGTCGCGGCTGGCCGAACCCGCCATCCCGCGCCGGGCGCGGGCGCGGCGTTCGAGCCGGCCGCGTTCGCCGAGCGCAGCGTCAGCGAGCGCGACGCCGAGGCGGCGCCCGCGTGCGTGGGCTTCGATGCCTACCGCGCGGCGGGCGGCTACGCGCTCGCGGCCGAGGTCGCCAGTGGCCGTCGCCCGGCGGACGAGTTGATCAAGGCGCTCGAAGACTCCGGGTTGCGCGGCCTGGGCGGCGCGGGCTTTCCGGCCGGCCGCAAATGGCGCATCGTGCGCGAGCAGCCGGCGCCGCGCCTGATGGCGGTCAACATCGACGAAGGCGAGCCGGGCACGTTCAAGGACCGCACCTACCTCGAACGCGACCCGCACCGGTTTCTCGAAGGCATGCTGATCGCGGCCGCAGTGGTCGGCATCGACGCCTGCTACATCTACCTGCGCGACGAGTACCACGGCTGCCGCGAACTGCTCGCCGCCGAACTCGCGAAGCTGCAGGCCGGAGCAAAGTTCGAGCTGCCGCACATCGAGCTGCGCCGCGGCGCCGGGGCCTACATCTGCGGCGAAGAGTCGGCGATGATCCAGAGCATCGAGGGCCAGCGCGGCGAGCCGCGGCTGCGCCCGCCCTACATCGCGCAGGTCGGCCTGTTCGGCCGGCCCACGCTCGAACACAACTTCGAGACGCTGTACTGGGTGCGCGACATCGTGCAGCGCGGCCCGGCCTGGTTCGCCGGCTTCGGCCGGAATGGCCGCAAGGGGCTGCGCAGCTTCAGTGTCAGCGGGCGCGTCAAGCGGCCGGGCGTGAAGCTGGCCCCAGCGGGGATCAGCCTGCGCGAACTCGTCGACGAATACTGCGGCGGCATGGTCGACGGCCACGCCCTGTACGCCTACCTGCCGGGCGGCGCGTCGGGCGGCATCCTGCCGGCGAGCCTGGCCGACATTCCGCTCGACTTCGACACCTTGCAGCCGCACGGCTGCTTCATCGGCTCGGCCGCGGTGATCGTGCTCAGCGACCACGACCGCGCGCGCGGCGCGGCCTCGAACATGATGCGGTTCTTCGCGCACGAGAGCTGCGGCCAGTGCACGCCGTGCCGGGTCGGCACCGACAAGGCGGCACCGCTGATGGACGCGGCCACCTGGGATCGCACGACGCTCGAGGACCTGAGCCAGGTGATGATCGACGCGTCGATCTGCGGCCTGGGACAAGCGGCGCCGAACCCGATCCGCAGCGTCGTGCAGCACTTCGCGCACGAGATCGGAGCATCGGCATGAACGCACCCGTGGCACTCGCCCAGTTGCAGGCCGCGCGCGTCGAGTTCACGCTCGACGGCAAGGCGGTCAGCGCCTTCGACGGCGAAACGATTCTCAGCGTCGCGACGCGCGAAGGCATCGCAATCCCGACGCTGTGTTTCAAGGAAGGCTACCGGCCCGACGGCAACTGCCGCGCGTGCGTGGTCGAGGTGGCGGGCGAGCGCGTGCTGGCGCCGAGCTGCTGCCGCAACGTGCAGCCGAAGATGGTGGTGCAGACCGGCAGCGAGCGCGCGAAGAAGAGCCAGCGCATGGTGCTCGAAATGCTGCTCGCCGACCTGCCCGAGCGGGGCTACAAGTGGGTCGACGCGGAAGGCGCGCTGCCGCACGGCGAGCTCAGCGAGTGGGCCGCGCGCGAGGGCGTGACGGTGCGCCCCAAGCTGCGTGCGCTGTGTCGCGAGCAGCCCGCAGCCGATCTGTCGCATCCGGCGATGGCGGTGAATCTCGATGCCTGCATCCAGTGCAATCGCTGCGTGCGGGCCTGCCGCGAGGAGCAGGTCAACGACGTGATCGGCTATGCGCTGCGCGGCTCGGCGAGCCAGATCGTGTTCGATCTCGGCGATGCGATGGGCGACAGCACCTGCGTGGCCTGCGGCGAATGCGTGCAGGCGTGCCCGACCGGCGCGCTGATGCCCAAGACCTCGATCGGCACCCAGGTCGTCGACAAGAAGGTCGATTCGGTCTGCCCGTTCTGCGGCGTCGGCTGCCTGCTGACCTACAACGTGCGCGACAACCAGATCATCAGCGTCGACGGCCGCGACGGCCCGGCGAACCACGACCGCCTGTGCGTCAAGGGCCGCTTCGGCTTCGACTATGCGAGCCACCCGCAACGCCTGACCAAGCCGCTGATCCGCAAGCCCGGTGTGCCGAAGAACCAGAACGACGAGCCGAACCCGGCCGACTGGTCCGCGGTGTTCCGCGAGGCGAGCTGGGACGAAGCGCTGGCGCTGTCGGGCGGCGCGCTGAGCCGGTTGCGCGACACGTTTGGTGCGAAGTCGCTCGCCGGCTTCGGCTCGGCCAAGGGCAGCAACGAGGAGGCCTACCTGTTCCAGAAGCTGGTGCGCAC
>JANXZN010000232.1 GCA_025355545.1 Rhizobacter sp.
CTTGTAGTCGTGCGTCATGGTGGCCGCGCGCCCCTTCTTCATCGGCAGCCCCGGCTGCGTGCGATCCAGCGCCTGCACCTGGCTCTTCTCGTCGCAGCACAGCACCAAGGCGTGCTCGGGCGGCGACAAGTACAGGCCCACGATGTCTTCGAGCTTCTCGACGAACTTGGGGTCGCGCGAGACCTTGAAGCCTCGCACCAGATGCGGCTTCAGGCCGTTCTTGCGCCAGTGGCGCGAGACGCTCGCGGCGCTGACACCCAGCTCAGCAGCCATGGTGCGGGTGCTCCAGTGCGTGGCCGCTTCGGGCTTGCTCTGGGTGGTCAGCTCCACCAGGCGCGCCACATCGACCGTGCTCGGCGGCGCACCCCGCGGCAGATCGTGCCGGGATCGCCGGCCGTGCTGTATTCGCTGCACACGCCGCCGCAGACGATCGGCGAAGTCGCCGCGGGCGCGCACGCCGGCAAGCTGCTGCTGAGTCATCTGTCGCCTGCCACCGACAAGGCGCGCGCTGCGGTTGCAGCGTCGATCGCGGTCCGCTACAAAGGGCCGCAGCTGCTTGCCGAGGACGGTATGCGAGTCGAGCCTTGAGACGTTCCGAACACACACGCGATCGATGCGCCGCGGGCATCATCGGCCGAACCTCGATCGCGTTGATCGCGCTGCTGCTGCTCGCGCACGCCGCGATCGCGGAACCGGTCATGCTGAGGGCCGCCGACGGCGTCAAGGTCTACGGCCAGTACTGGCCCGCGCCCGCAGCCAGGGCACCGTTGATCCTGGCCTTTCATCAGGCCGGATCGAGCCAGGCCGAGTACGCGCCGCTGGCGCCACGCCTGAATCGGGCCGGATTCAGCGTGCTGGCCATCGATCAGCGTTCGGGCGGCGGCGAGTTCGGAGGAAAGAACCGGACCGTGTCGACGCTCGGGCGCTCGACCTCGTACGACGCCGCGCTTGCGGACCTCGAGGCGGCCCTGGCCTGGGGCCATGCGCACGCCGACCGCGCGCCGCTGCTGGTCTGGGGTTCGAGCTACTCCGCCGCGCTGGTGTTCGTGCTGGCGTCCAGGCACCCGGCGCAGGTGCAAGGGCTGCTCGCGTTCTCGCCCGGCGAGTACCTGGGCAAGCCGGATGCCGTCGGTCGCGCCGCACGAACGCTGCGGCTGCCGGTGTTCATCGACCAGGCCAGCGACGACGGCGAGATCGCCGCCTCGCGCGCCATCTTCGACGCCGTGCCCGGCGGCGCCAAGACGCTGTTCGTGCCGGCCAGCGGCGGCGTCCACGGCACGGCCACACTGCACGAAGACCGCAATGCGTCGGGTGCCGAGGAGAACTGGCGCGCGGTGATGGCGTTCCTGGCTCGCTTCAAGGCCGGCCAATGACGCCCGCGGGGTCGATGCGGCGGGGCGCACGTCTGCTCGTTCTGCTGCTCGTCGGACTGGTCGGCGCGGCAGCGTCGGAGCATGCGAGCGCGGCCGACGAGCGCAAGGTCGAGAGCCTGCTGGCCGATCCGCTGCGCACGCCGGACGATCGCAAGTCCGATGCCGGTCGCCAGCCGGCCGCGTTGCTGCGCTTCGCGCAGGTGACGCCGGGCGCGAGCGTGCTCGACGTGTCCGCCGGCGGCGGCTACACGACCCAGCTGATGGCGCTGGCCGTCGGGCCGCAAGGCAAGGTCTGGGCGCAGGTGCAGAAACTGCCGCCTTCGCTCGAACGGCGCCTGGCGGAGCATCCGCAGGCGAACATCGAGCTGCTGCAGCGGCCGTTCGAGGATCCCTTCCCGGCGGCGGCACCTCGCGTCGATCTTGTCACGCTGGTGCTGTCGTACCACGACATCGCGTACGCGCCGGTCGACCGCGCGCGGATGAATCCCGCGCTCTTCGACGCCCTCAAGCCCGGCGGTCATCTGATGCTGATCGATCATGCGGCCAGGCCGGGCAGCGGGGTCGCCGATACCCGGACCCTGCACCGGATCGACGAGCAGACGGTTGGTTCGGAACTGCTGGCGGTCGGCTTCGTGCTCGAGGAACAGAGCGGCTTCCTGCGCAATCCGGCCGACCCGCGCGACAAGGCCTTCTTCGACATGAGCATGCCGGCAGACCGATTCGCGCTGCGCTTCGCCAGGCCGAGGCAGGGGCGGCGCACGGCCGAGCCCTGTGGGCGCTCAGGCCGAGCCGCCGTGCGCCGGCCGCGCCGCGGGCCGTGACCCTCAGCCGGCCGGGGCGTGGTCGCGTCTGGCCAGGCCGTATCCCCAGGCCAGTGCCGCCGCGAGGCCCAGCGCCGCCTGCGTGATCGCCAGGCCGGTCGGGCCGCGCTGTTCGATCGCGAGGCCGACCACGATCGTCAGCGCCGCGTAGCCGATCGCGGCGCGCAGCGGCGAGGTGCCCTGGCGGCTGCGCCGCTCGGGCGACCACAGCTGGCCGGTCCAGGCGAACGACCAGGCCGCGCCATGCGCGAGCGCCACGCCCAGCAGATCGAAGGGCGCGCTCGCCCAGAGCACGGCGGCCGCGCCTGCCGCCAGCAGAATGGCGCACACCAGCGCCAGCACGCGCGGCGACCAGTGCGCGATGGCACGACGCAGCAAGAGGGCCGGCGCAAACATCGCGGCGAAGTGAAGCGCGAGCATCGCTTGCGGCGCGATGGATTGCGCACGGCACCAGGCGGCCATCATCGGCAGCGCCGCCATCATCGGCAGCATCGCCAGACCCGCGAACAGCACGGGCCACTGCCGCACGTCGTGCCATGCGCCCGTGGGCCAGGCCGGCAGCGAGCAATCGAACAGGCCGGCACGGCAGCGGCTGGCGGCGACGCCGTGGCGGTCGCCGATCTGCAGCATCGCCAGCACGATCGCCGCGACCAGCACCAGCGCGCCGAGTCGCAGCGCCAGCGCGCGTGCATCACCCGGATCGGCGAGCACGAGCGCGGCGCACAGCGCGCCCAGGCTCGCGGCAACGATCGGCGGCTCGGGTCGAGCGGCGTGGGACAGGCGCACGCTGCGCACGACCCCCGAGGCCAGTGCGGTCAACCCGGCCCAGCCGCCCACGGCGACGATCAGGGCCGTCAGACCGCCATCGCGCGTCGACCAGACCAGTGCCGCCGCGGTGAGCGCCGCGCACGAACCCAGGCCGACGCGCCGCGATCGGGCGCTCAGGCTGTCGCGCGTCGCGACCGTGGCGGCAATGCCGAGCGCCAGCAGCCACAGCGCGACGAGCGCGTAGACGCCCAGCAGGCTCGGCGTCAGCGCCAGCGCGACGCCGCCCAGCCCCACCCAGCCCGCGAGCAGCAGGGCCCAGGCGACCGCGCGCGCGATCGTCAGGCGCAGCGTGGAGGCAGCACCGGGCGGCGTGTTCACGTCGATCCGGCGCGTGCCAGCGCGGCCGGCCAGTGCAGCGCGTGGCCGGTGCTGGCCGCGAAGCGCTCGATGTCTTCGGGCGTGTCGATGTCGACCTTGTAGCGGCGGTTGTCAGTGTCGAACCAGCGTACCCGCTCGGGATGCGCCAGCCGCCAGCGCCGGCACGCGAGGTCGGCGGCACCGGCCAGCCACTCGTCGCGCAGCGCGGCATCGAAGATCACCGGGTTGCCCGGCTCGAGCTTGCCATCGGCGCCGGGCACGCGCGGTACCACCATCGCCGCATCGCCGCGCTTCTTGAACGCGCCGATCAGCGCGGTCAGGTCCGGCGCGTCGATCAGCGGCTGATCGGCCAGCGCGACCATCACCGCGTCGAGCCCGGGCGACAGCGCGCGCAGCCCGATGCGCACCGACGAGGCCTGCCCGTCGTCGGGGCTCGGGTTGCGCGCGAGCGTGATCGGGAACGGGCGCACCGCGGCCTCGATCGCGTCGGCATGGTGGCCGAGCACGACCACGACCTCGTCGACCCCTGCGCCGGACAGCGCGACCAGCTGGCGCACGATCAGCGGCACACCGCCGAGTTCGAGCAGCGCCTTCGGGCGGCCGCCGAGCCGAGCGCCGGCGCCGGCCGCGAGCAGCACGGCGCCGACGGTGGTGCGGCTGTAGAGGCCGTTGGCTTTGAGTAGACAGCCCATTGCGTTCAACCTTCGCTCATCGCAGCGCCTCGATCAGCGCCGGCAGCACCGCGCGGATGCTGGCCAGGTCCGCCCCCGGCGCCAGCAGGTCCAGGTGCGGCAGCGCGGCCTGCATGCCCTGGCAGATCGGCGCGTAGCCCGGCCGCTGACTCAGCGGGTTGAGCCAGACGATGCGGCGCGCGCGGCGGCGCAGTTGCGCGAGCGCGTCCGACAGTTGCGACGGCTCGCCGGTATCGTAGCCGTCGCTCATCACGATCACCGCGGTGCGCGAATGCACGATGCGCGGCGCATGTTCGCGGTTGAACTGCGCCAGGCTCGCGCCGATGCGCGTGCCGCCGGCCCAGCCCTGCGCGATTAGGTGCAGTTGCTCCTGCGCGCGCCACGGGTCGGGGTCGTGCAGCGCGCGCGACACCGCGGTCACGCGGGTGTGGAAGATGAAGCTGTGCACGCCCGCCAGCTCCGCCCCGAGCGCGCGCGCCAGCCGCAGGTAGAAGAAGCTGTACGCCGCCATCGAGCGGCTCACGTCGATCAGCAGCACGAGCCGCGGGCGCACGCGCCGCTGGTCTTTCCAGGCCAGGTGGAACGGCGTGCCGCCGCTGGCCACGCTGCGCCGGATCGTGTCCGGCAGGTCGAGTCGCCGACCGTGCCGGGCGCGCGTTTCACGGCGCAGCCGCAGATGCTTGAGCTGGCGCGCGAAGCGGCGCATCAGCGCCTCGATGTCGAGCAGGTGCTCGCGTTGCGTGAGCTCACGGAAGTCGGTGGACGCGAGCCGCTCCTGCCGGCTGGCGGTGTGGCGGCGCTGCGGGTCTTGGGCGTCGTCGTCGGCACTGCTGCGATCCGGCAGGTCGCCGTCGGGCCGATCGCCATTCAGGCCGTCGGCTTCGCGCTCGCGACCGACGGCGCGCTGCCAGCGGTTGGCCGGCAGGAACCAGGCGTCGAACAGCTCGTCGAAGCGCCGCCATTCGTCGCGGCGCCCGCACAGCAGCGCCTGCAGGCTCCAGCGCAGCACCTGCGGGTCGAGCACACCGACACGCTGGGCGATCTGCAGCACCTGCACCGCGTCGGCGCCGCCGACCGCGAAGCCGTTGGCGCGCAGGAAGCCGGGGAAGCCGGCCAGGCGCGTCGCGGCGCGCGGATCGGCGGTGGTGGCGGCCAGCGTCAGCATGCGGCCGCCAATCGAGCGACCGCGGCGCGCGAAAAGGCGGTGCGATCGTCGCGGGTCTTGATCAGCGCACTCAGCGTTTCCATGATGCGCTCGGTGCCGTCGACGTCGATCGTCGAGATGCCCAGCCGCAGCAGCGCGGCGGTCCAGTCCAGTGTCTCGGCGATGCCGGGCTTCTTCTGCAGGTCCATGCGGCGCACCGCCTGCACGAACGCGACGATCTGCTGCGCCAGTTCGGCCGCGGCGTCGGGCGCCTTCTTGCGCACGATCGCGAGTTCCTTGTCGTGGTCGGGGTAGTCGATGAACTGGTACAGGCAGCGCCGGCGCAACGCATCCGACAGCTCGCGCGTGCCGTTCGACGTGATCACCACCAGCGGCCGGCTCGTCGCGTGCACCGTGCCGAGTTCGGGGATCGAGAGCTGGAAGTCGGACAGCAATTCCAGCAGGTAGGCTTCGAAGGCCTCGTCGGCGCGATCCACCTCGTCGATCAGCAGCACCGGCGGCTGCTCGCAGGTGATGGCTTCGAGCAGCGGGCGCTTCAGCAGGTAGCGCTCGGAGAAGATGTCCTGCTCCTTCTGGGCGATGTCTTTCGAACTCGCGCGCTCGTCGTGTTCGAGCAGCTTGATCGCGAGCAGCTGGCGCTGGTAGTTCCATTCGTACATCGCCGCGTGCGCGTCCAGCCCCTCGTAGCACTGCAGCCGGATCAGCCTTGTCGCGCGCACCGCGGCCAGCACCTTCGCCACCTCGGTTTTGCCGACGCCGGCATCGCCTTCGAGCAGCAGCGGCCGGCCGAGGTCCTGCATCAGCAGCAGCGCGGCGACGAGCGCCGGCTCGGCAATGTAGCCGGCGTCGCCCAGTCGCTGCTGCAGGGCGCCGAGTTCCAGCGCGCGCTCGGCGCTCATGCCTTGCGGGCCGCGAACAGCGAGCGCAGCCAGTCCCGCAGGATCGCCCAGCCGAGCGCGAACGCGTTGAGCTGCGGCGCGGCGGCCGGCGCCGCCGCGGGCGTGGCCGCAGCGACCGGCGCGCTGGCACCCGGGCCCGCCGCCGGCGGCGGGGCCTGCGCCTGCAAGGCCCGCACCCGCGCGGCGAAGTTGCCCGCGAACTGCTTGAGTACCTGGTCGGCCACCGAATCCATCATGCGACCGCCGAAGGCCGCGGCCTTGCCGCTCATCGAGACCTCGCTCGTGCCGACGAGCTTGCAGGCGCTCGCGTCCGCGGCCTCGACGCGCGCGGTCAGGTCCATCGCCGCGCCCGAACTGCCGGTGGTGTCGGTGCCCTTGCCGACCAGGCGCAGCGTCTTGCCGGCGGCATCGAGCGAGAGAACTTCCACCTCGCCGCGAAACGACATGCTGGCCGGGCCGAACTTGACCGACACCGTGCCCTTGAAGTGCTGTGCATCGATGCGCTCGGTGATCTTCGCGCCGGGCATGCAGGCGGCGACCGCGTCGATGTCTTGCAGCAGCGCCCAGGCCGTGTCGGCCGACCCGGGCATGGCGAATGTCTTCTCGAGCCGGACCTTCATGCCCGTTTGTCGACACCCAGCGCGTGGCACTGCTTCCAGACGCGCCAGGCCGTGTGCGGCATGTCCATGTGCGTCACGCCGAGGTGCGCGAAAGAGTCGATCACCGCGTTGCTGAAGCACGGGATGCCGCCGACGTGCGGCGACTCGGCCACACCCTTGGCGCCGATCGGGTGGTGCGGACACGGCGTGACGGTGTGATCGGTCTCCCAGTGCGGCGTTTCCATCGACGTCGGCAGGAAGTAGTCCATCAGGCTGTTGCCGAGGTGGTTGCCGTTCTCGTCGAACGGGATCTGCTGGCCCATCGCGACCGCGAAGGCTTCGGTCAGGCCGCCGTGGATCTGGCCCTCGATGACCATCGGGTTGATGCGCGTGCCGCAGTCGTCGAGCGCATAGAAGCGGCGCACCTTGACCTCGCCGGTGAACTTGTCGACGTCGACCACGCACAGGTAGGCGCCGAACGGATAGGTCATGTTCGGCGGGTCGTAGTACGACACCGCGTTCAGCCCCTGCTCCATGCCGGCCGGCAGGTTGCCGGTGTGCGAAACCATGCAGATCTCCTTCATGGTCTTGTGCTGGCCCGGGTTGCCGGTGACCTTGAAGCGGTCGATCTCCCACTCCAGGTCGCCCTCGGCGACTTCGAGCAGGTGCGCGGCGATCTTCTTCGCCTTGTCCCTGATTTTGCGCGCCGCCATCGCGGTGGCCGCGCCGGACACCGGCGTCGAGCGCGAGCCCCAGGTGCCTGCGCCGTAGGGTGCCTTGTCGGTGTCGCCTTCTTCGACGACGATGTCGCTCGCCGGCAGGCCGAGTTCGGTCGCGATGATCTGCGCGTAGGTGGTCGCGTGGCCCTGGCCCTGGGTCATCGTTCCCAGTCGCGCGATCACGCCGCCGGTCGGGTGGACGCGGATCTCGCAGCTGTCGAACAGGCCGATGCCCAGAATGTCGCAGACCTTGGTCGGGCCCGCGCCGACGATCTCGGTGAAGGTCGCCAGACCGATGCCCATCAGCGTCGGACAACTCGGGTCGGCACGCTTGGCGGCCTGTTCACGCCGCAGGCCGTCGTAGTCGACCGCCTTCAGCACCTTCTCGAGCGCAGGGAAGTAGTTGCCGCTGTCCAGGGTCCAGCCCAGCGACGTGGTGTATGGGAACTGCTCGGCCTTGACGAAGTTGCGGCGCCGGATCTCGGCCTTGTCGATGTTCAGCTTGAGCGCCAGGATGTCGATCATGCGTTCGATCAGGTACACCGCTTCGGTCACGCGCAGCGAGCAGCGGTAGGCCACGCCGCCCGGTGCCTTGTTGGTGTAGACCGCGTCGACGCGGCAATAGGCATTCGGGATGTCGTAGGAACCGGTGCAGATCGAGAACAGGCCCGCCGGCAGCTTGGTCGCCGACACGTGCGAGTTGAACGCGCCGTGGTCGGCCAGCGCGGTGAAGCGCAGGCCCTTGATGCGGCCGTTCGCGTCGGCCGCGAGTTCGCCGATGCCGTGGTAGTCGCGCGCAAAGCCGGTGGTCGAGATGTTGTCGATGCGCGACTCGATCCACTTGACCGGCACGCCGGTGACGATGGACGCGACGATCGCGACCACGTAGCCCGGGTACACCGGCACCTTGTTGCCGAAGCCGCCGCCGATGTCGCCGCCGACCACGCGGATCTTGCTTTCCGCCACGCCCGACAGCATCGCGAGCACGGTGCGCACCAGGTGCGGCGCCTGCGTGGTCATGTAGACGGTGAGGTAACCGGTCGCCTTGTTGAACGACGCGACGCAGCCGCAGGTCTCGAGCGGGCAGGGGTGCACGCGCGGGTTCAGGATCTCCTCGCGCACGGTGACGGCCGCATTCGCGAACGCCGCGTCGGCCGCGGCCTTGTCGCCGGCCTTCCAGGTGAAGATGTGGTTCGGGTGGGTGCGCGGGCCGTGGCCGACTTCCGTTTTCTCGGCGATGTCCTCGCGGATGATCGGCGCGTCGGCCGCCATGGCCTTCTTCGGGTCGACGATGGCCGGGAGCTCCTCGTAGTCGACCTCGACCAGCGCGGCGCCGTCAGCGGCGGCGTAGCGGTCGCTGGCGAGCACCATCGCCACTTCCTGCATCTGGAAGCAGACCTTCTTGTCGGCCAGCACCGCCTGCACGTCGCCGCCCAGGGTGGGCATCCAGTGCAGGTTCACGGGCTTCAGGTCGTCCGCGGTCAGCACCGCGACCACGCCCGGGCAGGCCAGCGCCTTGCTCTTGTCGATGCCCTTGATGCGCGCATGCGCATACGGGCTGCGCACGACCGCGCCGAACAGCATGCCCGGCAGCTTGATGTCGTCGACGTAACTGCCCTGGCCGCGGATGAAGCGCGCGTCTTCCTTGCGCAACAGGCTCGTGCCCATGCCCTGCAGCTTGTCTTCGCGTTCCTTCAATTCGGACATGTCGCCCATGAGGTGTCTCCGGTCGATGTGGGGTGGGTGGGCCGAGGCTCAGGCCGCGACGGCCTGCGCCGCGGCGAGCTTCTTCGCGGCCGACTGCACCGCCTTGACGATGTTCTGGTAGCCGGTGCAGCGGCACAGGTTGCCGGCGAGCCCAAAGCGAATCTCCTGCTCGCTCGGGTCCGGGTTCTCCTGCAGCAACCGGTAGGCGCGCGTCAGCATGCCGGGCGTGCAGTAGCCGCACTGCAGGCCGTGCTCCTCGTGGAAGGCCTGCTGCAGCGCATGCAGCACGCCGCCCTGCTCCAGGCCCTCGACGGTGAGTATCTCGGCGCCGTCGCACTGCACCGTCAGCACGGTGCAGGCCTTCACCGACATGCCGTCGACGTCGACCGTGCAGGCGCCGCAATGCGAGGTCTCGCAGCCGATGTGCGGCCCGGTGTGCGCGAGCTTCTCGCGCAGCGTGTGGATCAGCAGTTCGCGCGGCTCGACCGACACCTCGACCGGCTTGCCGTTGAGCTTGAGTGACACGGTGTGAAGTTTCGCCATCTCGGACTCCTGCGTCTCGTCGTTCACGGTTTGGCAATGCGCGCGTACGCGGCCTGCAGCGCGCGCCGCGTCATTTCGCCGCACATCGCGATCTTGTATTCGGCGTCGCCGCGCTGGTCGGGTGTCGGGTCGCAGATGCTCATCGCCAGCCGCGCGGCTTCGTTCAGGCTGGCGTCGTCGACGGCCTTGCCGACCAGCGAGGCTTCGGCGGCGTTCGCCTTCAACGCGGTCGCGCCGGCATTGGTCAGCGCGATGTTGACCTTCGCGACCCGCGCGCCGTTCATCTGCAGCAGCACCGCGGTCGCGGCGGTGGCGAAGTCGCCGGTCTTGCGCTTGAGCTTCTGGTACGACCAGCCGCTGCCCGCGGGCGGGATCGGGATGCGGATCTCCGACAGGATTTCGTCGGGCTCGAGCAGCGTCGAGTACATGCCGAGGAAGTAGCCGTCGGCCTTGACGACACGCTCGCCACTCGGCCCGGTCAGCACGAACGACGCATCGAGCGCCAGCATCAGCGCCGGGTGGTCGTTGCCCGGGTCGCCGTGCGAGATGTCACCGCCGATCGTGCCCTTGTAGCGCACCTGCGGATCGGCGATCCAGCCCGCACCTTCTACCAGCAGCGGCAGCTTCTCGGCCAGCAGGGCCGAATGCAGCAGTTCGTGTTCGGTCGTCATCGCACCGATGCGGATCTCGTCGCCCACCTGCGAAATGCCGCGCAGGCCCGCGATCTTGCCCAGGTCGACCAGGTGGCTCGGCTGGGCGAAGCGCAGCTTCATCATCGGCAACAGGCTGTGGCCGCCGGCCAGCAGCTTGACATCGGGCCCGAGTTCGCCGAGCAGCCGAATGGCGTCGGCGACCGAGCGCGGTGCGTGGTATTCGAATCCGGCTGGAATCATGGTCGTTGTCTCCTCGTGGGCGATCGCATCGCCGGGCGCGTTCCCGGCCCCGGGGTGGCACCGGCCGACATCTTGCCGACCTTGATCGGCGACACGCTCTCGGGGATGTTGATGACCATCGTCATCGGCGGCGGGTTGCTGACCGGGCATTCGGCCTGGTCGAGCAGGAACTTGACCTTCGACTGCGAACGCTCCGGGTGGAACGACAGCACCATTTTCTCGAACGGCTGCTTGTCTTCCACCGGCAACGCGCGCCGCGCGAAGCTGTTCATCGCCACGACCTTCAGATCGCGATCGAGCTGGACCAGCCCGACGTCGCTGCGTTCGAGCAGGTAAAGCGGACTGCCGGTCGCCGCGCGTGCATCCAAGATCGACTCCCGTTGAGCAGGAAGCCCATTAGAGCCCTTTGGCCGGCCGGGCGCATCGGGCAAAGCCCAGGGCGCACCGGCGGCCCGGAGTCCGGCCGCTTCAGCCGCGCGGGTGATGCTGCGCGTGCAGCAGTTTCAGGCGCTCGCGCGCCACGTGGGTGTAGATCGTCGTCGTCGAGATGTCGGCGTGGCCGAGCAGCAACTGCACCGCGCGCAGGTCCGCGCCGTGGTTCAGCAGGTGCGTCGCGAACGCATGGCGCAGCGTGTGCGGCGACAGCGGCACCTGCACGCCACCGCGCAGCGCGTGCGCCTTGATCAGCTTCCAGAACATCTGGCGCGTCATCGGGCCGCCGCGGCCGGTGACGAACAGGGCATCGCTCGTCCGCCGTTTCAGGATCGCCGCGCGCGCCTCGGCAAGGTAGCGCTGCAGCCACGCATGCGCCTCCTCGCCGAAAGGCACGAGCCGCTCCTTCGCGCCCTTGCCGGTGACGCGCAGCGCGCCGTCGGACAGGCTCAGGTGCACGCTCTTCAGCCCGACCAGTTCGCTGACGCGCAGCCCGCTCGCGTACATCAGCTCCAGCATCGTGCGGTCGCGCAGGCCCAGCAGCGTGTCGGCGTCGGGTGCGGCCAACAGCGCCTCGACCTGCGCCTCGCTGAGCGTCCTGGGCACGCGCAGCGGCTGCTTCGCGCTCCTCAGCTTCAGGGTCGGGTCGGCGCTCAGCAGCTGCTCGCGCAGCGCCCAGCGGAAGTAGCGCTTGAATACCGTCAGGCGCCGGTTGCTGCTGGTCGCCTTGCTGCCCGGGTGCCGGGCGACGCCATAGGCCAGCAGGTCGGCCTCGCGCGTCGCGTCGATCGCGCGCGCGTGCTGCGCAGAGAGCCAGTCGGCGTACAGCGCCAGATCGCGGCGGTAGGCCGCGAGCGTGTTGCTGCTCAGGCCATCCTCGATCCACAGCGCATCGACGAAGCGGTCGATCGACGCCTGGCTGGCTGCGCGCGCAGTCTCGCTCGGCACATCACTCCAGGGTCAGCTTCTGCAGCGTCACGACCGTCTTGTAGACCTCGAACTCGGCCGCGATCTGGGCCGCGAACTGCTCCGGCGTGTTCGCGACGATCAGCGAGCCGGTCTCCTCGATGCGCTTCTTCACGGCCGGATCCTCGAGCGTCTTCCTGACCGCGGCGTTGACCTTGTCGACCACCTCCTTCGGCAGGCCCTTGGGCCCGTAGATGCCGTAGTAGGCCATGCGGTTGACCGGCTCCAGGCCGACCTCCTTGAAGGTCGGCACGTTCGGCAGCACCGCCAGCCGCTGCGGCGCGGCGACGACGATCGCGATCAGCCGGCCGTCCTTGATGAAGGGCAGCGCCGACGGCAGGTTGTCGAAGATGATCGGTATCTGGCCGGCCACCGCGTCGTTCAGCGCCGGGCCCGAGCCGCGGTACGGAATGTGCGTGATGAAGGTGCCCGAGAGGTTCTTGAACAGCTCCATCTGCAGGTGCGCGATGCCGCCGGTGCCCGAGCTGCCGAAGCTGTACTTGCCGGGATTTTTCTTCAGTTCGGCGAGGAAGCCCTTGTAGTCGTGCGCCGGGAAGCTCGGGTGCACCGCGATCACGTTCGGCGTCGCCGCGACGTTGATGATCGGCGTGAAATCGGTCACCGGGTTGTACGCCAGCTTCGGGTTGATCGCCGGGTTCGACGCGGTCGTCGAGACCGTGGCCACACCGAGCGAGTAGCCGTCGGGCGCGGCCTTGGCGGTGTCGGTCGCGCCGATCGAGCCGCCGCCGCCGGCCTTGTTCTCGACGATCAGGGGCTGGCCCAGCGGGCCGTTGATCTTCTCGGCCAGCACGCGCGCGATGATGTCGGTGGTGCCGCCGGGTGCGAACGGCACGACCAGCTTGACCGGCTTGGTCGGGTAGGCCTGCGCCCAGGCAGCGCCCGAGGTGCCGAGCAGGGCGGCGGCGCAGGCGGCGATCAGAAATCTGAATTGCATCGGTGGAATCTCCGGTGATGGGGCTCGAGACGACGCGCAAGTCTAGGGCTGTCGCCGCGCGCTGCGACAGAGCGAACACCCTGCCCCCGCGCCGATGCGCGGGCACACTCGCCGCATGTCGAACGCGCTGCTGCTGTTGCCGGACTTCCTGCTGATCGCGCTGGGTGGCCTGTTGTGCCGCAAGACCGCGCTCGACCGCCCCGTCTGGGACGCCGCCGAGCGGCTGGTCTACTACCTGCTGTTTCCGGTGTTGCTGTTCAACTCGATCCTGAAGAGCCCGCTCCAGCCGGCGCAGACCTTCCATTTCGCCGTGGCCAGCGTGAGCGTCATGGCCTGCGGCATCGTCGCCGCGCTCGCGATCGGGCGCTGGCCGGGCCTGGACGCGCGCCGCCATGCCTCGGGCGCACAGACCGCCTACCGCTTCAACTCCTTCATCGGCCTGGCGCTGGCGGAACGCCTGGGCGGCGCGCCAGGGCTGGCCTTGATGGCGCTGTGCATCGGCTTGTGCGTGCCGCTCGCCAACATCGCCGCGGTCTGGCCGCTGGCGCGCCACGGCGGTCATTCGTACGGCCGCGAGCTGCTGCGCAACCCACTGATCCTGAGCACTGTCGCGGGCCTGCTCGCGAACGCCGCGGGGCTGAGGTTTCCGGACGCGGTCTCGACCACCTTGCAGCGCATCGGCCTGGCGGCACTGCCGCTCGGACTGATGGCGACCGGCGCCGGGCTGCGCATCGGCGGGCTGAAGGCCTCGCCGGGCCTGGCCGCGGCGCTGATGGCGGTGCGCCACGCGCTGCTGCCCGCGCTCGCGATCGGCCTCACCGCCGCGCTCGCGCTGCCGGGCGAGCAGCGCCTGATCCTGGTGCTGTTCGCCGCGCTGCCGACGGCGTCGAGCGCCTACGTGCTGACGGCGCGCATGGGTGGCGACGGCGGCTATGTCGCCGGCCTCGTGACCTTGTCGACCCTGCTGGGCATGATCAGCGTGCCGTTCTGGCTCGCGGTGCTCGGCTGATGCCTCGGCCACGAATCGGCCGCGGCGGGCCGAGCGCCGAGCCGCCCCAAGCCGGCCCGAATCCCCCGGGGAATCGACGAACGTACCCGTTCGAGTTGTTGAAGTCGATGCCGCCGACGCTGCGCGCCTGGTTCGTGATGTTGGGCGCGAAGAGCGCGAATTCGTGCTTGTCGTCGCTCCAGTTGTAGCCCCGGCGCAGCCCGCCGAGCAGCATGGCCCGGCCGGCGAACTCGGGTGATTCGCAGAGGAAGAAGTTGACCTTGCTGCGGTAGCTCCAGTCGGTGCAGGCGAAGTACTCGCCGCCGCGGCCGGTCGGCCAGCCGCAGCGCGCGGTGACGTTGGCGACGTACTTCGGCGCCTGCCGCAGCGGGTTGCCGTCGACCCGGAAGGTGCCGGGCACCGCACCGGGTGGGTTCGTCACGGTGCATTGGGCGCAGCCGAACACGACCAGGTCGAAGCGGCAGCGGTGGATCATCGTGCGTCTTGGGTGGATTCGGGCGCCTGCGCGAGCGCCCAGGCGATGTGCTCGCGCACCAGCGCGCTGCAGGTCTCGCGCCGCGATTCGAGCGCGCGGCGCAGTGCCGGATCGTCGCGCGCCCGAAGCGCGTTGCCCAGCGCCACCGCGCAGTTGCGTTGCCAGCGCTCGTAACCGATGCGGCGGATCGCGCTGCCTTCTGTATGGCGCAGGAAGTCGGCCTCGGACCATTCCCAGAGCTGCAGCAAGGTCGCGTTCCCGACCGACACGCGCACGTCGAAATCCGGCAAGGCGCTGCGCTGCGCGTACTTGTTCCACGGGCAGGCGAGCTGGCAGTCGTCGCAGCCGTAGATGCGGTTGCCGATCAGCGGCCGCAGCTCGACGGGAATCGCGCCCGGCTCCTCGATCGTCAGGTACGAGATGCAGCGCCGCGCGTCGAGCCGGTACGGCGCGACGATCGCCTGCGTCGGGCAGATGTCGATGCAGGCCGTGCAGCTGCCGCAATGCGCCTCGACCGGCGCGGTCAGCGGCAGCGCCAGGTCGACATAGATCTCGCCGAGGAAGAACATCGAGCCGGCCTCGCGGTTCAGAACCAGCGTGTGCTTGCCGCGCCAGCCCAGGCCGCTCTTCACGGCGAGCTCGACCTCGAGCACCGGCGCCGAATCGGTGAATACGCGGTGGCCGAACGGGCCGATCGCGTCGGCCAGCCCGTCGGCGAGCTGCTGCAGCCGCGCGCGCAGCACCTTGTGGTAGTCGCGGCCCCGTGCGTAGATCGACAGCGCCGCCCGCGCCGGTTCGGCCAGGCGCTGCCATTCGATCGCCTGCCAGCCCTCGGCCAGCTGCTGCGGCAGGTAGTCCATGCGCGCGGTGATCACGCGCACGGTGCCCGGCACGAGCTCGGCCGGCCGCGCGCGCTTCAGGCCGTGCGCGGCCATGTAGGCCATCGCGCCGTGAAAGCCGTTGTCAAGCCACTGCAACAGACCGCCTTCCGCGTCGGACAAGTCCACATCGGCGACGCCGATCTGTGAAAATCCGAGTTGCGCCGCGTGCTCGCGCAGCTGCGCGAGCAGCGCCTGAAGCCGATCCGAGTCCAACTGCCGAGTGCCCACCATTTGCCGATTCTAGAAACCCGCACGCAACTCTGGCCCGACGAGGCCGCCTGCGCCGCCTCGGCCGCCGCGCTCGCCCGCCAGCGCGGCCTGGCCGAGGCCTATGTCGAACTGCACGGCCCGCTCGGTGCCGGCAAGACGACTTTCGTGCGGCATCTGCTGCACGCGCTCGGCGTCGAGGGGCGCATCAAGAGCCCGACCTACACCGTGCTCGAGCCCTATGCGCTGAGCCGCGACGGCACGCCGCTGGAGGTCTCGCACTTCGACTTCTACCGCTTCGAAGACCCGCAGGAATGGGAGGACGCGGGCTTTCGCGACGTCTTCGCCGCGCCCGGCCTGAAGCTCGCCGAGTGGCCCGAGAAGGCCGCGGACCTGCTGCCCGAGGCCGACCTGCAGATCCACATCGAACCGCTGGCCGGCGACGCGCGGCGCGCGCGCTTCGATGCCCGCAGCGCGCTCGGTCGCGCGCTCCTGACATGACGGCACCGGCCCGCCGCCCGAACTCGCGCCGCGCCGCGCTGCGCACGATGGGCGGCGCGGTGCTGCTGCTCGGCCGCGCCGACATCGCGTCCGGCGCCAGCATCGTCGCGGTGCGGGTCTGGCCGGCGGCCGACTACACGCGCGTGACGATCGAGTCCGACGCGGCGCTGGCGCAAAAGCACTTCCTGGCCGAGAACCCGAACCGGCTCGTGATCGACATCGACGGCCTCGAGCTCAGCCCCGCGCTGCGCGACCTGGTCGGCAAGGTGCGCGCCGACGACCCCTTCATCGCCGGCGTTCGCGCCGGCCAGAACCAGCCGCGCGTGGTGCGCGTCGTGATCGACCTGAAGCAGCCGACCGCGCCGCAGCTGTTCACGCTCGCGCCGGTCGCCGCCTACCAGCACCGCCTCGTGTTCGACCTGTACCCGACGCAGGAACGCGACCCGCTGCTGGCGCTGATCCGCGACAAGGATGCCGCCGAACAGCAGGCCGCGAAGGCAGTGCAGGACGCGCTCGGCGAGTTCATCGGCAAGATGGGCAACCCCGTGCCGCCGCTCGCGCAAGGGCCCGGCCCGGCGCTGCCGCCGATCGCTGCAGCGCCCCTGCCCGCGCCGCCGCAGCAGACCCCGGCGCCGCTGCCGCCCGCGGTCCAGGGCAGGATCGACCGGCTGATCGTCGTCGCGATCGACCCCGGCCACGGCGGCGAAGACCCGGGTGCCAGCGGCCCCAGCGGCCTGCACGAGAAGGACGTGGTGCTGAAGATCGCGCTGCAATTGCGCGAGCGCATCAACACGCTGCCGAACATGCGCGCGATGCTGACCCGCGACGCCGATTTCTTCGTGCCGCTGCACGACCGGGTGCGCAAGGCGCAGCGCGTGCAGGCCGATCTGTTCGTCTCGATCCACGCCGATGCCTTCATCACGCCGCAGGCGCGCGGCGCGTCGGTGTTCGCGCTCAGCCAGGGCGGCGCGACGAGCGCCGCGGCGCGCTGGATGGCGAACCGCGAGAACGCCGCCGACGCGATCGGCGGCGTCAACATCAAGGCGAAAGACGCGAGCGTGCTGCGCGCGCTGCTCGACATGAGCACGACCGCGCAGATCCGCGACAGCCTCAGGCTCGGCGGCGAGGTGCTCGGCCAGATCGGCCGCGTCGGCAAGCTGCACAAGGGCAGCGTCGAGCAGGCCGGCTTCGCGGTGCTGAAGGCGCCCGACATCCCGTCGATCCTGGTCGAGTCGGCCTTCATCTCGAACCCCGAGGAAGAGGCCAGGCTGCGCGACCCGCAGTATCAAACGCAACTGGTGAACGCGCTGGCGCTGGGCATCCAGCGCTACTTCGCGAAGAACCCGCCGCTGGCGCGCTCGCGCCAGCTGTAAGCGCCGGACCTTACCGCCGGTTACGCCTGTAGACTGCGGCCGGGCCGCGCCGACGCGCTGCCCCGTTTCCCTCCACGGCCAAAGCTTGGTTCGAGCAACGCATGCCCGGTTCACGGAAGACAGCCGCGGCTCCACGCCGCCCTAGCGCATTGCGCCCGCGCGGGCCGGCCGCAGCCGTGGCCGAGGTCGCGGCACTGGCCTGGTCCGGGCGCCAGCAGCAGGCGATCGCCGCGGCGACGCAGGCGCTGGCGTCGGCAGCGCTCGACGTCGACGAGCGCATCGCCTTGCTCGACGAGCGCGCCGAGAGCCACCTCGCGATCGGCGAAGCCGCTGAGGCGATGGCCGATGCGCAGGCGATGCTCGCGCTCGCGCGCGGCGCCGGCGCGGCCGCGCCGATGGCGCGCGCGCTGTGCCGGCTGTCGCAGATGCAGGTCCGCCAGGGTGACCACCGGGACGCCGCTCGCGCGGCGCGTGCCGCGCTGGCCGCGGCGCGCCATTCGGGTGAGGCTGGGCTCGAGGCGCTCGCCCTGCTGCGGCTGGCCGAGGCGCAGTGGCGCGGTCGCGATGCCCGCGCCAGCCTTCGCCGCGCCGAGCAGGCCGCCGTGCTGTTCGAGCAGCTCGGCGACCCCCTCTGGCAGGGCCGTTCGCTGTGGTTGCAGGCGGTCGCGTTGGACCAACTCGGCAGCACGGCCGAGTCCGCGGCGGCGGCCGGGCGCGCGCTGGCGCTGGCCGAACGGACGGGTGACAACGCCGGCCTGGGCAGCGCCCGCAACCTGGTCTGGCGCCAACACCCTGACCTGGCCCTGCGCCTGAAAGGCCTGCAGCAGGCGGTGGCCGCCTTCGGTGCGGCGGGCCATACCGACCGGCAACGCAGCACTGGTCACAACCTGGCCATGGCCTACGGTGCCATCGGCTTGTACCCGCGGGCGCGCCGCATGGTGCTGGAGGTGCTCGACACCGGGCCGCGCATCGGGAACCCGAGATCGCGCGCGGTGTCGGCTGCATTTGCGGCAGAGATCGAGGCCCTCTCGAGCGAACCCGAACGCGCCCGCGCCTGGTGCGCCGAGATGGTCCGGCTCAATCGAGGCCTGGGCGACCGCGATCTGACCTGGCATGAGCCCTACATCGACTACCTGATCGCCGCGGACGCCGGCGACCTGAAGCGATGGCGACGCTCGGCCCAGGCCGCGGTGGACGCGGCGCAGGGCCTTGCGGACAACAGCTTCCAGATCATTGCGCTGGGCGCGCTGGCCCAGGCCTGGCTCGCGTCGGGCCAGCCCCGCCGGGCGATCGCCGCATCGGTGCGCGCCGACAAGCTCATCGATGCGCGCGCCACCCCCACGCTGATCGGGCTGGCCTCGCCCGTGCCGGCCTGGTGGGCGCAGGCGCAGGCGCTGCGCGCCCTCGGGAGCGAGGCCGCTGCGGTCGAACCCTTGGAACGCGCCTACCGCTTCATCTGCGACGGCGTGGCCACGCTCAGCGACGAAGGCCTGCGTCGCAGCTGGTTCAACAAGGTCGCCGAACACCGCGACGTGATCAAGGCCTGGCGTGCCGAGGCGCAGCGACGCGGCGTACCAGCCGATGCGCAACTGCCGCACCTGCAGGCAGAGTCCGATCTGCGCGAGCCCTTCGAGCGCCTCGTCGACACCGGTTTGCGCCTGAACGAGCTGCGCGGCGCAGCACAGCTGCACGAGTTCCTGATCGAGGAGGCGACCGAACTCTCGGGCGCCGAGCGCGTGCTCCTGGTGCTGGAAACGCCCACCGGGCCGAGCCTGGCCGGCGCGATGCTGCCGCGCGGCGAAGACGGGGCCGCACTGCTGCGCGCCATCACGCCGTGGTTGGACGATGCGCGCCGCACCCGCCGCGTGAGCCTGCACCACGGCCCGGAGGGCGCCGAGCCGATCGACCAGCGCTCGTGCCTGATCGCCCCGCTGATCGCACAGCACGACTTGCTCGGCTTCCTCTACGCCGATATCGAAGGCGCGTTCGGCCGCTTCCACACCGCCGATCGCGACCTGCTGGCGATGCTCGCCAGCCAGGCCGCCGTGACGCTGGCCAACCTGCGCATCACCGCCGGCCTCGAGGGCAAGGTGGTCGAGCGCACCGCGCAGCTCGAGCAGCGCGCCGACGAGCTGGCGCTGATCAACGACATCCAGCAGGGCATCGCCGGCGAGCTGGGCTTCCAGGCGATCATCGACCTGGTCGGCGACCAGCTGCGTGCGCTGTTCCGGACCGGCGACATGAGCATCCGCTGGTGGGACGAGGACGCCAACCTGCTGCACCAGCTCTACGCGTTCGAGCACGGCGCGCGCCTGAACATGCCCCCTCGGCCGCCGCGACCGTTGCAGCTGAAGATGCTGCGCGAGCGCACGATCAACGTGGTGAATTCGCGCGCCGAGCAGGAAGCGCTCGGCATCTCGGCCCAAGCGGGCACCGACCAGGCGCACTCGATCGTCGCCGTGCCGATCCTCGGCAGCGCGCGCTCGCTGGGCCTGATCCTGCTTGAGGACCACGAGCGCGAACACGCGTTCGGCGACGCGGAGGTGCGGCTGCTGAGCACGGTGGCGGCCAGCATGGGCGTCGCGCTCGAGAACGCGCGGCTGTTCGACGAGACCCAGCGGCTGCTGAAGGAGACCGAAGCGCGCAACGGCGAGCTCGCGGTGATCAACAGCATCCAGCACGCGGTGGGCGCTGAACTCGACTTCCAGGCGATCGTCGACACCGTCGGCGACAAATTGCGCGAGGTCTTCGCCACGGGCGACATCAGCATCAACTGGTGGGACGAGAGCACCGGGCTGCTTCATGGTCTGTACGCCTTCGAGCACGGCGTGCGTCTGGCCGTGGCGACCCATGCGCCGCCGCCCGGTAGTGGCCAGGACCGCTTCTTCCGCGAGCGCAAGGTCTTGGTCGTGAACTCGCGCGCCGAGCAGGCGGCGCTCGGCATCCTGACCCAGCCCGGCACGGACCAGTCGCGCTCGATGCTGGCCGTGCCGCTGCTGGCCGGCGATCGAATCTTCGGTCAGGTCCTGCTCGAGAACCACGAGCGCGACCACGCCTTCGGCCCGACCGACGTTCGCCTCGTGAAGACCATCGCCTCCAGCATGGGCGTAGCCCTGCTCAACGCGAAGAGCTTCGAGGCCGAGCGCCAGCGCGCGGCCGAGCTGGCGATCATCAACGCGGTGCAGCAGGCGCTCGCCGGCAAGCTCGAGATGCAGGCTATCTACGACGTCGTCGGCGACCGCATCCGCGACACGTTCGACGCACAGGCGGTACTGGTCGCGAGCTTCGACCACGCGCGCGATGTCGAGGTCTTCCATTACAACTTCGAGAAAGGCCGGCGCTTCGAGGCGCCGCCACGTCAGATCGGCATCGTGCGCCGGCGCCTGATCGAGACGCGCGCACCCTACCTCAACAACCGCGTGACACCGGAGGTGATCCGCCGCAACCGCGGCACACCGGTCGGCGACACCGAACTGCCCAGGTCGGTGATCTTCGCGCCGATGATCGTCGGCGACACGGTCAATGGCTACCTGAGCATCCAGAACGTCGACCGCTACGACGCCTTCAGCGACGGCGACCTGCGCCTGATGCAGACGCTGGCCGCGAGCATGAGCGTGGCGCTCGAGAACGCGCGGCTGTTCGACGAGACCCAGCGGCTGCTGAAGGAAACCGAGCAGCGTAACGCCGAGCTGGCGGTGATCAACAGCGTCCAGCAGGCGGTGGGTGCCGAACTCGACTTCCAGGCGATCGTCGATGCGGTCGGCGACAAGCTGCGCGAAGTGTTTGCGACCGGTGACATCACCATACGTTGGTGGGACGAAGAGACCAAGCTTGCGCACGAGCTGTACGTCTACGAGCATGGAAATCGACTCTACCTTCCGCCTACCGCGCCACCCAAGGGAGGCATGACCGATCGATTCCTGCGAGGCCAGGATGTGGTCGTATTCAGATCGATCGCCGAGCAGGTGGCGGCAGGCTTCACGGTAACTGACGGGACAGACCGGGCGCGCAGCATCGTTGCGGTACCCATGCGCAGTGCCTCCCGCCTGCTGGGTCTGGTCATGCTGGAGAACCACGAGCGCGACGAAGCCTTCGGCCCGGACGAAGTTCGCCTCGTGTCCACGATCTCGTCAAGCATGGGCGTGGCTCTGCTCAACGCCAAGAGCTTCGAGGCCGAGCGCGAGCGCGCGGCCGAGCTGGCGGTGATCAACAGCGTGCAGTCGGCGCTCGCGGCCGAGCTGAGCATCCAGGGCATCTACGACGCGGTCGGCGAAAAGATCCGCGAGATCTTCGGCGGCAAGGACGTCGGCATCCGCGTCTTCGATGCCGCCACGCAGACAGTGCACTTCCCTTACGCGCTCGAGAACAGCCAACGCATCTCGCCGCCGCCGTATCCCGTGCCCGAGACAGGCGGCGGCTTCGGCCCGCATGTGCTGCGCACCGGCGAGACCCTGCTGATCAACGAGAACCTGGCCGAGGCGGTGCCGCGCTACGGCAGCTTCACGATGGCAGGGTCGCAGTCGATCGAGAAGTCGATCCTGATCGTCCCGATGTTCGTCGGCACGGCGGTGCGCGGGATGATCGTGCTGTCCGACATGGAACGCGAGCGCGCCTTCGGCGAGGCCGACGTGCGGCTGCTGCAGACCCTGACCGGCAGCATGGCGGTGGCGCTCGAGAACGCCCGCCTGTTCGACGAGACCCAGCGGCTGCTGAAGGAGACCGAGCAGCGCAACGCCGAGCTCGCGGTGATCAACAGCGTGCAGCAGGGCATCGCCGGGTCGCTCGATTTCCAGGGCATCCTGGACCTCGCTGGCGACCAGGTGCGAGTCGCCCTGAAGACCGGGAACCTCGCGATCGGCTGGCACGATCCGCAGGCGAACGTGGTCGAGATGCCTTACGCGTACGAAAAGGGCGTCCGGCAGCTCGTGCCGCCGCAGCCGGGCTACGTGTTCTTGATCGAGCGGTTCAATGCGACGCGCATGCCGATCGTGTACGGCAAGGCGGCCGACGCCATCGCCCAGGGCTTCGGGGCCGTCCCGGGCACGGCGCAGAGCCACTCCAGGATCATGGTGCCGATCATCGGCAGCGACCGCGTGCTGGGCTTCATCGCGCTGGAGGACTACGAGCGGGAGGACGCCTATGGCGCGGCCGATGCGCGCCTGCTGCAGACGGTGTCGGCGTCGATGGGCGTGGCGCTGGAGAACGCGCGCCTGTTCGACGAGACGCAACGCCGCGCGCGCGAATCGTCGGCGCTGTCGGACGTCGGCCGCGACCTGTCGTCGTCGCTCGACCTGGCCACCGTGATGGACCGCATCGCCGGCCACGCGAAGGTGCTGCTGCACGCCAACAGCAGCGCGATCTTCCTGCCCGAGGCCGGCGGCGCGACACACCGCGCGATCGTCGCGCTCGGCGACAACGCCCAGGCGATCCAGGCGACGGTCGTGCACACCGGCGCGGGCATCATCGGCAGCCTGCTGCAGAGCGGCCGCGCCGAGCGCATCAACGACACCCGGGCCGACCCGCGCGCGGTCCAGATCGCCGGCACCGAATGGCAGCGCGACGAGCGCCTGATGGTGGTACCGCTGCTCGCCGGCGAGCAGGTGCAGGGCGCAATGGCGGTGTGGCGCAGCGGCGGCGAGGCGTTCGAGACCCACGAGCTCGAGTTCCTGATCGGCCTGTCGCGCCAGGCCAGCGTCGCGCTGCAGAACGCCCGGCTGTTCAACGAGACCCAGGAAGCGCTGAAGCGCCAGACGGCGACCGCGGAGATCCTCAAGGTCATCGCGAGCTCACCGACCGACGTCCAGCCGGTGTTCGATGTCATCGTCGAACGCGCGGTGCGGCTGTGTGGTGCGCGCATCGGCCGCCTCTACCAGTACGACGGCAGCATCATTCGGATGGTGGCCGCCCACGGGTTGGACGCCGGCACCGCCGGGCAGCTGCAGCAGATCTTCCCGAGGCCCGCCACCGACGACACCATCGCCGGGCAGGTCATCCTGTCGCAGCGGCCCTTCTTCGTCGCCGACATCGCGCAGGACCCAGCCGTGCCGGCGCTGTCGCGCCAGATGATCGAGGCGATCGGCACGCGCAGCCAGGTCACGGTGCCGATGCTGCGTGCCGGTGAGCCGATCGGGGCGATCACGCTCGGCTGGGCCGAGGCCGGCGCCTACGGCGACCAGCAGGTGCTGCTGCTGCAGACCTTCGCCGACCAGGCCGTGATCGCGATCGAGAACGCGCGCCTGTTCAACGAGACCAAGGAGGCGCTGGAGCGGCAGACCGCGACGGCCGAGATCCTGCGCGTGATCAGCGCCTCGGTCACCGACACGCAGCCGGTGTTCGACGCGATCGTGCACAGCTGCCGGCGCCTGTTCG
Source organism: Rhizobacter sp. (assembly GCA_025355545.1). Taxonomy (GTDB): domain Bacteria; phylum Pseudomonadota; class Gammaproteobacteria; order Burkholderiales; family Burkholderiaceae_C; genus LMDS01. The sequence goes on from JANXZN010000232.1 coordinate 23,726, forward strand.
CCGGCAAGGCAGTGGCGCTGGCGATGCCCCGTGATTCGATGATCGAGAGCGTGGCCTTCGCCAGCGAAGGCGCGGAGCAGCGCTCGGGCGGATCTCTCAAACCCTGGCCGCTCGACCGCGGCAGCGGCGCCGGCAGCTGCATTCTCGATTCGCAGCTGATCGCGGTGCCCGACACCGAGGTGGCCGCGGCGCGCTTCCCGCGCATGCCGCAGTTGGCGCTCGCGCTCGGCTACCACTCGGCGTTGTTCGTGCCACTGTTGCGCGACGGCCGCGCGGTCGGCTGCCTGGCGGTGCTGCGCGCCGCCGCCGGCGAGTTCGACGCGCAGGAAGTGGCGCTGGCGCAGACCTTCGCCGACCAGGCGGTGATCGCGATCGAGAACGCGCGGCTGTTCAACGAGACGCGCGAGGCGCTCGAGCAGCAGACCGCCACCGCCGAGGTTCTCCAGGTCATCAGCGGCTCGATGGCCGATGCGCGCCCGGTCTTTCGCAAGATCCTGCAGAGCTGCCAGGGCCTGTTCGCCAGCGACGAGCTGGTCACGATGCTGGTCGGCGACGACGGGCAACTGCACCTCGGCGCGGCGCTCGGCCCGGATGGCGGCAGCCGCGACCCCACCTACACGCGGCCGTACAGCGGCAGTGCAACCGAGCTGGCCATCCGCGAACACCGCGTGCTGCACTTCCCCGATGTGCTGGCTGCCGAAGACGTGCCGCCCACCCTGCTCGAGATGTGCCGGCGCGCCGGTGTCCGTTCGCTGCTGCTGGCGCCGATGCTGTGGGAGCAGCGCGGTGTCGGGTCGATTCTCGTCGGCCGAACGCGCGCCAAGGCGTACACCGACCGGGAGATCGCGCTGCTCGAGACGTTCTCCGACCAGGCGGTGATCGCGATCCAGAACGCGCGCCTGTTCAACGAGACGAAGGAAGCGCTCGAGCAGCAAACCGCGTCGGCAGAGGTACTGAACGCGATCAGCAACTCGCCCACCGACGTGCAGCCGGTCTTCGACAAAATCGTGACGCTGGCGCGTGACCTGGGCAATGCCGCCGGCGCGCTCGTGTTCCGCTTCGCGGACGGCAAGCTGCGCCTCGTGGCCAGCGCGGGTGACGTGGACACGCAAGCGCGCGCGCGCATCGACGAACTCGGCTGGCTGCCGGCGACCCGCGCCTTCGCGGCCGGCCGAGCGGTGCTTGATCGGCGTGCCGTGGCCATCGAGAATATCGATCACGATCTAGAGTACGAGAGAACCTTCGCGGCCAGCGGCGCCAAGCGCATCTTCAGCATCCCGCTGCTGCGCGACGGCGAGCCGATCGGCGCGATCAACTTGGCCTGGCAGACGCCGGGGCCGATCCCGCCCAGCGTGCCGCGCGTACTGCAGGCCTTCGCGGACCAGGCCGTCATCGCGATCCAGAACGTCGGCCTCTTCAAGGAGACGCAGGAAGCGCTGGAGCAGCAGACCGCCACCGCCGAGGTGCTGCAGGTCATCAGCCGCTCGGTGGCCGACCCCCAGCCGGTGTTCGACGCCATCCTGCACAGCTGCGCCCGGCTGTTCCGCAGCGAGCGGCTGGTGCTGCTGCTGGCCGACGACCAGCGCATGCTGCAGCTGGCCGCTGCCGTCGGCAGCGACGCGGCGGTCGAGCGCAGCCGGCGCACCTACCCGATGCCGCTGGCCGGCACCTCGGCCGAGCGGGTGCTGGCCGCGCGCCGGCTGCTCACCTACGCCGACGTGCTGGCCGAGCCCGACGTGGCGCCCCGCACGCGCCGCATGGCCGAGGACTACGGCGCCAGCTTCGCGATCGCGATGGTGCCGCTGCTGTGGGAAGGCCGCGGCATCGGCGTGATCAGCGTGGTCCGCGGCGCAGGTGACGCCTTCGACGAGGGCGAGCAAGGGCTGCTGCGCACCTTCGCGGACCAGGCCGTGATCGCGATCCAGAACGCGCGGCTGTTCAAGGAAACACAGGAGGCGCGCGCCGCCGCCGAGACCGCGAACGAAGCCAAGAGCGCGTTCCTGGCGACCATGAGCCACGAGATCCGCACCCCGATGAACGCGGTGATCGGGATGAGCGGCCTGCTGCTCGACACGCCGCTGAACGACGAGCAGCGCGACTTCGCCGGCACGATCCGCGACAGCGGCGACGCGCTGCTGACGATCATCAACGACATCCTCGACTTCTCGAAGATCGAGGCCGGCCGCATGGACATCGAGCGCCAGCCCTTCGATCTGCGCGAGTGCGTCGAGGCCGCGCTCGATCTGATCGGCACGCGCGCCGCCGAGAAGCAGCTCGACCTCGCCTACGTGTTCGAGGGCGAGGTGCCGGCCGCCGTGCTCGGCGACGTGACGCGACTGCGCCAGGTGCTGCTGAACCTGCTCAGCAACGCGGTCAAGTTCACCGAAAAGGGCGAGGTGGTGCTGACGGTCGCGGCCGCCGACGCCGACGAGCTGCGCTTCAGCGTGCGCGACACCGGCATCGGCCTGAGCGAAGCCGGCAAGGGCCGGCTGTTCCAGAGCTTCAGCCAGGCCGACAGCTCCACCACGCGCAAGTACGGCGGCACGGGCCTGGGCCTGGCGATCAGCAAGAAGCTGGCCGAGTTGATGGGCGGCACGATGTGGGTCGAGAGCGCCGGCCCGGGCCGCGGCAGCAGCTTCCACTTCACGTTGCGCAGCCCTGCCGCCGAGCTGCCGGCGGGCGCGCGGCGCGAGTTCCTGGGCGAGCAGCCGGCGCTCACGGGCCGGCGCATGCTGGTGGTCGACGACAACCCGACGAACCGTCGCATCCTCGCGTTGCAGGCCGCCAAGTGGGGCATGGTGTCGCAGGACACCGAGTCGCCCGAGCAGGCGCTGCAGATGTTGAACCGCCACGCCTACGATCTGGCGATCGTCGACATGCATATGCCGGGCATGGACGGCAACACGCTGGCCGAGCGCATCCGCGCGGCCGGCCACACCGTGCCGCTGGTGCTGTTCACCTCGCTCGGCCACCGCGACGGCGCCGACAGCCTGTTCGCGGCCGTGCTCACCAAGCCGCTGCGCCAGAGCCAGCTGTTCGACACGCTGGTCACGCTGCTGGCGCACGACATCGCGCCGAAGGCCGCGCAGCCCGCGGCCAAACCGAAGATCGACGCGTCGCTCGCGGCGCGGCATCCGCTGCGCATCCTGCTGGCCGAAGACAACGTCGTGAACCAGAAGCTGGCGCTGCGCATCCTGCAGCAGATGGGCTACCGCGCCGACCTCGCATCGAACGGCATCGAGGCGATCGAGAGCGTCGAGCGCCAGACTTACGACGTGGTGCTGATGGACGTTCAGATGCCGGAGATGGATGGGCTGGAAGCCAGCCGCCGCATCACCTCGAAGTTCAAGCCGGGGCAACGCCCGCGCATCGTCGCGATGACGGCCAACGCGATGCAGGGCGACCGCGAGGAGTGTCTCGGCGCCGGCATGGACGACTACGTGACCAAGCCGATCCGCGTCGATGCGCTGGTCGAGGCCCTGATGCGAGTGACACCGCAACATGCACGCTGACCTCATCCGCCCGATCGCCGACCTCGCCCGCGCCGGCAAGCACACCGACGCGGTGGCGCAGGCCACGCGCGAGCTCGGCGCGGCGAAGGTCTCCACGGCGCAGCGCCTGCTGCTGCTCGAGGCGCGCTCCGAGAGCCTGCTGTGCCTGGGCGACACTGCCGCTGCCGCGGCCGACGCGCAGGGGATGCAGGCCATCGCCCGCCGCGCCGGCTCGGCCGCGCTGCGCGCGCGCGCGCTGGCCGCCCTGTCGTGGGTGCAGGTGCGCACGGCTCAGGCGGCACTCGCATTGCACAGTGCGCGCGACGCGCTGGGCTACGCCCGCCGCAGTCGACAGCGCGCGCTGGTCGCGCTGGCGTTGCTGCGCCAGGCACATGCGGAACTGATGCTCGCCGATATGGCTGCCGCCGCGCGGCACGCCGACGCGGCGGCCGGGCTGTTCGCGGCGCTGGCCGACCCGCTGCAGCAAGGCCGCGCGCTGCGCATCCTCGCCTCGGTGCGGCTCAACGAGGCCGACACCGACGCGCACCGCGGCATCGCGCGGCAGGCGCTCGGGCTGGCCTGCGCCGCAGGCGACCGCAGCGGCGAAGGTGCGGCACTGAATGCGCTGTACAGCGGCGACGCCGACCTGGCGCAGCGCCTGCACGGCATGCGGGCCGCGCTGCACGCCTATGCAGAGGCCGGCGACGAATTGGGCCAAGCCAACATGTACAACAACCTCAGCCTGGTCTACGCCCGGCTCGGCCTGTACCGGCGCGCGCGGCGCATGGTGCTGCGTTGCAACGACATCAAGGGCCGAGCGATGCGGCCGGCCCAGTCCGTCAACGGCCTGAACATCCTGGCGGCACTCGAGACGTTCATGGGCCACGGCGCCGCCGCCGCGCAGGCGCTTCAGGAAGAGATCGCGCTGCACACCGCCGATCCGGACGAGCTCAACGATCGGATCGTCGAATGGGCGATCGCCTTTCGCGACACCTGGCAAGGCCGGCACGCGGCCTCCGCCGAACGCTTCGAGGCGCTGCGCATCAATATGCCGCCTGACCATTGGGCACTGCGCGAGATGCTGGCCGAACTCACCGGCGCGCTGCTGGCGCTCGGCGACCGGGAGGCGGCCCTGCGGGCGTCGACGCAGGCCGTCGAGTTGCAGCAGGCGCAAGCCGGCGCGTCGGGCGGCGGGATGCAGTCGGACGCGCACGTCTGGTGGCAACATCACCGCGCGCTGACGGCCAACGGCCAGCGCGCCGCCGCAGCGCAAGCATTGCATCAGGCCTACGCGCTGCTCGTGCAAAGCATCGCGACGCTGACCGACGAAGGCCTGCGCCGCAGCTACCTGCACGCGCCCACGTCGCACACGCCGCTGCTGCGCGCCTGGGTCGCGCACGCGCGCCGGCGCGGCCTGCCGGCGCCGCGCTACACGGCACACCTGGCCGCCAGCGCCGATCTGCGCGAGCCGATCGAGCGGCTCGTCGACACCGGCCTGCGCCTGAACGGCCTGCGCAGCCAAGCCGAGCTGCACGAGTTCCTGATCGAGGAGGTGGCCGAGCTGTTCGGCGCCCAGCGCGTGCTGCTGGTGCTGGAGCGCAGCGACGCGCTCCAGCTCGCCGGTTCGCAGCTGCCGCGCGACGAGGCGGCCGAGCCGCTGCTGGCCGCCGTCACGCCCTGGCTGCACGAGGCGCGCAGCACCCGCAACGCGCGCCTGCGCCACGGCCCCGAGGGCGCCGAGGCGATCGCCCAGCGCAGTTGCCTGGTCGCGCCGCTGGTCGCGCAGCAGGAACTGCTCGGCTATCTGTACGGCGACATCGAAGGCGTGTTCGGCCGCTTCGCCGAGACCGACCGCGACCTGCTCGCGATGCTCGCGAGCCAGGCCGCCGTGGCGCTGGCCAACCTGCGTTTCGCCGAGGGGCTGGAGCGCAAGGTCGTGGAGCGCACGGCGCAGCTGCAGGCCTCGACGGCGCAGGCCGAGCAGCGCGCCGACGAGCTGGCGCTGATCAACAGCATCCAGCAGGGCATGGCCGCCCGGCTGGAGTTCCAGGCCATCGTCGACCTCGTCGGCGACCAGCTTCGCGAGGTGCTGAAGACCGACGACATCGCGATCAGCTGGATCGATCATGCACGCCGCGCGGTCTGGTCGCCCTACACCTTCGAGCACGGGGTGCGGCTGCACCCGCCCGACACGATTGTCGACAGCGACGAGCGCTGGACGCAGATCGTGGCGCGGCGCGAGCCGCTGGTCGAGAACACCCTGGCCGAGGGCCTGGCCACCGGCCTAGTGCCCGGCACCGACGCCAGCCTGTCGAACGTGATGGTGCCGATGATCAGCGGCGACCGCCGCGTCGGCGGCATCCGGGTCGAAAGCTTCGAGCGCGAATACGCATTCGGCGAATCCGAAGTGCGCCTGCTCTCGACCATCGCCGCGAGCATGGCGACGGCGCTCGAGAACGCCCGCCTCTTCGACGAGACCCAGCGCCTGCTGAAGGAAACCGAGCGCCGCTCGTCGGAGCTGGCGGTGATCAACAGCATCCAGCAGGGCATGGCGAAGGCGCTGAACTTCCAGGCCATCGTCGACCTGGTGGGCGACAAGCTGCGCGAGGTGTTCGCGACCGGCGACCTGGCGATCCACTGGGGCGACGAGAAGGCCATGCTCGTGCACGCGCTGTACGTGTACGAGCATGGCGAACGGCTGCCGGCGCGCACGAGCGTCTACAAGCCCGACTCGGCCCTCGACAGGCTGCTGCGGGCCGGCCGGCCGGCGGTAGTGAACGACCGCGCCGCGATGGACGCGCTCGGCGTCAAAGCCGTGCCCGGCACCGACAGCAGCCTGGCCTGCGTGTTCGTGCCGGTGATGGTGGGCGAGCGGCTGCTCGCGGCGATCTCGATCGAGAGCTTCGAGCGCGAGGGTGCGTTCGGCGAGGCCGAGGTGAGCCTGCTCACCACGATCGCCGCGTCGATGGGCGTGGCGCTCGAGAACGCGCGGCTGCTCGAAGAGACGGAGCGCCGCGCGCGCGAATCGTCGGCGCTGTCGGAGGTGGGCCGAGACCTGTCCTCGACGCTCGACCTCGCGGTGGTGATGGACAGCATCGCGCGCCACGCCAAGGATTTGCTGGCTGCCGGCAACAGCGCGATCTTCCTGCCCGAGCCCGACGCTCGCCACTTCCGCGCGATGGTGGCGTTGGGCGACAGCGCCGCGGCGATCCAGTCCGCCGTGGTCGAGGTCGGCGTCGGCATCATCGGCAGTCTGCTGCACAGCGGCCGGCCCGAGTTCATCAACGACACGCAGGCCGACCCGCGCGCCGTGCAGATCGCCGGCACGCCGAGCCAGCGCGACGAGCGGCTGATGGTCGTGCCGCTTCTTGCAGGTGAAGCAGTGCAAGGGGCGATGGCCGTGTGGCGCAGCGGCGGCGCGCCATTCGAGGCGCACGAGCTGGCATTCCTGATCGGCCTGTCGCGCCAGGCTAGCGTGGCGCTTCGAAACGCGAAGCTCTTCGACGAAACGCAAGCGGCGTTGGCCCGACAGACCGCCTCGGCCGAGATCCTGCGCGTCATCAGCGGCTCGCCCACCGACGTGCGGCCGGTGTTCGACGCGATCGTCACCACGGCCCGGCGACTGCTGGCGTGCGACATGGCGGGGATCGCGCTGCGGGCCGGCGACAGCTATCGAACGCCTGCGATGGCCACCGCCGAAGGCCTGGCCAAGGAGATGGGGCTCGCGGCGCGGCCGATCGACCCGAGCGCCGACTTCCCGTCGCGCGTGTTCCTGAGCAAGACCATGCTGCACCTGCCGGACTGGTCAGTCGTCGAACTGCCCGCGTACGAGCAGCGCGTGCGCGAGAGGAACGGCGTCGAATCCGGCCTGATGCTGCCAATGCTGCGCGAAGGCGAATGCATCGGCGTACTGGTGTTGGGCCGCGGCAAGGCCGGCGCCTTCACCGCTGCCGAGATCGCGCTGGCGGAATCGTTCGTCGACCAGGCGATGATCGCGATCTACAACGTGCGGCTGTTCAACGAGACCCGGGAGGCGCTGGAGCAGCAGACCGCGTCGGCCGAGGTGCTGCAGGTCATCAGCAGTTCGGTGGCCGACACCGCCCCGGTGTTCGACAAGATTCTGGAGTGCTGCGAGCGCCTGTTGCCGGCCGCGTCGTTCCAACTGCATCTGGTCGACCACGCCGGAGCGCTGACCCTAGAGCGCCTGCGCTGGACCGCCGCGGCACAGGCCGGGTTCGAGGCGGCGCAGCTGGCCGATTTCGAGGCCAGGGTGCGCACCGTCTACCCGATGCCGCTGGCGGACACCGCCCCGGCCCTGGCGTTCAGCAGGCGCGATCTCGTCGAGTTCCAAGACGTGCTGAACGATCCGGGCGTGCCTCCGTCGATGCGGCTGGCCGCGCAGCGCCTGGGCCGCACGTTCGCGTCGCTGACCGCGCCGCTGATCTGGGAGGGCCGCGGCATCGGCGCCATCGCCGTCACACGCGCCGAGGTGGGCCCCTTCCGACCCGAGGAGCGCTCGCTGCTGAAGACCTTCGCCGACCAGGCCGTGATCGCGATCCAGAACGCGCGGCTGTTCAACGAGACGCAGGAGGCGCTGCAGCAGCAGAAGGCATCGGCCGACGTACTGGCCGTCATCAGCAGCTCGGTGGCCGACGCGCAGCCGGTGTTCGAGAAAATCCTCGAGAGCTGCAAACACCTTTTCGGAGGCGACGAACTCGATGTGCTGCTGGTCGACGAGCAGGGCATGCTGCGCATCGCGGCCTACATGGGAGAGTCGCACGACATCGTCGCGGCCACCTTCCCCGCGCCGGTGGAGCGCACGCCGGCCGGCCGGGCGCTGCGCGAGCGCCGGGTGGTTCATTGGCCGGATCTGGTGGACGGCGAAGACGTGCCCGGCGTGCTGCGCAAGATGGCCAAGCTGATCGGCTACCGCTCGATGGTCTTCGCGCCGATGCTGTGGGAAGAACGCGGCATCGGCGCGATCGGCGTGGCGCGCTCGACCGGCCCGTTCAAGCCCAAGGAACTGGCGATGCTTCAGACCTTCGCCGACCAGGCCGTGATCGCGATCCAGAACGCGCGGCTGTTCAACGAAACCCAGGAGGCGCTGGCACGGCAGACCGCCACCTCCGACGTGCTGCAGGTGATCAGCGAATCGCCCACCGACGTGCAACCGGTGTTCGAGATCATTGCCGAGCGCGCGGCGTCGTTGACGGCGGCGCGCTACTGCCTGGTGACGCGACTGGTCGGCGAGGAATTGCAGCTGGTCAGCCTGCACGGCGTCAACGCGGCCGGCACGAGCGCACTGCGCGCGGCCTGGCCGCAGCCCCTCGCCGACAGCACCTCGATCGCCGCCCGCGCGCTGCGCCAGCGCGCCGTGGTCAACGTCGCCGACCTGCTCGCGCTGCCCGACGCCGAGTACGCGCCGATCATGAAGCAGGCCTGCAAGCTGGCGGGATTCCGCAGCGGCCTGTCCGTGCCGATGCTGCGCGACCAGCAGATGATCGGTGCGATCACCGTCAACCGCGCCGAGCCCGGGCTCTACGCCGACAAGGAGATCGCGCTGCTGCAGACCTTCGCGCGCCAGGCCGTCGTCGCGATCGAGAACGTGCGCCTGTTCAACGAGACCCAGCAGGCGCTGGAACGGCAGACCGCGACGGCCAACGTGCTGAAGGCGATCAGCCGCTCGACCTTCGACCTCGGCGCGGTGCTCGAAACCCTGATCAGCACCGCGGCCCGGCTCTGCCACGCGGCGTTGGGCGTGATCTTCAAGGTCGAGGGCGATGCCTGCATGGCCGCCGGGCTGTTCGGCGCGACGCCGGCGCTGATCGAGCACCTGGCGGCGCATCCGCCGCTGGTGAGCAAGCGTGACGGGCTGACCTCGATCGCCGCGGCCACCGGGCAGGCGGTGCAGGTCGAAGACACGCTGACCGACCCGGGCTACGGCCGCCCGGACGTCCAGCGCGTCGGCGCCTACCGCACGCTGCTGGCAGTGCCGATCCTGCGCGAGGGCACACCGGTCGGCGTGCTCACCTTGGGCCGGATGGAGGTGCACGCGTTCAACGACAAGGAGATCGAACTCGTCACGTCGTTCGCCGACCAGGCCGCGATCGCGATGGAAAACGTGCGCCTGTTCAACGAGACCAAGGAGGCGCTGGAGCAGCAGACCGCGACCGCCGACGTGCTGGGCGTGATCAGCAACTCGGTGGCCGACGCCGCGCCGGTGTTCGACAAGATCCTCGACAGTTGCCGGCACCTGTTCGCACTCGAGCAGCTGGGCATCTTCCTGCTCGGCGACGACGAGCTGGTGCATGCGGCCGCGTGGCGCGGCTCGGCGCTCGATGCCATCGTGCGCACCTTCCCCAAGCCGCTCGATCAGACCGTCACTTCGCGGGTCATTCGCACGCGACGTTCCGTTCACGTGCCCGACGCCGCTGCCATGATCGATGCGCCAGCCTCGGTGCGCAGCGTAACGGAACTGGTGGGCAACTACTCGGCTGCCTGGGTGCCGATGCTGTGGGAGGACCGCGGAATCGGCTCGATCATGGTGATGCGCCAGCCACTCAAGCCATTCGCCGACAAGGAGATCGCGCTGCTGAAAACCTTCGCCGACCAGGCCGTGATCGCGATCCAGAACGCGCGGCTGTTCAAGCAGGCGCAGGAAGCCCGCGCTCAAGCCGAGGGCGCACGTCTTCAGGCCGAGACCGCCAACGAGGCCAAGAGCTCGTTCCTCGCGACGATGAGCCACGAGATCCGCACGCCGATGAACGCGGTGATCGGCATGAGCGGCCTGCTGCTCGACACGTCGCTGAACGACGAGCAGCGCGACTTCGCCGGCACGATCCGCGACAGCGGCGATGCGCTGCTGACGATCATCAACGACATCCTCGACTTCTCGAAGATCGAGGCCGGGCGCATGGACATCGAGTCGCATCCGTTCGACCTGCGGGACTGCGTCGAATCGGCGCTCGACCTGGTCAGCACGCGCGCCACCGAGAAGCACCTGGACACCGCCTACGTGTTCGAGGGCGAGGTGCCGGCTGCCGTCAGTGGCGACCTGACGCGGCTGCGCCAGATCATCCTGAACCTGCTGTCCAACGCCGTGAAGTTCACGGAAGCCGGCGAGGTCGTGCTGAGCGTGACCGCCGCGCCGGCCACCGAAGGCAAGGTGCTGCTGACCTTTGCAGTGCGCGACACCGGCATCGGCCTGTCGGCGCAGGGCATGAGCCGGCTGTTCCAGTCGTTCTCGCAGGCCGACTCCAGCACCACGCGCCAGTACGGCGGCACCGGCCTGGGCCTGGCGATCAGCAAACGGCTGGCCGAGCTGATGGGTGGCGCGATGTGGGCCGAGAGCGCCGGGCCGGGCCACGGCTCGACCTTCTTCTTCACGATCGAGGCGCCGATCGCGCAGCTGCCCGAGAGCCGGCGCCGCGACTTCATCGGCGTGCAGCTCGAACTGCAGGGCAAGCGCGTGCTGATCGTCGACGACAACGCGACGAACCGGCGCGTGCTCTCGCTGCAGACCGGCAAGTGGGGCATGGGCTCGCGCGACACCGAATTCCCGGCCGAGGCACTGCGCTGGCTGGAGGCGGGCGAGCGCTTCGACCTGGCGATCCTCGACATGCACATGCCCGAGATGGATGGGCTCGAGCTGGCGCGGCGCATCCGGGCGAACCACCCCACACTGCCGCTGGTGCTGTTCAGCTCGCTCGGCCGGCGCGAGGGTGGCGACGCCGAAACGCTGTTCAGCGCCTACCTGGCCAAGCCGATCCGCCAGTCGCACCTGTTCGACACACTGGTGAGTCTGCTCGCACACCCCTCGACGCCGAAGGCAGAGCCGCGCCCCGCCGCGAAGCCGCGCATGGACCCGACGATGGCCGCCCGCCACCCGCTGCGCATCCTGCTGGCCGAGGACAACGTCGTGAACCAGAAGCTCGCGCTGCGGCTGCTGCAGCAGATGGGCTACCGCGCCGACCTGGCGAGCAACGGCATCGAGGCGATCGAGAGCGTCGCGCGCCAGACTTACGATGTGGTGCTCATGGATGTGCAGATGCCCGAGATGGACGGGCTCGAAGCCTCGCGCCGCATCACCGCGAAGCACGCGCCCGGCGCGCGCCCGCGCATCGTCGCGATGACCGCCAACGCGATGCAGGGCGACCGCGAGGAGTGCCTGGAAGCGGGCATGGACGACTACCTGACCAAGCCGATCCGCGTCGAGCGGCTGGTCGAGGCACTCAACAGCGCACCCGCACGCAAGGACCGATGAGATGAGGGACCCGATGCACAACAAAGCGATCGATGCAGCGGCCTTCGCCGAACTCGAAGCTTCGGCCGGCGCGGACTTCGCGCGCGAGCTGATCGCCACCTTTCTCGAAGAGGCGCCACCGATGCTGGCCGAGCTGCGCAGCGCATTCGCGGCCGGCAACGCCGAGAGCTTTCGACGCACCGCGCATTCGCTCAAGTCGAACGGCCTGACCTTCGGCGCGCTCACGCTCGGCGCGTTGGCGCGCGAGCTGGAGCTGAAAGGCATGCCGGACGATGCGTTGCCGCTGAGCGCGCTCGAGGCCGAATACGCCCGCGCCGCCGCGGCCCTGACGGAGCTGCGCGATGCCTGACCTGCGCAGCACCTCGGCCCGCTTGCTGGTCGCCGACGACAACAAGGTCAACCGGCTGCTGCTGACGCGCAGCCTCGAGCTGCAGGGTCACCGCGTCGTCAGCGCCGAGAACGGGCGCCTCGCGCTCGACCTGTTGCGCGCCGAATCCTTCGACCTGCTGCTGCTCGACATGGAGATGCCCGAGATGGACGGCTTCCAGGTGCTGGAGCAGCTCGCCGCCGACCCGAAGCTGCGCGACCTGCCGGTGATCGTGACCTCGTCGCTCGAAGGTGTGGCCAGCATCGTGCGCTGCATCGAGCTCGGCGCCGACGACTACCTGCACAAGCCGGTGAACCCGGTGCTCTTGCGCGCACGCATCGGCACCAGCCTCGAGAAGAAGCGGCTGCGCGACCAGCAGCAGGCGCTGGTGCGCCGCTTCGCGACCTCCGAGGTCGCGCAGGATCTGCAGCAATCGGGCTTCGCGCTCGGCGGCCGGCGCGTGCAGGGCTCGGTGATGTTCTCCGACATCCGCGGCTTCACCGCGCTGGTCGAGTCGCAGCCGCCGGAGGAGACGATCGAGCTGCTCAACACCTACTACACGCTGATGTTCGACGCGATCAGCGGCCACGGCGGCGTCGTCAACCAGATGATCGGCGACGGGCTGATGGCGATCTTCGGCGCGCCGCTGCCGCTGCCCGACCACGCCGGCGCCGCAGTGCGCGCGGCGCTCGACATGATCGAGATGATCGAGCTGCTCAACGTCGAGCGCGCAAGCGAAGGCAAGCGCGCGCTGCGCATCGGCATCGGCATCGCCAGCGGCGAGATGGTGGCCGGCTACACCGGCACGCAGCAACGCGCCACCTACACCTGCATCGGCGACACCGTGAACCTGGCGGCGCGGCTGGAGGCCCACACCAAGGTCGCGCAGCGCGCGATCCTGATCGACAGCGCGACCCGTGCTGCCTTGAGCGAACGGATCGCGTGCGACACGCTCGGCGCGGCCTCGTTCCACGGCAAGGCCGCGCCGGTCGAGGTGTTCGCGGTCGGCAGCGCGTCGATCGCCTGAGCCCGATCGCGGTACGCTTCGCCATCGACTCATCCGCCGGACCGCCATCATGCTGCACCCTCAAGCCCGCGCGCTGCTCGACCTCATCGAGCAGCGCCAGATTCCGCCGACCCACACCCTCAGCGTCGCCGACGCGCGCGCCTACTACCGCGACCGGCGCGCGGCCACGCAGCCGGTGCCGCCCGAGGTCGCGCAGGTGCGCGAGCTGCAGGCGAGCGGCCCGCACGGTGCGATCCCGTTGCGTTCGTACCGGCCGCTCGGCTCCGCGCCCGACGAGGTGCTGCCGGTGCTCGTCTACTACCACGGCGGCGGCTGGGTGATCGGCGACCTCGACACCCACGACACGCTGTGCCGCGAGCTCGCGACCGGTGCCGGCTGCGCGGTGGTCGCGGTCGACTACCGGATGAGCCCGGAGCACCGCTTCCCCGCCGCGGTCGACGACTGCATCGCCGCGACGCAGTGGGTCCACGCCCACGCCGGCGAACTGCATGTCGACGCGACGCGGCTCGCGGTCGGCGGCGACAGCGCCGGCGGCAACCTCGCGGCGGTGATCTCGATCGCGGCGCGCGACGGCGGCGATCTGCCCATCGCGTTCCAGTTGCTGATCTACCCGGCCACCGACGCGCACCGCAGCCACGCCTCGCACACCGAGAACGGCCAGGGCTACCTGCTGACGAAGGACACGATAGCCTACTTCAGCGACCACTACCTGCCGGATCGCAGCGACTACGACGACTGGCGTGCCTCGCCGCTGCTGCGCGAAGACCTCGCGAAGCTGCCGCCGGCGCTGCTGCTGACGGCCGGCTTCGACCCGCTGCGCGACGAGGGCCGGGCCTATGCCGAGCGGCTCACCGCGGCCGGCAACCGCGCGAGCTGTGTCTGCTTCGAGCGCCAGATCCACGGTTTCATCCTGATGGGCAAGGTGCTCGACGAGGCGAACACGGCGGTCGCGCTGTGCGCCGCCGAACTGCGACGCGCCTTCGGTCGCGCCGCCTGAGGGCTGCCGGCATGGCGGGCGCGCAGGCGCCGTCGGCCGCGCCGGTCGAAGCGCCCTGCCCCGAGGGCGTGGCCGACGCGGCGCGCTGCTCGACCGGGCGCGACGAGGCCGGCGCCCATTGCTCGAACACACGTTCCGCGAGCCGACGCGACCGATGGCACCCGCGACAGCTGCACGGCGCGGCGCGGATGTGTGCGGCAGCGAACAGACGGAGCCCATCCATAGCGCGCCGCATGGGCGAACGGATTTCACCCGCGTCCCGATGCAAGAGCGAACTTGATCTGCATCAATGCCCATCGTGTCAGTTCGGCGCCTGATAGCATTCATCGCCACGGGAGGTACTTGATGAGCAGTTCGACTGATCCTCGCAACTCCAACCCCAAGCGCATGTTGCCCGCGCATTGGCTGATGCTCCTTTCCTTCCTGCTGGCGCTCTCGCCAGACCTCGCGCAAGCGATTCCCGCATTCAATCGCCAGACCGGCCAGAACTGCGTGGCATGCCACGCCGGTGGACAGTTCCCCGAACTGACCCGTTACGGGAGGCTGTTCAAGTTGACCGGCTACACCATCGGCGAGCGCGCGGTTCCAATTTCCGCGATGGTGCTCGCCAGCCTTTCCAAGGTGGCCAACACGTCGAAGAGCGCCGATCCGTCTGCCGATTTTCAGAAGGACGGCTCGGTCATCCTGGCCACTGCCAGCCTTCTGCTGGGCGGCAAGGTGACCGACAACATCGGCGCGTTCGCGCAGGTGACCTATGACCCGTACGCGACACAGTCGCCCGACGGTCGATTTCACGGGCACAGCAACGCGGACAACATCGACATCCGATACGCGGACCGGTTCATCGACGACAAGCACGATCTGATCTTCGGCATCAGCGCGAACAACAATCCCTCGGTCTCCGACCCCTGGAACACGGCCGCGGCTTGGATGCAATACGTGCCCGTGCCCAGTCCGACCAGCAGCCGCTTCATCGACGGCAACACGCCCTATCCCGGCTACTCGTCTGGTGGCAATATCGCCGGGCTGAGCGCGTATGCGTTCTGGAACCAGGCGATCTATGTCGAGCTGGGAGGCTACGGAAGTTCTCGGGGCCTGTCGTCCTTCATGAGCGCGGGAATCGCGGCGGCCGACAAGACCAAGCTGAAGGGCCTCAACCCCTATTGGCGGCTCGCCTACAGCCATGACTGGGGCGCGCACAACATCATGGTGGGCACCTCCGGCATGGTCGCGCGCGTCTATGACGACCCGCTGGACACGTCGGACCCGGCGAGCATTCATCATTTCAGGGACCTGGCCGTCGATGCCCAGTACCAGTACCTGCTGGACCCGCATTCGGTGACAGCGCAGTTCGTCTACGCGAGCAACAGACACCGCTATCCCGACGCGCAGGTGGGTCTGTCCGTTCCGTTCGTCGACGCTGCCGGGAACGCGCTCGCCAGCACCAACGCATCCGACACGAACCATCTGCTGCGAGCCAAGCTCACCTACGTCTACCAGGCGAAATACGGCGGCAGCATCGGCGTCTTCAACCTCACCGGCAGCACCAACACGGCGTTTCTCACGGCGGGGCTGGATCCTGGGACTCTGACCATCAATCCCAGCCCCGCGGCGCAGGCCCCGTCGACCCAGCAGGTGGATGGCAACCGCACCGGCAACCCGGCCACCCGCGGTGCGACGCTAGAAGCCTTTTGGACGCCGATCCAATACCTGCGGGTGGGTGCGCAGTACACGGCGTACACCAAGTTCAACGGCGCATCGAAGAACTTCGACGGCTTCGGTCGCAATGCGAGCGACAACAACTCGTTGTTCCTCTACACCTGGCTCGCGTACTGACGACTGCCGACGATGAGGCAGATGGAGACTGGAATGAAATTGCTCGGTCTAACGATCCTGGTCGTCGCGGCTGCCGCGGCGACAGGCTGTGCGAACTCGGATCGCTCGCGCGACATCAGCAACCCCAACGTCTCCGGAGCGACGCTTGCACAGCAAGTCTGCTCGAACTGCCACGGCGTCACGGGCAACTCGATCTCCCCCAATTTTCCGAACCTTGCGGGGCAGACGGAGCCCTATTTCGTCGCCCAGCTGAGCGGCTTTAAGAGCCATGGCCGACGCGATCCAGCCGGCTTCGAGTACATGTGGGGCCTGAGCCGGAGCCTGACCGAAGATCAGATGAAGCTGCTGGCAGCGTACTACACGCGGCAGACGCCAGTGTCGCAGCCGATCGAGGGTGATCGCGAGAGGTTCGTCGCGGGCAAGAGCATTTTTGAAGGCGGCGTGCCGGCAAAGGGTATTCCCGCCTGCGCCACTTGCCACGGCGCAGAGGCAAAAGGGAATGCCGTGTTCCCTCGCCTTGCCGGCCAGCATGTCGCCTACATCGCCAAGCAGCTTCTGGTGTTCCAGCGCACCGACGAGAGACCGGAGGGCTCCCTCATGAAAACCGTGGCGCACGACCTGACTGCTCAGAACATCGTCGATGTTGCAAGCTATCTTCAGGCTTTGCCGAGTCTGTAGATTCGGACGAGGCCGGAAGTGATCACTCGTTACCGGCGGCGTCTGGCCGACGGCGGAACCTCGTCCGGGCAATCGCGCAACGCCTTCCCGGCATCACCTCGGCCGCGAACTGCTGTGCAGGTCGTGGTTCCGTTCATCTGCCGGTTTTGTGGGGGCGGTACCGCTGCCTCGCAGTCTATGAAACGCCAGGCGTCGTCCGCTGCTTTTGCCTGGACCGCCACGCGCCCAGCAACACGATCAGGCCCGGCAGCAGGATCGCGCCCCAGAGGATCTTGTCGAGGTTGTCCTGGACCCACGGGATGTTGCCGAACAGGTAGCCGGCCAGGGTCACGCCGCCGACCCACAGCACGCCGCCGATCACGTCGAACGTCGTGAAGCGGCGGTGCGTCATCTGTGCAACGCCGGCGACGAAGGGCGCGAAGGTGCGCAGGAAGGGCATGAAGCGCGCCGCGACGATGGTCATGCCGCCGTACTTCTCGTAGAACGCGTGCGCCTGGTCGAACGCGGCCTTGTTGAAGAAGCGCGAGTTCTCCCACTGGAACACGCGCGGCCCGAAGTGGCGGCCGATCGCGTAG
>JANXZN010000253.1 GCA_025355545.1 Rhizobacter sp.
AGTGCCTTGGGCATCGACATGTCGTCCAACACTCCTTCTCGTTCGGCCCTTCACCGAAGGTCTCGTGGCCTCTGCGGCCGGCCTTCGGCTACTACGACCTCTGCTGACTTCTCGCTCCGGCTCGACACCGTCGCCCTTTCAGGCACAAGGCGAGAGCTCCCCAGGTAAGACCGCACTCCTTCGCTGCACAACCGCCGGATTTACGCCGCCTGAGCCTTGATCACGAGAGCTTCGCGGTTTCTGGCCCGCTCGCCCTGCTCGGCACCGCCTTCTATCCGGTTCTTGTTCATCGGCTCGCAGCTTCGCTCCACGCTTCCTCCCCACACTCGGTCGCCCTCTTGCAGTTGCGCTTCGCTTCGTTCGTCGTGATCAACTTACGGCGGGACTTGCACCCGCAAGAGTGCGCCCATGCTGGGCGCACCAAAAAAAACCCCGCCGCAGCGGGGTTTGCGCATCAGCGGACCGCGCGGGTCCGGGCCGATGACTACTTGCCGCGGGTGCCCACGACTTCGATCTCCACACGACGGTTCTTCGCACGACCTTCGGAGGTCTTGTTGTCGGCCACCGGTTGCTTCTCGCCCTTGCCTTCGGTGTAGACGCGGTTCTTCTCGACGCCCTTCGAGACCAGATAGCCCTTGACGGCTTCCGAGCGACGCACCGACAGCTTCTGATTGTACGTATCGGAGCCGATCGCGTCGGTGTGGCCGACGGCGATGATCACTTCGAGGTTGATGCCACCCATCTTGCTGACCAGATCGTCCAGCTTGGCCTTACCTTCGGGCTTGAGCACCGACTTGTCGAAGTCGAAGAATGCGTCGGCGGCGAAGGTCACCTTCTCGGACGTTGCAGCCGGCACGACCACCGGGGCCGGAGCGGGCGCCGGAGCCGGCGGGGCGGCGGGCGGCGGCGGCGGGGGAGCCGGGGCCGGCGGCGGCGGCTTCAGCGCGCCGTCGCACTCGGCGATCGCGGTGGCGGGAGTCCAGGAGCCATCACGCCAGCACAGTTCGTTGGTGCCGTTCTTCCAGGGCAGGTTGCCGCTGCCGTTGACCCAGTTGTCAACCGTCTGCGCAAACGCGCTAGACATCGACGTTGCAAGGGCAGCGGTTGCAAAGAGCGACGCCACCTTGTTCAGTTTCTTCATGATTCTCCTCTCGAGGGAAGGCGCAGTAATGTTCTGCAAAACGTCCGAACCGGAATCGGAAAGTACTGGTAAACCCCCACGCATAGAGCACGTACCCGGGGGCTGACCACCGACCGAGTTATTGTGCCATAGGGCTTTCTCGCAACCTGTTTTTGGCCTCGCGCCAGGCGCTGAGGCCCGTTGATGTTGCATCAGCGCTACAAGGTTCGGCAATTAGAATGCCCGGTTGCATTGCGCATTTGCCAGCGCGCGCGTCACCTCTCGGCTTCTACGAAAACACCGCATGACCCAGTTCGCCAAGGAAACCCTGCCCATCAGTCTGGAAGAGGAGATGCGGCGCTCGTACCTCGACTACGCGATGAGTGTGATCGTCGGGCGCGCACTGCCGGATGCGCGGGACGGGCTCAAGCCGGTGCATCGGCGCGCACTGTTCGCGATGCACGAGCTCAACAACGACTGGAACCGCCCGTACAAGAAGTCGGCCCGCATCGTCGGCGACGTGATCGGCAAGTACCACCCGCACGGCGACCAGTCGGTCTACGACACGATCGTGCGCATGGCGCAGGATTTCTCGATGCGCCACATGCTGGTCGACGGCCAGGGCAACTTCGGTTCGGTCGACGGCGACAACGCCGCGGCGATGCGCTACACCGAAATCCGCCTGGCGAAGATCGCGCACGAGATGCTCGCCGATCTCGACAAGGAGACGGTCGACTTCGGCCCGAACTACGACGGCTCCGAAAAGGAACCTTTGGTGATGCCCACGCGGCTGCCGAACCTGCTGGTCAACGGCTCGGGCGGCATCGCGGTGGGCATGGCGACGAACATCCCGCCGCACAACCTGAACGAGGTCGTCGACGCCTGCCACCACCTGCTGAAGAACCCGGGCGCGACGATCGACGAGTTGATGGAGATCATCCCGGCGCCCGACTTTCCGACCGCCGGCATCATCTACGGCCTGTCGGGCGTGCGCGATGGCTACCGCACCGGCCGCGGCCGCGTGATCATGCGCGCGAAGTGCCACTTCGAGGACATCGACAAGGGCCAGCGCCAGTCGATCATCGTCGACGAGATTCCTTATCAGGTGAACAAGAAGAACCTGCTCGAGCGCATCGCCGAGCTGGTGCACGAGAAGAAGCTGGAAGGCATCAGTCACATCCAGGACGAGTCCGACAAGTCGGGCATGCGCGTCGTGATCGAACTCAAGCGCGGCGAAGTGCCCGAGGTCGTGCTGAACAACCTGTACAAGCAGACCCAGCTGCAGGACACCTTCGGCATGAACATGGTCGCGCTGATCGACGGCCAGCCGCGTCTGTGCAACCTGAAGGACCTGATCGAGGTCTTCCTCGAGCACCGCCGCGA
>JANXZN010000260.1 GCA_025355545.1 Rhizobacter sp.
GATGCTGGAGATGAGCGGGCAGCTCGACACGCGCGCCGCGGGGCTCGCCGCCGACGCGAAGCAGAAGATCTCGCTCGGCCGCGGTCTGGTGCGCGAAGACGTGAGCGCGGTGCTGTTCGACGAGCCACTGACCGTGATCGATCCGCACCTGAAGTGGCAGCTGCGGCGCAAGCTGAAGCAGATCCACCACGAGCTCAGGCTGACGCTCGTCTATGTCACGCACGACCAGGTCGAGGCGCTGACCTTCGCCGATCAGGTGGTCGTGATGACGCGCGGCCGCGCGGTGCAGATCGGCAGCGCGTCGGAGCTGTTCGAACGGCCGCAGCACACCTTCGTCGGCCACTTCATCGGTTCGCCGGGGATGAACTTCCTGCCGGCGCAATGGAGCGCCAGCGGGCTGTCGGTGGCGGGCCGCCAGGTGCTGACCCCCGGCGCGGCGACGCAGGCCGACGGGGCCACGCTGCTCGGCGTGCGACCCGAGTACGTGACGCTCGAATCGGCCGACGCGCCCGGCACGATCCCCGCGGTCGTGACGCAGGCGCAGGACATCGGCACCTACTGGCTCGTCAGTGCGTGCATTGCCGGCAGCGAGACACCGATCCGGCTGCGCGTGAATCCGGCGCGCGCGATCCCGCAGGTGGGCGACGCAGTGTGGCTCGGCGTCGTCGGCACCCACACCTGCTTCTATCGTGACGAGAAACTGATCGCGCCGGAGGTCGTCGCATGAAACCCGTGAACCAGAAGGCGTGGCTGCTGGTCCTGCCGGTGGTGCTGTGCGTGGCGTTCTCGGCGATCCTGCCGCTGATGACCGTCGTGAACTACTCGGTGCAGGACATCATCTCGCCCGAGCGCCGTGTGTTCGTCGGCACCGAGTGGTTCAAGTCGGTGATGCGCGACGACGATCTGCAGGGCGCGCTGTGGCGGCAGATGGTGTTCTCGCTGTCGGTGCTGCTGGTCGAGATCCCGCTCGGCATCGGCCTGGCACTGTCGATGCCGGCCAAGGGCTGGAAGTCATCGGCGGTGCTGGTGCTCGTGGCGATCTCGCTGCTGATCCCGTGGAACGTGGTCGGCACGATCTGGCAGATCTACGGCCGCACCGACATCGGCCTGTTTGGCGCCGCGCTGGCCAGCCTGGGCATCGACTACAGCTACACCGGCAACGCCACGCACGCCTGGCTCACGGTGCTGCTGATGGACGTGTGGCACTGGACGCCGCTGGTCGCGCTGCTGTGCTTCGCCGGGCTGCGCGCGATCCCCGATGCCTACTACCAGGCCGCAAGCATCGACGGCGCCAGCAAGTTCGCGGTGTTTCGCTACATCCAGCTGCCCAAGTTGCGCGGCGTGTTGATGATCGCGGTGCTGCTGCGCTTCATGGACAGCTTCATGATCTACACCGAGCCCTTCGTGCTCACGGGCGGCGGGCCGGGCAATGCGACCACCTTCCTGAGCCAGTACCTGACGCAGAAGGCGGTTGGCCAGTTCGACCTCGGGCCGGCCGCGGCGTTCTCGCTGATCTACTTCCTGATCATCCTGCTGTTGTGCTTCATCCTCTACAACTGGATGCAGCGCGTCGGCACGGCCGACAAGACGGAGGCCGGCCATGGATGACCGACGCTTCAAGAAGAGGACCGTCTTCCTGATCCTGTACCTGGTGTTCGCGATCCTGCCGGTGTACTGGATGGTCAACATGTCGTTCAAGACGAACGAAGAGATCCTGAGCCTCTTCTCGTTCTGGCCCAAGGCCTTCACCTGGGACAACTACAAGGTCATCTTCACCGACGTGTCCTGGTACTCGGGCTACATCAACTCGATGATCTACGTGGCGATCAACACGGTGATCTCGCTGGCGGTGGCGCTGCCAGCGGCCTACGCGTTCTCGCGCTACCAGTTCCTCGGCGACAGGCATGTGTTCTTCTGGCTGCTGACGAACCGGATGACGCCGCCGGCGGTGTTCTTGCTGCCGTTCTTCCAGCTCTACACCACGCTCGGGCTGATGGACACGCACATCGCGGTGGCGCTGGCGCACCTGCTGTTCAACGTGCCGCTTGCGGTGTGGATCCTCGAAGGCTTCATGAGCGGCATCCCGCGCGAGATCGACGAGACCGCCTACATCGACGGCTACTCGTTCCCGCGCTTCTTCCTGACGATCTTCATCCCGCTGATCAAGGCCGGTGTCGGCGTGGCGGCGTTCTTCTGCTTCATGTTCAGCTGGGTCGAGTTGCTGATGGCGCGCACGCTGACCAGCGTCAACGCCAAGCCGATCGTCGCGGTGATGACGCGCACCGTCAGTGCTTCGGGGATGGACTGGGGCGTGCTCGCGGCGGCCGGCGTGCTGACCATCGTGCCCGGCGCGATCGTGATCTGGTTCGTGCGGCACTACATCGCCAAGGGTTTCGCGATGGGCCGGGTCTGACACAGGAGGCTGTGATGTTTGCTTGGATGGCCTGGACGCTTCCGGTCGCGGTGTTCTTCATTTGCATCGCGCTGATGCTGCTCGGCATGACCGTGTGGGAGATCAATTCACCCACCGTCGAGCGCAAGGGCTGGTTGCCGATCGCGACGACGCGCGGCGATCGCCTGTTCATCGGCTTGCTGAGCGCCGCCTATGTGAACCTCGCGTTCGTCGCGGTGAGCGAAAAGATGATCACCTGGTTCGGGCTCGAACAGGAACCGTCGATCTGGATCAGCTTCGTTGCCTCGATGCTCCTGATCGGGCTGATCCTGCGCAAGGGATAGCGGATTTTTGCAAGGCACCCGGCCAATTCTTCCCAGCCGTGGCGTTGTCGTTTTAACGGGAAGCACTTAAGGAGACAGAGATGAAATTGCGCTTGCATGCCGTGGCCTTCGCCGCCGCCGCTCTGGCCATGGGCCAAAGCGTGTGGGCCGGTGAGGCCGAAGCGAAGAAGTGGATCGACGCGGAGTTCCAGCCCTCGACGTTGAACAAAGACCAGCAGATGGCCGAGATGAAGTGGTTCATCGAGGCCGCCAAGAAGCTGCAGGCCAAAGGCGTGAAGGAGATCTCGGTCGTCTCCGAGACATTGACCGTGCACGAGTACGAATCGAAGACGCTGGCCAAGGCCTTCGAAGAGATCACCGGCATCAAGGTCAAGCACGACATCATTCAGGAAGGCGACGTGGTCGAGAAGCTGCAGACCTCGATGCAGTCGGGCAAGTCGATCTACGACGGCTGGATCAACGACTCCGACCACATCGGCACCCACTACCGCTACGGCACCGCGCTTGCGCTGACCGACCAGATGGCCGGGCCGTGGAAGGAGTACACGAACCCGGGCCTGGACCTGAAGGACTTCATCGGCACCAGCTTCACGACCGCGCCCGACGGCAAGCTGTACCAGCTGCCCGACCAGCAGTTCGCGAACCTGTACTGGTTCCGCGCCGACCTGTTCGCGCGCAAGGACCTGCAGGACAAGTTCAAGGCCAGGTACAAGTACGACTTGGGCGTGCCGCTGAACTGGAGCGCCTACGAAGACATCGCCGCGTTCTTCAGCGAAGACGTGAAGACGATCGACGGCAAGCCGATCTACGGCCACATGGACTACGGCAAGAAAGACCCGTCGCTGGGCTGGCGCTTTACCGACGCCTGGCTGTCGATGGCCGGCGCTGCCGACATCGGCATCCCGAACGGCCTGCCGGTCGACGAGTGGGGCATCCGCGTCGCCGCCGACAAGTGCACGCCGGTCGGCGCGGCAGTGGAGCGCGGCGGCGCGACCAACTCGCCGGCCGCCGTCTATGCGCTGACCAAGTACATCGACTGGATGAAGAAGTACGCGCCGAAAGAAGCCACCGGAATGACCTTCGGCGAATCCGGCCCGGTGCCGGCGCAAGGCCAGATCGCGCAGCAGATTTTCTGGTACACCGCCTTCACCGCCGACATGATCAAGCCCGGCCTGCCGGTCGTGAACGCCGACGGCACGCCGAAGTGGCGCATGGCGCCCGGCCCGAACGGCCCGTACTGGAAGCAGGGCATGCAGAACGGCTACCAGGACGTGGGCTCGTGGACCTTTCTGAAGTCCAACGATCCGAACCGTGCCGCGGCCGCCTGGCTGTACGCGCAGTTCGTGACGGCCAAGACCACGTCGCTGAAGAAGTCGGTCGTCGGCCTGACGTTCATCCGTGACAGCGACATCCGCTCCGACTACTTCACGCAGAACGCGGCGAAGTACGGCGGCCTGATCGAGTTCTACCGCAGCCCGGCGCGCGTCGCCTGGACGCCGACCGGCAACAACGTGCCCGACTACCCGAAGCTCGCGCAGCTGTGGTGGAAGAACGTGGCGGTGGCCGTCACCGGCGAGAAGACGCCGCAGCAGGCGATGGACAACCTGGCCAACGAAATGGACGACGTGATGGCCCGCCTGCAGCGCGCCGGCATGGCCCATTGCGCGCCCAAGCTCAATCCGAAGGGCCCGCCCGAAAAGTGGCTCAGCGACAAGGGCGCGCCGTGGAAGAAGCTGGCGAACGAGAAGCCGCAGGGCGCGACGATCGCCTACGACACGCTGCTGAATGCCTGGAAGGCGGGCAAGGTCCGCTGAGCCCCGGCTTTGACTGAAAGACGCGCCTCGCCGGTCGTGCGACCGGCGGGGCGCTATTCTTTGGCACCGATGAACATCACCTTTCGCTGCGACCCCGCGCTGATCGACCTGCTGCCGCGCCCGGCGCCGGCCAAGGCGCTGCTGCCCGCGTGGCTGCGGCAGATGGCGCCCAGGGTGGTTTCGGGCGTGCACCAGCGCAGCATCCGCACGGTCAAGCAATGCCCGCCCTTCGTCGATGCGATGGCGCACGGTTTCATGCTGCTGCTGCCCTGCGACGTGACGGTGCGCGCTGGCGAGTTCAGCTGGAACTGGCCGCTGCCGGTGCTGACTGTGCACGGGCACCCGCGCGCGCCGCTGAGCTTTCATGTGCCGGAGCAGATCGCCGGCTCGCCGCTGGCGCGCGGCCGGCGCTCGGCGATAAAGTTCAACAGCTTCTGGACCATCGAGCTGGAACCGGGCTGGTCGCTGATGGCCGTGCACCCGATCAACCGCGACGACCTGCCGTTCCGGCTCGTCACCGGCCTGGTCGATGCCGATCGATTCAGCGATGTCGGCATCAACTTCCCGGCCGTCTGGACCGAGCCCGGCTTCTCGGGCGTGCTGCCGCGCGGCACGCCGGTCGCGCAGTGCTACCCGGTGCCACGCGAGACGCCGAACCTGGTGTGCGAAGCGATGTCGCCCGCCCACGTGGCCCGCTACGACGCGCTGGCGAATCGCATCCTGGCCGGGCCCGGCATCTACCGCAAGGGCTACCGCAGCAAACGCGGAACGGCTTGACTCCGACGGCGCCAGTGGCTCAAGGCGGCAGGCCGCGCAAGGTGTCGCGCAGCGCGTCGAGGTCGAGCCACAGGCGCCCGACATTCGCCGCCGCGAGGGCGTGCGCGATGCGCCCGAAGGTGGCGTCGTTTAACCGGCAGGCGCGGCCGTAGGCGCGCATCGCTTCGTCGATGCGGCCGGCGTCCTGCAGCACGATACCGAGGTTGACTTCGACCTCCGCGCGCGGCGGGCCGAGCGTCAACACCCGGCGCAGCGCGGCTTCCGCACCCGCCAGGTCGCGCAGGTCGTGCCGCGCCAGGGCCAGCGCGAACCAGGCATCGACCTTCATCGGCGCGAAGGCCACCGCCTGCGACAGGCCTTGCGCGGCCTCGAACGCGTCGCCGTTCGCCGCCAGCGCGAGCCCGAGCGCGTGCGCCACATCGCCCGCCACGAGCCGCGAAGGCGCGTGGTCGGGGCGCAGCGCCAGGCTGTGCGCGATGCTCAACCGCGCGCGTGCCAGGTCGCCTTCCTTCAGGCACAACACCGCCAGCAGTTGCAGCACCGCCGGGTGCGGCGGGTGGGCCGCCAGCGCGTGTTCACACAGCAACTTCGCGCGCTCGGGCTGGCCGGCATTGACATGCTGGATGGCGAGCGCCAGGCAGTGTTCGGCCGAGCCGGGCTTCGGGTTCATGCCGCGATGCTACGGCGCCCGGCTCGCGCGGCCGGCCGTGCGCGCGTCAGCCCGCCACCGTCACCATCCAGGACACCCCGAAACGGTCGGCCACGATGCCGAAGTGCGGCGACCAGAAGGTCTTGCCGAGCGGCATCTTCACCGTTCCGCCCTCGGCCAGCGCGTTGAGCATCCGGTCGGCACCGGCTGCGTCGGGGGCGTGGATCGAGATCGAAAAGCCTTTGAACTCCGGCTCGCCGAAACCCATTCCGTCGGAGGCCATCAGCAGCCGCCTCCGATGCGCAGCGAGGCGTGCATCACCTTGTCCTCGAAGCCGGGCGCCAGCGCACCGGGCGGCATCGGATCGGGGCTGTCCTTGAAACGCATCATCATTTCGACTTCGGCGCCGAGCGCCTGACGATAGAACCCGATCGCTTCTTCGCAGCGGCCGTTGAAGAACAGATAAGCCTCGATTTGCATGACGTCTCCGTGACTTGATGTGTTGACCCGGGCCGGTCGCGGCCCGCCAAGAGAGGCATCGACGATGCCCGTACGTGCACGACGAACGCCGACCCGTCGGGTCGACACTGCCGCGCAAATTGTTTGCAGCCAGACGCCCTCGATGCAGCGCGCAACACTCAGCCCCGGCCCGCTGCGATCCACGCATCCACCGCCCGCTCGAGCAGCGGCACCGAGCCGAGGTCGAGCACGACGCCGTGGAACTTGCGGATGTCGAAGCGCGCACCCAGCGCCGCCTTCGCCCGGTCGCGCAGCTCGATGATCTTCAGCTCGACGATCATGTAGGCCAGCGCCTGGCCCGGCCACGAGTAGTAGCGATCAACTTCGCTGGTGACATAGGGCAGGCCCTGGCCGGTGCGCTCGACCATGAAATCGATCGCCCGCTGGCGCGTCCAGCCGAGTGCGTGCAGGCCGGTGTCGACCACCAGACGCGCGGCGCGAAAGGCCTGGGCCTGCAAGTGGCCGAAGCGGCTGGTCGGGTCCTTGTACAGGCCCAGCTCGAAGCCCAGCGTCTCGGCGTACAGCGCCCAGCCTTCGGCGTAGACGGCGTAGCCGCCACCGCGCTGGAAGCGGGGCAGTTCGCCCAGCTCCACGGCGCGCGCGAATTGCAGGTGGTGGCCGGGCACGGCTTCGTGCGCGACCAAGGTCTCCATGCCCCAGATCGGCCGGGTGCGCCAGGCGCCAGCGTTGGCATTGAACCAGCCGGGCCGGCTGCCGTCGAACGCCGGCGCGTCGTAATACTCGGCGCGGTCGAGGCTCATGTGCGCCGGCATCGCGCGCACGCCGTACGGGGCGTGCGGCAGTTGGGCGAAGAGGCGCGGCAACTCGGGGTCAATGCGCTTGGCGATCTCGCGGTAGCCGCCGAGCAGCGATTCCGGGCTCGTGTGGAAAAACTTCGGGTCGGTGTTGAGGTGCTGGACAAAGCGGGCGAAGTCGCCGTCGAAGCCGGTCTCTTTCACCACCGCGTCCATCTCGGCGCGCAGGCGCGTCAGTTCGCGCACGCCGAGGGCGTGGATCTGTGCGGCGTTCAGGTCGGTCGTGGTGTGCGTCTGCAGGAGCACGGCATAGACCCGGTCGCCACCGGGGTAGCGGCTCAGGGCGCCGTCGGTGGGCGCGGCCGGCAGGTACTCGTCGGCGACGAAGAGGCGCAGGCGGCGCAGCGCGGGCAGCACCTGCGCATCGATAGCCTGCACGGCCTGCGCTCGCAACGCGCTTTGCTCGGTGGCAGGAATGTCCGAACCCAGACGCGTGAAGGGCAGGAAGAACGGGCCCCGCTCGACGGCCGGCGCGAGTTCGGCGTCGAGCTGCACAAGCACCCGGTCGAGCACGCTGCGCGGCGGCACCCAGCCCAGTGCCATGCCTTCGCGCAAGCGCACCAACTCCTGCTCGACGCGCTTAGGGTAGGTCGCCATGCGCGCCAGCATCTGCTCGACCTGCGCGCGGCTGGCCACCGGGCTGGCGGCGAGCAGGTCGGCGAAATTGGACTGAAAACCACCGAGCGCTCCCAGGCTCATGCTGCTGTAGCCGACGAAGGACTCGAAGCTCAGGTTGCGCTTCGTGCCATCGAGAAACACGTCGAGCGAGACCTGGTCCTGCGGCGAAAGGGCGTCACGCCGGATCGCCTGCGCCGCTGCCAGCGACTCGCGCGCCGACGCAAACTCGGCCGCGCGCGTGGCCGGCGTCGCGTCGTGCAGCCGGTCGCCATAGCGATGGTCGCCGACATAGGTGGCGTATTCCGGGTAGCGCCGCATGTCGGCCTCCCACTCGGCGTCGAACAAGGCGTGCAGGCGCTGGGTTTGCACCGGGTCGGCCGGGTCCGCTGCGTGCACCGGCGCGGCGTGCAGGCTGACGGCGAGCATCGTCGCGAGGGTGATGCGGTGTGCGCGCGAGATCGGCTTCATGCGGTCCTTCGCAAGCGCTGCGGTGCGCCCGGTGCCGAACTATTGCCGGCCTGCCCGCGTGCCGCCTTGCCCAACAAACCCGACGCGGCACTGAGGCACACTCGCCCCCCACGATGTCCCGCCCGCCACGCCTGCCCGGAATCCTCTTCGCCCTCGCCGCCGGCCTGATGTGGGGGCTGGTGTTCGTCGGCCCGCTGCTGTTGCCCGAATACCCGGCGACCTTGCAATCCTTCGGCCGCTACCTCGCGTTCGGCCTGATCGCATTGCCGCTCGCATGGCTCGACCGCGAGCGGCTGAAGCAGCTCGCGCGCGCCGACTGGGTCGAGGCGCTCAAGCTCGCGCTGGTCGGCAACATCGTCTACTACCTGTTCCTCGCGAGCGCGATCCAGCGTGCCGGTGGGCCGCTGCCGACGATGATCATCGGCACCTTGCCGGTGGTGATCGCGATCACCTCGAAGCTGCGCGTCGCGCGCGATGGCGCGCGGGCCGAGGCACCGCTGGCGTGGTCGAAGCTGCTGCCGTCGCTGGCGCTGATCGGCGCCGGCATCGCGCTCGTCAACCATGTCGAACTGGCGCACCTGAAGGCCGGCCCGCACGCCGACCTCGCGCGCTACGCGCTCGGCGGCCTGCTCGCGGTCGGCGCGGTCGCGTGCTGGACCTGGTACCCGATCCGCAACGCCGAATGGCTGCGCGCCCACCCCGATCGCAGCCCGCGCGGCTGGGCCACCGCGCAGGGCCTGATGACCTTGCCACTGGCCTTGATCGGCTACGCGGCCACGTGGCTCTGGAACATCGCGAGCGGCGATGCGTTCGCGATGCCGTTCGGCCCGCGCGCGGCCGACTTCATCGGGCTGATGTTCGCGATCGGCCTGTTCGCGTCGTGGCTCGGCACGCTGTGCTGGAACGAAGCGAGCCAGCGCCTGTCGCCCACGTTGTCGGGTCAGTTGATCGTGTTCGAGACGCTGGCGGCGCTGAGCTATGCGTTCGTGCTGCGCAAGAGCTGGCCGCAGGTCGAAATGCTGATTGGCGTCGCGCTGCTGATCGCGGGTGTCGTGTGGGCGGTGCGCACGCAGCCCGCCGAGGCGAGTGCCGGCGCGCACCCGAACTGACGCTCGACGCAGCGAATCACCGCAAATACGGCGCGTCCGGCAACTCGTTCGGGTTCGCCTCGCCCGGCGCGAGCGCGAAGTGCTTGGCCAGCAGCGCATCGACTGCGTCGACCGCCTGGTTCAACCCGGCCTCGAACTGGCCGGCCTTGAAGGCCGCACCCATCGTCGCGGTGATGCGCTGCCACTCGGCTGCGCTCACATGCCGCGCGAGGCCGCGGTCGGCAATGATTTCGATCGAGTGCTCGGCGAGCAGCAGGTAGATCAGCACGCCGTTGTTGTGCTCGGTGTCCCACACATGCAGCTTGCCGAACATCATCACCGCGCGCTCGCGCACCGGTGCATCACGCTTCAGGTAGCTCAGCGGCAGACCGGCTTCGATGCAGACGCGGATCTCGCCGCTGTGGTGCAGTTCGCTCGCCGCGACGCGAGCCTGAATGCGCTCCGGCGCGCCGTCGCCGAGCAGGCGTTTCGCGTCGGTCTCGTCGACGCTTCGGTGCTTGAGCAGTCGCATCAACCGGTTCGCCATCACCAACTCCCCGACGCGCCGCCGCCGCCGAAATCGCCGCCGCCGCCGGAGCTGAAACCACCGCCCCCGCCTCGACCGCCGAATCCACCCCCGCCACCACCGCCACCACCGCCCCAGATGATCGGCGCGCCACCGCCCGATCGCCCCCCGCCCATGCCCATCACACCGACGAGGAACAGCGCGACCAGCCCGGCGCCGCCGGCGACCAGCGCGCTCGCGGTCAGGAACCAGGCGATGCCGCCGACCGCGCCGCCGGTCAGCACCGAGCCGAACTTGCGGCCGAAGATGCCGCTCAGCACCGCACCGGCGATCGGCACGCCGACGAACAGGAAGATCGCGAGGTCTTGAATGTTGAAGCCGCCGAGCAGGCCGCGGTTCGCGGCGCGCGCGCCGCTGTTGCGCGTCGGCGCGGGCAGCGCTTCGCCACCGATCGCCTTGTCGAGCCGGTCGATCGCCGCGTTCAACCCGCCGGCGTAGTCGTTGACCTTGAACGCCGGCTTGATCTGGTCGTTGATGATGCGGCCGGCGAGCACGTCGGGGATCGCGCCTTCGAGCGTCTTCGCGACCTCGATGTTGATGCGCCGGTCGTTCTTCGCGACGACGATCACGAGGCCGTCGCCGACGTCGCGGCGCCCGACCTTCCAGGTGTCGGCGACGCGCTGGCCATAGCTCGCGATGTCTTCCGGCTGCGTGGTCGGCACGATCAGCACGACGATCTGGGCGCCGCGCTGCGCTTCGATCGCCGCGAGCTTGGCGTTGAGCGCCTGCGCCTGCGCGGCGCTCAGCGTGCCGGTCTGGTCGACGACGCGGCCCGACAGCGGCGGCACCGGCAGCACGTCCTGCGCGTGCGCCGCGCCCGCCAGGCACAGCGCCGCGGCGACGCAGCACGCGAACAGCCGTCGCAGCAGCATCAGCGGCTCGCGCGAGCGGCGACGATCACTTCGCCGCCGAGGCCGGCTTGTCGAAGCTGACGCTCGGCGGCACCGAGATCTGGGCTTCGTTCTGCACCGTGAAGTTCGGCTTGGTCTTGTAGCCGAAGATCATCGCGGTCAGGTTGCTCGGGAAGCTGCGCGTCAGCACGTTGTAGTCGGCGACCGTCTTGATGTAGCGGTTGCGCGCCACGGTGATGCGGTTCTCGGTGCCTTCGAGCGTGACGCGCAGGTCCTGGAACGCCTGGTTCGCCTTCAGCTGCGGGTACTGCTCGGCCACCACCATCAGCCGGCTCAGCGCGCCGGTCAGTTCGCCCTGCGCCTTCTGGAACTTGTCGAAGGCCTCGGGGTTGTTGACCAGCTCCGGCGTGGCCTGGATGCTGGTGGCCTTCGAGCGCGCCTCGATCACCTTGGTCAGCGTGTCCTGCTCGAAGCTGGCCTCGCCCTTGACGGTGGCGACGATGTTCGGGATCAGGTCCGAGCGCCGCTGGTACTGGTTCAGCACCTCCGACCACGCGGCCTTCACCTGCTCGTCCAGGGTCTGGAAGTTGTTGTAGCCGCAGCCCGACAGGCTGAGCAGCGCGAGCGCCGCGAAACCGGCGGCCAGGGCGCGCCCGAACGAGGCGGGCAGGGAGATCGCACGAATCATGTTGTTCCTCCGAAAGATGGCGAGTCGATCCTAACCCGCGCGCCTGACGTGCGGCCGGCGCGTTCTTCAGCGTGACGCGGTCGCGGTGCAGCCCGACGCCTATCCGGCGCTCAGCAGGTCGGGCAACGCGCGGTCGATGCCTTGGCGGATCAGGCGCTCGATCGCGTCGATCTTCTGTTGCGGCGTCATCGCGTCCCCGGGGGCGCACCGCGCCCTTGGCCTCGGCGGTGGCGACCAGCGTCGATTCGGTGACGAGCTTGCGCCGGATCACGGTCAGCGAGGGCACATCGATCAGGCTCACCGAGAGATACGCATAGGGCGCGATGAAGCCGACGTCGCGCTCGCCGCTTTCGACCAGCTGGACGCGCATCTCCTGGTCGTTGTAGAACCCCAGCCCGGCCACCTTGCCGCTGCCGACAAAACCTTCGCTGACCGCAAAGTGCGCGTCCGCACGCGCTTTGGAAACGAGGATCAGGCGCGCGGCCTGGGTTTTCTGCAGCATCTCCTTCACGGGTGCCAGCAGCTGCGCCGTCTCGGCCGGGCTGTCGGGCGACGGCTCTTTCGGCGTGAGCAGTGCGGCGTCGCGCGAACTCATCAACGCCGGCGACGCCTTGGGGTGCCGCCGGCGGATCGCGTCGTCGACCGCGAGCAGCGCGAAGTTGTCGAGCGTGGCGTCCTTGATGGGCACTTCCTTGCGCACGTTCTGGTCGATGTTGGAGCCGACACCGCGTCGGAAAAACACCAGCGTGAGCTGATCGCCGATGGCCGACAGCACGGCGTAGCGCGGCTTCGCATCGTCGGCCGCCAGCGCGCCCAGTGAGCCGATGAGCGGCGTGCATCCGAGCATCTTCAGCGCGCGGCGCCGGCGGGCGTTCTCGATCATGGTTCGCTTGCCTTTCAAGGCTGTTCGGGGCGGGTTCGGCGACGCGACTGCGGCGCTTCACTCCGTTGGCAGGAAGCCCTCGATCGACAGGTAGCGCTCGCCGCTGTCGTAGTTGAAGCCGAGCACGGTGGCGCCGGCCGCGAGCGACGGCAGCTTCTGGCCGATCGCCGCCAGCGTGGCGCCCGACGAGATGCCCACGAGCATGCCCTCTTCGCGCGCCGCGCGCCGCGCCATCTCGCGCGCGGCCTCGGCCTCGACCAGGATCACGCCGTCGAGCAGGTCGACATGCAGATTCTTCGGGATGAAGCCGGCGCCGATGCCCTGGATCGGGTGCGGGCTCGGCTTGCCGCCGCTGATGACCGGCGAGGCGCTCGGCTCGACCGCGAACACCTGCAGCTTCGGCCACATCGCCTTCAGCACCTGCGCGCAGCCGGTGAGGTGACCGCCGGTGCCGACGCCTGTGATCAGCGCATCGATGCCGCTCGGGAAATCGGCAGCGATCTCTTGCGCGGTGCTGCGCATGTGCACGTCGATGTTGGCCGGGTTCTCGAACTGCTGCGGCATCCAGCCGTCCGGTGTGGCTGCGAGCAACTCGGTGGCGCGCGCGATCGAACCGTTCATGCCCTTCTCGCGCGGTGTGAGCTCGAACTTCGCGCCATACGCGAGCATCAGGCGGCGGCGCTCGACGCTCATGCTGTCGGGCATCACCAGGATCAGCTTGTAGCCCTTCACCGCCGCGACCATCGCCAGGCCGACGCCGGTGTTGCCCGAGGTCGGCTCGATGATCGTGCCGCCGGGCTTGAGCGCGCCCGAGGCCTCGGCCGCCTCGACCATCGCCAGCGCGATCCGGTCCTTGATCGAGCCGCCCGGGTTGGCGCGCTCGCTCTTGATGTAGACGCTGTGCGTGTCCCCGAACAGCCGATTGATGCGGATGTGCGGCGTGTTGCCGATCGTGTGCAGGATGTCGTTGGCCAGCATGCGAAGCCTCCCCGGGTGAGGGGTTCATTATGGGCATCGGGCGGACGGGCCGGTTTGCGACAATCCGGCGATGCATGCACCGCTCCAGAACGACAGCTTCCTGCGCGCCTGCCTGCGCCAGCCCACCGCGCACACGCCGGTCTGGCTGATGCGGCAGGCCGGCCGCTATCTGCCCGAGTACCGCGCCACGCGCGCCAGGGCCGGCAGCTTCATGGCCCTGGCGACGAACCCGGATTTCGCGACCGAGGTGACGCTGCAACCGCTGGACCGCTACGCGCTCGACGCCGCGATCCTGTTCAGCGACATCCTGACCGTGCCCGACGCAATGGGCCTGGGCCTGAGCTTCGCCGACGGCGAAGGCCCGCGCTTCGCGCACCCGCTGCGCGACGAGACCGCGGTCGCGAAGCTCGAAGTGCCGGACATGAACAAGCTGCGCTACGTGTTCGATGCGGTCGCGTCGATCCGCAAGGCGCTGAACGGGCGCGTGCCGCTGATCGGCTTCTCGGGCAGCCCGTGGACGCTGGCCTGCTACATGGTCGAGGGCGCGGGCTCGACCGACTACCGCCTCGTCAAGACCATGCTGTACAGCCGGCCCAACCTGATGCACCGCATGCTCGAAGTCAACGCCGCGGCGGTGGCGCAGTACCTGAACGCGCAGATCGAGGCCGGTGCGCAGGCCGTGATGATCTTCGACAGCTGGGGTGGCGTGCTCGCCGACGGCGCGTTCCAGCAATTCAGCCTGGCCTACACGCGCCGCGTGCTGGAGCAGCTCAAACGCGAACACGCGGGCCAGCGCATCCCGCAGATCGTGTTCACGAAGGGCGGCGGCCCGTGGCTGGAAGAGATTGCTGCGGCGCAGCCGGACGTGGTCGGGCTCGACTGGACCGTCAACCTCGGCGCGGCCCGCGCACGCATCGGCGACCAAGTCGCGCTGCAGGGCAACATCGACCCGAACGTGCTGTTCGCCGGGGCGGCGCAGATCCGGGCCGAGGTTGCGCGTACGCTGGCAAGCTTTGGGGCAGCCACCGGCCACATCTTCAATCTCGGCCATGGCATCAGCCAGCACACCCCGCCGGAGAACGTCGCGGTGCTGGTCGACGCGGTGCACGAGCTGTCGACCGGCCTGCGCGCCCGCCCGTGACGCCGGCCGAAGACGACCCGCGCAAGATTTTCCATTGCAGGTAAGTAAGCGCTCAGGGCTTGACTTATCCCCAAAAGCGAGCGTCCGCTTTGCGCACTGGCCGCGCTGTTGCGCCGCAGCATGGGATTCTCACCAATCTGCGCTAAGTGGTTGATTTCATTGGTTTGCTTCCATTGCCGCGAAAGCGGGCAATCTTCGGTGCAACGAGGCGCAGCCAGCGTTTCCGGCCGTTCCGAAGGTGGTTACGCACAAAGTTATCCACAGTGGAAGTGGAAAGCTTTGAAAGCACTTAAAAATCATCGACTTAGCGCAACTTCATGAACGAGAGCCGAGGTTTGAGCGCTAACTTCACAGGCACGACGAGCATGACCGCGCTGCGCGTGCGAGTCGCCGTCGATGCGCCGCAGCACACCGGTCTGTCGGCGCCGCTCGACTACTCGAGTGAGCGCCCGCTGCCGGCCGGAACCCTCGTCAGCGTTCCGCTGGGTCGGCGTGAGGTGCCGGGCGTCGTATGGCACGGCGCGCCGGACGCCGCCACGACTGTGGAACTGAGGCCGGTCAGCGCGGCCCTGAATTCGCTGCCGCCGCTGGGTGCGGCGTGGCTCGAACTGGTCGACTTCGCCGCGGCGTACTACCAGCGCAGCACCGGCGAGATCGCGCTGTCGGTGCTGCCGCCCGAATTGCGCAAGCTCGACGACGCGCAGCTCGCGAACCGCATCAGGAAGCTGAACCAGGCGCTCGACGCCGCGGTCGACGCGGCGCGGTCAGCGCCGCCGCCGCCGCTGACCGACGACCAGGCCCGCGCGCTTGCCGCGATTGCCGCCGCCGGCGCGCAGCCCACGCCGGCGCCGGTGCTGCTGCACGGCGTCACCGGCAGCGGCAAGACCGAGGTCTACCTGGGTGCCGCGGCGCAGGCGCTCGCCGCCGGCCGGCAGGCGCTGGTGCTGGTGCCCGAGATCAACCTGACGCCGCAGCTCGAGGCGCGTTTCGCCGAACGCTTTGCCGGCCGCCACATCGTCTCGCTGCACAGCGCGCTGACGCCGGCGCAGCGGCTGCGCAGCTGGCTCGCGGCGCACCTCGGCCTGGCCGACCTGGTGCTGGGCACCCGGCTGGCGGTGTTCGCGTCGATGCCGCGGCTCGGGCTGATCGTCGTCGACGAAGAGCACGATCCGTCGTACAAGCAGCAGGAGGGCGCGCGCTACTCGGCGCGCGATCTGGCGGTCTACCGCGGCCGGCTGGAGCGGGCCTGCGTCGTGCTCGGCTCGGCGACGCCGTCGCTGGAGAGCTGGCAACGCGCCGCCGAGGGCCGCTACACGCGCCTGGCGCTGCCGTCGCGCATCGGCGGCGGCGCGCTGCCGGCGGTGCGCCTGGTCGACATGAACCAGCAGCCGAAGACCCGTGGCGCGAACACCGCGCTGTCGGCGCCGCTGGTGGCCGCGCTGCAGGAGCGTCTCGCGCGTGGCGAGCAGAGCCTGGTGTTCCTGAACCGGCGCGGCTACGCGCCGGTGCTGCATTGCGGCGAATGCGGCTGGAAGAGCGCCTGCCCGCACTGCAGCGCGTGGCGCGTGTTCCACAAGCTCGATCGCACGCTGCGCTGCCACCACTGCGGCTTCACCGAACGCGTGCCGCGCGCGTGCCCGGATTGCGGCAACCTGGACATCGCGCCGATCGGCCGCGGCACCGAGCGCCTCGAAGAGCAGCTCGGCGCCTTGCTGCACACGCCCGACGACCGGCCGGCGCGCATCGCGCGCATCGACGCCGACAGCACGCGCCTGAAGGGGGCGCTCGAAGCGCAGCTCGGCGCGGTCCACGCCGGCGACGTCGACGTGCTGGTGGGCACGCAGATGGTGACCAAGGGCCACGACTTTCGCCGCATCACCTTGGTCGCGGCGGTGAACCCGGACAGCTCGCTGTTCAGCAGCGACTTCCGCGCCCCCGAGCGCCTGTTCGCGCTGCTGATGCAGGCCGGCGGCCGCGCCGGCCGAGACGCCGAACAGGCCGCACGCAGCGAGCTCTGGCTGCAGACCTGGCACCCGGCGCACGCCCTGTACGGCGCGCTGCGCCGCCACGATTTCGAGGCCTTCGCGGCAAGCCAGCTGAAGGAGCGCGAGATGGCCGGGCTGCCGCCGTTCTCGCACCTCGCGATCCTGCGCGCCGATGCGCGCACGCCGCAGGCCGCGCGCGCGTTCCTGCAGGCCGCCGCGACCCTCGCGGCCAGCCTGCCCGACGCCGCGCAGGTGATGGTCTACCCGCCGGTGCCGATGGCGGTGGCGCGGGTCGCCGATGTGGAGCGCATGCAGATGCTGGTCGAGTCGGCCTCGCGCAGGGCGTTGCAGCGTTTCCTCGCGCAGTGGCTGCCCGCGCTGCACGAGTTGCGGCGCGCGCAGAAGAACGCGCAGCAGCGCATCCTGCGCTGGGCGGTCGACGTCGACCCGTCAGCGATTTGAGGGCCGCGGCCGGCGCGGGCCCGGGCGGCTCGGGCCGGGCGCGGCCACCGGGCGGGCGATGTCGGCGAGCAGCAGGGTGGCGCGCACCAGGCCCTCAACGGCTTCGCTGAGGTCCTCGGGCGGCTCCAGGCTCTCGATCTCGGCGAGCAATTCGTCGGCGTCTTCGAGATCGTCGGGCGCGAGGTGGCGGTAGATCAGCGCGAGCGGCTCGGTCAGCGCCTTCGCGTCGAGCGCCATCAGCTCGGGAAAGAGCTCGAGCGCAGCCGAGAAGCCGGCCACCCACGGGTAGACCGCGTCGATCGCACCCGGTTCGGGGGGCTCGTCATCATCATCGTCGGGGTCGAGCGTCGCGCGATCGGCAGGCATGTCCTCGTCCGCCAGCTCGAAAACCCAGGGATCGAACCACTGGCGGCGCTGGATCGCAGCGTCGAGTTCGGCGTGGCGGCGCAGAACCAGCGCGTGCAACCGGGCCGCATCGAATTTCGGCGGCAGCGCGTGGCCATCGATGTCGGTGACGTGCGGCAGCCAGCGCGCGACCGTGACACGCCGCGGCTGCAGCAGCACGCCGCACAGGTAGCCGTCGATCATGCTGACATCGAGCGCATCGAGCGGCGCCGGCACGCGATCGACGAGGGCTTGCAGCTCGTCGAGTTCGCGCTCGCTCAGCGGCTGCACCGCATGCGGCGGAGACTTCGGAGGTTGGGCGGGCATGGCGCATTGTCGCGCGCCACGCCAGGGAGCTCGTTCTCAGGCAAGGTCGCAACCCCGGCATTCCGTGGCCGTCCCTCAAACTGGGGATGGCCGGCGCGTGTGGCCATCCCTAGAGTCAGGTCGTTGCTGTCACACGGCGCCTTCGGCGAAGGCGCGAAGCAAGGTTCGACACGCCCGGCGAAGAACATCACGGCGAACAGGGCGCAGAACCGCTACCGGTCCCAACGACGTCCTTTCCGAAGGACTTCCAAGCCCACCCGCTCGCGCGGGTGGGTTTTTTTTGGCCCGCCTTGGCCAGCTCACGCTCGCATAGACTGTCTGGCTGATCCGTTCCCCGGACGCGAGGAGATTCATCATGGGCGCACCCGAAGCCTTTACGGCCACCACCGAGGTCGGTCACTACATCAACGGCCGCACGGTCGCGGCGAGCTCCGGGCGCCGCCAGCCGGTGTGGAACCCCTCGACCGGCGCGGTCGCACGCCAGGTCGCGCTGGCCTCGATCGACGAGGTCGCGGCCGCCGTCGCCGCGGCGAAGGCCGCGTTCCCGGCCTGGGCCGACATGCCGCCGATCCGCCGCGCCCGCATCTTGACCACCTTCCTTGGCCTGCTGAATCAGCACCGCGACACGCTCGCCGCGATGATCACCGCCGAGCACGGCAAGGTCTTCACCGACGCGCAGGGCGAGGTCACACGCGGCATCGACATCGTCGAGTTCGCCTGCGGCGTGCCGCAGTTGCTGAAGGGCGACTTCACCGACCAGGTCTCGACCGGCATCGACAACTGGACCCTGCGCCAGCCGCTCGGCGTGGTCGCCGGCATCACGCCGTTCAACTTCCCGTGCATGGTGCCGATGTGGATGTACCCGGTCGCGATCGCCTGCGGCAACACCTTCATCCTCAAGCCCAGCGAGCGCGATCCGTCGTGCTCGATGTTCATGGCGCAGTTGCTGACGCAGGCCGGTCTGCCCGACGGCGTGTTCAACGTCGTGCAAGGGGACAAGGTCGCGGTCGACGCGCTGCTGACGCACCCCGACGTGAAGGCGCTGTCGTTCGTCGGCTCGACGCCGATCGCGCAGTACATCTACGAGACCGGCGCGCACCACGGCAAGCGCGTGCAGGCGCTGGGCGGGGCGAAGAACCACATGGTCGTGATGCCCGACGCCGACATCGAGCAGGCCGTCGACGCGCTGATCGGCGCGGCCTACGGCTCGGCCGGCGAGCGCTGCATGGCGATCAGCGTCGCGGTGCTGGTCGGCGACGTCGCCGACAAGATCGTGCCGAAGCTGGCCGCGCGCGCGCGGACGCTGAAGGTCAAGAACGGCATGGAGCTCGACGCCGAGATGGGCCCGATCGTCACGAAGCAGGCGCTGGAGCGCATCGAGGGCTACATCGGTGTCGGCATCGAGGAAGGCGCGACGCTCGTCGTCGACGGGCGCGTGAACTCGCAAACGGGCAAGCCCTTCAAGGTCGCCGGGCACGAGAACGGCTTCTTCACGGGCGGCACGCTGTTCGATCACGTGACGCCCGGGATGCGCATCTACAAGGAAGAAATCTTCGGCCCGGTGCTGTCGTGCGTGCGCGTGCGCGACCTGAAGGAATCGGTCGAACTGATCAACGCACACGAGTTCGGCAACGGCGTGGCCTGCTTCACCAGCGACGGCAATGTCGCCCGCGAGTTTTCGCGCCGCATCCAGGTCGGCATGGTCGGCATCAACGTGCCGATCCCGGTGCCGATGGCGTGGCATGGCTTCGGCGG
Source organism: Rhizobacter sp. (assembly GCA_025355545.1). Taxonomy (GTDB): domain Bacteria; phylum Pseudomonadota; class Gammaproteobacteria; order Burkholderiales; family Burkholderiaceae_C; genus LMDS01. Next base: position 19,525 of record JANXZN010000260.1, read on the forward strand.
CTGGAAGCGCAGCCTGTTCGGCGACATGCACGCCTACGGCGAGGAAGGCGTGCGCTTCTACACCAAGCAGAAATCGATCATGCAGCGCTGGCCGGCAAGCATCGGCAAAGGCGCCGAATTCGTGATGCCGACGGCGAAGTGAGGCGTTACGCCAGGTCCTCGTGCAGGCACAGGATGTTGCCTTCGGTATCGAGGAACCAGGCTGCTTTCTCCGCGCCGAGCACGCAGACGTGTTCGACCGTCTTCAGCCCCGGAAAGTCGTAGTTCTCGAACATCACGCCGGCGCGCTGCAGTTCGGCGATGCTGGCGGCGATGTCGGGCACGCGGAAGCTGATCGCGGTGTGATCGGCCTTGGTGCCGCCGTCCTTCGGGAACAGCGCGAGTGTCGCGCCGCCGCAGTCATAGCTGAACTTGCCGTCGGCCTGCGCCCCGATCGGCTTCAAGCCCAGCCGGCCTTCGTAGAACTGGCAGGCCCGGGCGAGGTCCTTGACCGGCAACATCGTGGTCACGGGAGCATGTGTCAACATAGCCATCTCCTGTCGAGAATGCGACTCCAGATTCTGCGCCGGTGCGGCGTCGGCCGCTAGAGCTTCTCGGTCTCGCTCGTCTTCGGCTGCCACTTCATCAGCCGCTTCTCCAGCTTGCTGACAACCCCGTCGAGCATCAGCGCGAACACGGTCAGCACGAGGATGCCGGCCATCACGGTGTTGATGTCGAACGAGCCCTCGGCCTGCAGGATCAGGTACCCCACGCCGCGCGACGAACCGAGGTACTCGCCGACCACCGCGCCGACGAACGCGAGGCCGACGCTGGTGTGCAGCGAGCTGAAGACCCAGCTCGTCGCGCTCGGCAGGTAGACGTGCCGCAGCAGCTGCCTGCCCGAGGCGCCGAGCATGCGCGCGTTCGCGAGCACGACCGGGCTCACCTCCTTGACGCCCTGGTAGACGTTGAAGAAGACGATGAAGAACACCAAGGTGACGCCGAGCGCGACCTTGCTCGCCACGCCCAGCCCGAACCAGACCGCGAAGATCGGCGCGAGGATCACGCGCGGCATGCTGTTCAGGGCCTTGATGTAGGGATCCGTGATCGCAGCCGCCATCGGGCTCAGCGCGAGCCACAAGCCGCAACCCAGACCGAGCACCGTGCCGATGCCAAACGCGAGCACGGTCTCGAGCAGCGTGACCCCCAGGTGTTCATAGATATCCGCGTTCGTGACGAACCAGGCCCAGATGCGCCCGAAGATCTTCAGCGGCTCGCCGAAGAAGAACGCGGCCTGCTGGTCGTTCTCGAAGAAGAGCGGCGGAATCAATCCCGGCTTCGTCAGCACGTGCCAGAGTACGAAGATCAGCAACAGCAGGCCGGCCTGCCAGAGTCGCAGGTACTTCATGCGGCCAGTTGCTGCCGATAGCCTTTGAGCACCTCGTCGCGCAGCACGCCCCAGATCGCCTGGTGCAGCTCGACGAAGCGCTTTGTGGAGCGCACCTCGGCCACGTCGCGCGGGCGCGGCAGGTCGATCGCGAACTCGCCGATCGGGTGCGAGCCCGGCCCGGCGCTCAGGCAGACGACGCGGTCGCTCATCGCGATCGCTTCGTCGAGGTCGTGCGTGATGAACAGCACCGCCTTGCGCTTGTCGGCCCACAGCGCCAGCAGCTCGTTCTCCATCAGCTGCCGGGTCTGCACGTCGAGCGCCGAGAACGGCTCGTCCATCAGGATGATGTCGGGGTCGAGCACCAGGGTCTGCGCAAGGCTGACTCGCTTGCGCATGCCGCCCGAGAGCTGGTGCGGATAGCGGTCGCCGAAACCACCGAGGCCGACGCGCTTGAGCCACTCGTCGGCCCGCGCGCGCGCGTCCGCCGCGCCGCGGAACTCGAGCCCGGCCATCACGTTTTGCGCCGCGGTCCGCCAGGGCATCAGGCTTTCGGACTGGAACATGTAGCCGGCGCGGGTGTTGATGCCGGCGAGCGGCGCGCCGAACACTTCGACGCTGCCGGTGCTCGGTGCGAGCAGGCCGGCCGCGACGTTCAGCAAGGTGCTCTTGCCGCAGCCGGTCGGGCCGACGACCGAGACGAATTCGCCGGCGCCGACTGTCAGTTTCACGTCACGCACCGCGGTGTAGCGCTGGCTCGGGTCGTCCTTCGAGACGAAGGTACAGGCGACGTCGTGGAGTTGCAATGCCGGGGCTTGCGCCACGTCAGCCGTTCGGGTACTTCGCGTTCGCCCGCTTGACGTAGTCGTTCGTGTAGATCGCCGCCAGATCGATCTTGCCGCCGGCGATCTCGGGATCGATGCTGGCGAGCGCGCGGCGCGCGGTCTCCGGGCCGGCCTCGGGGATCATGCCGTCGACCGACAGCGCCCCCCTCGCCGCGAGGAACGCATCGACATACACCGCGCGATCGCCGAGCAGGTAGTTCTCGGGCACGGCCTTGATGATGTCGCCGGCGCCGGCCTTCTGGATCCACTTGTCGGCGCGCACCAGCGCATTCGCCAGCGCCTGCGCCGTCGCGGGGTTCTTGTCGAGGAAGCTCTGCGGCGCGTACAGGCAGCCGGCCGGCATCGGGCCGCCGAAGATCCTGTCGGCCTCGCTGACCACGCGCGTGTCGGAGACGATCTTCAGGTCGCCCGAGCGCGCCAGCAAGGTGATCACGGGGTCGAGGTTGCTGATCGCGTCGATCTGGCCGGCACGCATCGCCGCGACCGCGCCGCTGCCCGCGCCGACGCCGATGATGGACACGTCGCCCGGCTTCAGCCCGGCCTTGCCGAGCACGAAGTTCGCGAGCACGTTGGTGCTCGAGCCCGGCGCCGTGACGCCGAGCTTCTTGCCCTTGAGCTCGGCCACGTTCTTGAAGTCGGGCATCGTCTTCGGGTTCACGCCGAGCACGATCTGCGGCGCGCGGCCCTGCAGCACGAACGCGCGCAAGTGCTGGCCCTTGACCTGCATGTTGATCGTGTGCTCGAACGCGCCCGAGACCACGTCGGCGCTGCCGCCGATCATCGCCTGCAGCGCGCGCGAGCCGCCGGCGAAATCGGCGATCGTCAGGTCCAGCCCCTCGGACTTGAAGTAGCCCAGGCTCTCGGCGATCGTCAGCGGCAGGTAATACAGCAGATTCTTGCCGCCCACCGCAATCGTGAGCCTGGGCTTCTCGACGGTCTGCGCGTGAACGAACGCAGGCACCGCGATCAGGGCGGTACCCGCGACGACGAAACGACGGCGTTGCATGAGCAGAGTCTCCAACGGATTCAATCGATGATGAGGTGGAAACGAATCTAGCGCGCCCCCCGGCCGCGCGACAGCGGGGAAACACACCCCATGTCACAGGGTGAAGAGTGGCCCCGTAGAATGAATTTCAATGGATTCGTTCCCGCCGCGCCGCGCCGCGCTGCCCCTTCTCGCATTGGCGCTCGCGTTCGGCGCGCCGTGCGGCGCGCTCGCGCAGGCCGGCCCGGCCGCGTCGGCGGCCGCTGCGGCGGCACCGCCCGATGCGCCGGCCTTGGCGCCGATCTCGCTGTCGGCGCGCAAGGTCTACGCGCAGGCGCGCTCGCAGCTGCTGCAGATCCGCACGGTGCTGAAGGGGCGCGCGAGCCAGACCTCGGTCGGCTCGGGCTTCCTGGTCTCGCGCGAGGGCCACATCGTCACCAACTTCCACGTTGTTGCCGAGGCTGCGCTGAAGCCCGAGCGCCACGACCTGGTCTACGTGACCGCCGACGGCCGCGAGGCGCCGCTGCAGATCCTGCAGCTCGACGTGCTGCACGACCTCGCGCTGCTGAAGGCGGCCGACACGGCCAAGCCGGCCGGCGGCTTCGACGCGCTGGCGTTCCGCCCCGAGACGCAGCCGCTGGCGCAGGGCGAGCGCATCTACTCGCTCGGCAACCCGCTCGACGTCGGCTTCGCGGTCACCGAGGGCACCTACAACGGCCTGGTGACGCGCAGCTTCTACCCGCAGATCTTCTTCGGCGGCGCGCTCAGCGCCGGCATGAGCGGCGGGCCGGCGCTCGACGAACAGGGCCGCGTGGTCGGCATCAACGTGGCGCGGCGCGTCGACGGCGAACAGGTCAGCTTCCTGGTGCCGGCGAGCTTCGCGGTCGCGCTGCTGGCGCGCGGGCGCGACGCCGCGCCGATCCGCAGCGCGGCCTACGGCATCGTCACCGATCAGTTGATGCTGCACCAGGCCACGCTCACCGAACGCTTCATCAAGCAGGGCTGGAAGGCCGACGCGCACGCGCGCTACACGGTGCCGGTGCCGATCGACCAGTTCATGCGCTGTTGGGGCAGCAGCGAACCCTCGCGCACCGGCGGCCTCGATCTGGAGCGCTCCGACTGCGTGATGGACACGCGCATCTTCGTCGGCGACTACACCACCGGCGCGATCGGCGTGCGCCACGAGAGCTACGACGGCAGCAAGCTCGGCACGCTGCGCTTCGCCGCGCGCTACGCGGCGAGTTTCCGCAACGAGAGCTTCACGCGGCTGCGCTCGGAGCACCAGACCAAGCCGCAGTGCCATGAAGACTACGTGGCCCGCAACGGCCTGCCGCTGCGCGCGGTCGTCTGCCTGCGTGCCTACAAGAAGCTGCCCGGCCTGTACGACCTGGCGGTGCTGGTCGCCACACTCGACCAGAAGCAGGCCGGCGTGCAGGGTCGCTTCGACGCGCAGGGGCTGAGCTTCGCGAACGCGCAGAAGCTCGCGAAATACTACCTGGAGGCCTACGGATGGGTCCGCTAGGCGTGCTCGACGTACTGGACCGCGACGGCCAGCCGCGCCAGAGCTTCGCCGTCGCGGCCTGGCCGCTGCGCGTCGGCCGCGCGCTCGACAACGACGTGGTGCTGGCCGACCCGCACATCGCCCTGCGACACCTCAGTTTCTCGCCCGGCGAGCAGGGCCTCGTGCTGACCGTCGGCGAGACGCGCAACGGCGTGCTGCTCGGCCGCCAGCGATTGCGCAGCGGCGACAGCGCGGCACTCGCGACCGAGGGCGAGCCGATCGAGCTCACCATCGGGCGCACGCCGCTGCGGCTGCGGCTGCCTGGCCACGCGGTCGCCGCGGAGCTCGCGCTCGCGCCGGCGGGCTCGCTGGCGCGGCGCAGCGCGCCGCTGATGATCGCCGCGCTGCTGCTGATCGCGGGCGCGCTGTTCAGCACCTACCTCGACACCGACCCCGAGGGCTTCACGCGCGCCGCCGGCAACGCGCTGCTCGGCGGCATCGTCGGCGCGGCGGTGTGGTGCACGGCCTGGGCGCTGCTGTCGAAGACCTTCACGCGCCAGGCCCACTTCGGCTGGCACCTGCGCGTGTTCCTGCTCGCGAGCATCGCGCTGCTCGCCGTCACCACGCTGCCGGCGCTGCTGGCGTTCGCGCTGTCGTGGCCCTGGCTGACCGATTTCGATTTCGTCGGCTCGATCGCAGTGGTCGCCGCGGCGCTGTACTTCCACCTGCTCGCGGTCGAGCCGGCCAGGCATCGCTTGTTGAAATGGGTCGCGGTGACTTGCGCGGTCGTCGGCGTGCTGCTCTCGCTCTGGTTCAACGTGCAGCGCAGCGACCAGTTCGGCGGCGAACTCTACATGAGCCACCTGTTCCCGCCCGCGCTGCGCCTGGCTCGGCCGATCTCGACCGATGCCTTCATCGACGGCCTCGCCCCGCTGCAGGCCACGCTGGACAGGAAGGCGCGCGAGCCGGCCCGCGGCGAGGAAGCCGCGCGCGGCGACGACGAGTAGCGCGCCCGGGCCGAATTCGTACCCCGATACCGATGGAGACCGCGATGACCTCAAGCCCGACCGCCGCCCCGCGCACCGTTCTCGTCACCGGCGGCGGCCGCGGCATCGGCGCGGCGACGAGTTGGCTCGCCGCGGAGCGCGGCTGGGCCGTCGCGGTGAACTACACGCATGGCACGGCCGCCGCGCAAAGCATGGTCGCGCGCATTCGCGACGCCGGCGGCACGGCGCTGGCGCTTCAGGCCGACGTGGCCGACGAGGCCCAGGTGCTGCGGATGTTCGCCACGCTCGACGCCGAGCTGCCGCCGCTCGGCGCGCTCGTCAACAACGCCGGCGTCGTCGACGTGCAGGCACGCCTCGATGCGATGACGGTCGAGCGGCTGCAGCGCATGTTCGCGATCAACGTGATCGGCAGCATGGTCTGCGCGCGCGAAGCGGTGAAGCGGATGTCCACGGCGCACGGCGGCAGCGGCGGCGCGATCGTCAACCTGTCGTCGGCGGCGGCGCGCCTCGGCGCGCCGGGCCAGTACCTCGACTACGCCGCCGCGAAGGGCGCGATTGACGTGTTCACAATGGGGCTGGCGAAGGAGGTCGCGCTAGAAGGCATCCGCGTCAACGCGGTGCGGCCCGGCATCATCGACACCGAGATCCACGCCTCCGGCGGCACGCCCGACCGCGCCCGGCAGATGGCGCCGTTGGTGCCGATGCAGCGTGCCGGCAGCGCCGACGAGGTCGCGCAGGCGATCCTGTGGCTGATGTCGGACGCGTCGAGCTACACGACCGGCGCGGTGATCGACGTGACCGGCGGGCGCTGAACGCCGCGGCGAAGATCGCCGCCCCGGTTTCGTTGTGACACACTTCTGCGGCCCCGTCTCTGCGGGCGCCCGGACTCGATTCGGCCCACATGAACGACACGCCCGAGCAGATCGAAGCAACGATTGCCGCGCTCGAAGCGCAGCGTGCGTTGCTGGGCGATGCGGTGGTGGACACTGCGCTGGCGCCGCTGAGGCGGGAGCTGGTTTCGCGACTGGCGGCCGCATCGGCGCCGCCGCAGCAACTCAAGCAGGTCTCGGTGCTGTTCGTCGATGTCGTCGGCTCCACCGCGATGGGCCAGCGACTCGAGCCGGAAGACATCCACGCGGTGATGGACGGCGCGCTCGAGCGCTTCACCGCAGTGGTCCAGGCCAATCGGGGCCGAGTGCTTCAATACACGGGCGACGGCATGCTCGCCGCGTTCGGCGCCAACGAGTCGCACGAGGATGACGCCGAGAGCGCGATCCTCGCCGGCCTGGGCATCATCGAAGAGGCCAGGCGCCAGGCGCCGCGCATCCAGCGCGAGCACGGCATCCCGGACTTCAACGTGCGGGCCGGCATCAACACCGGAACCGTGCTGCTCGGTGGTGGCGTCGACGCCGAAGGCAGCATCCGTGGTGCGGTGGTCAACATCGCGGCACGCATGGAGCAGTCGGCGCCGGCGGGCGGCTTGCGAATCAGTCATGACACTTGCCGGCATGTGCGCGGCGCATTCGAACTGGTCGAACAGCTCCCGATCAGCGTCAAGGGTGTCGATGCGCCGGTGCGGAGCTACCTCGTGCAAGGCGTGGCGCCGCGGGCTCTTCGTGCCAGAGCCCGCGGCGTCGACGGAGTTCACACGCCGCTGGTCGGGCGTAAGGTCGAACTGGGCGGCTTGCGCGCAGCCTTCCGGAAAGTGGTCGACACGCAGCGGATGCAGGCGGTCACCGTGGTCGGCGACGCGGGCCTCGGCAAGAGCCGGCTGCTCGGGGAATTCCAGCACGAGCTGGCGGCGGATCCCGGCGCGCACTGGCTGCTGCTCGGCCAGGCTCACCCGCGCAGTGCTCTGCAACCCTATGGCCTGCTGCGCGACCTGATCACGCGCCAGCTGCAGATCGCCGACGGCGACAGCGCCAGCGCGGCGCGCGGCAAGTTCGTCGACGGCATGGCCCCGCTGTTCGGCCACGAGGGCGAGGCGCTCGCGCATCTGCTGGGCCACCTGATCGGGCTCGACTTTTCGACCAGCCCGCACGTCGGCCCGATCCTGAACGACGCGCAGCAGATTCGCGCCCGCGCCTTCGAGGCCATCGGCCTGTTCCTGCGCCGGCTCGCGGCCGACAAGGGCGCGGCGGTGCTGGTCGTGCTCGACGATCTGCATTGGGCCGACACCGGCTCGCTCGACTGCGTGAGGCATCTGCTGCAAAGCAATCGCGACATGCCGCTGTTGCTGCTGATGCTGACGCGACCCGACCTGATGGAGCGGCATGACGGCTGGGCCGAAGGCGATTCGCTGCACATCAGACTGAACCTCGTGCCGCTGGACAAGGACAACAGCAATCAGCTCGCCGAGGCGCTGCTGCGGCGCATTGTCGACGTGCCGGTAGCGCTGCGCGCGTTGATCACCAGCGGCGCGGAGGGCAATCCGTTCTACATGGAGGAGCTGGTCAAGATGCTGATCGACGACGGGGTGATCGTCGCCGACGCCGAGGGCTGGCGCGTGCTGCCCGACAAGCTGCTGCGCGCGCGCGTGCCACCCACCTTGACCGGCGTGCTTCAGGTGCGGCTCGACGCCCTGCGTTCGCAGGAACGAGCCGCGCTCCAGCAAGCCGCGGTGATCGGCCACGTTTTTTCGGACCATGCGCTCGCCGCGATCGACCCGGCCGCCCCGCAGGCGTTGCCCGCGCTGCTGCGCAAGCAGTTGATCGTCCAGCACGACACGCCCGCCGTCGACGGCGCACGCGAATACGCCTTCCAGCACAACCTGCTGCACCAGGTCACCTACGACGGCGTGCTCAAGAAGCCGAAGCGCAGCGGCCATCGGCGAATCGGCGCGTACTGGAGCACGCGTGCCGAGGTGAACTCGCCGCAGGACGTCGCCCCCGCGGCGTGCCGCGCGCTGGCCGAGGCGCATTTCCACCGCTGCCTGTCCGATCCGCAGGACTACGCGGCGTGGTTCGATGGCCAGTTCTCGCACTACCTCAACGCCTATGCCGCGCAGACGCTGCGGCCGCTGACGAAGGGCTTGGTCGAGGTCTGCGAGGCCCAGTTCGGGCCGGATCACCCGCAAACCGCGAAAGCCTTGACCAACATGGGGTCGGTGCTGGTCACGCTCGGCGACACCGCCAATGCCGAGCCCGCGCTGCGACGTGCGATCGCAATCCAGGAACAGGCTCTCGGGCCGGAGCACCCCGATACCGCCAGGACCGTCGCGGTCCTGGGCGGCTTCTTTCTGGGGCGCGGCGATCATCGATCGGCCGAGCCGCTGTTTCGCCGTGTACTGGCGATCCGCGAACAGGCACTCGGGGTCGAGCACCCGTTGACGGTGGGCACGCTGGACTACCTGGCCTCCACGGTCGGCGAGTTGGGGCGCAACGACGAGGCGGAGCAGCTGAGCCGCCGCGTGCTGGAGATCCGCGAGCGCCTGCTCGGGCCCGACCACCCCGACACCTGGGCCGCTCTGACGGCGCTCGGCGACATCCTGTCGAAGAAGCGCGACCACGCCGCCGCCGAGCCATTGATCCTAGAGACGGCAGTAGGTCATAGCGAACCAAGCGTAGCGCCAGCACTCGCGCGGGCTGGGGCCGGTCGGGCACACTCACCGCATGGGTGAAGCCAAGATCAAGGCGCGCACGCAGGTGGCGCGGGCCGTGGACA
>JANXZN010000262.1 GCA_025355545.1 Rhizobacter sp.
AGGTCGTCCGCCAGCAACACCGCGAATGGGTGGTTGCCCACCAGCCGCTGACCGCACAGCACCGCGTGGCCCAGCCCCAGCGCCTGCGCCTGGCGCACGTAGATGCACTCCATGTCGTCGGGTTTGACGCCGCGCACGACCTCCAGTAACTCTTGCTTACCCGCCTGTTCGAGGGCTACCTCCAGCTCGAAAGTCATGTCAAAGTGATCTTCGATGGGGCGCTTGTGGCGCCCCGTGACGAAGATCATCTCCCGCACGCCGGCGGCATAGGCCTCCTCGACCGCATACTGGATCAAGGGCTTGTCCACCACCGGCAGCATTTCCTTGGGTTGCGCCTTGGTGGCCGGCAGAAAACGAGTGCCCAGACCGGCCACTGGAAAAATCGCCTTGGTGACTAACATTTACTTACAATCCCCTTCACCCGAGCTGACGGTGTGCTTTCATTCTGGCACGCGTGCAGATGAGAGCTCGTCGGACAAAGCCTCAGAAATGCCCTCAAGCGCATGGATCTGCTGATCATCGAACCGCTGGAAGCCGAGGTGATGCAGTGGCTCGAATCGCGCTACGCGATTCGCTCTGCGCCCGAGCTGGCCCCCGACCCGCGCGCGTTCCGCCAGGCGCTGTACAACGTGCGCGCGCTGATCGTTCCGCCGTCGGTGACGATCGATGCGCAGGCGCTGCACTACGCGCCGGTGTTGCGCGCGGTCGGCCGCGTCAGCGCCGGCGCCGAGAACATCGACCTCGATGCCTGCGCGCGCGCCCGTGTCGAGGTCGTGCGCGGCCTGACCGCCACCGCGCAGGCCGAGGCCGAGTTCATGATCGGCGCGCTGCTGTCGCTGCTGCGCCGCGTGCCGGTGGTCGGCTCCGACGGCATGCTGGTGGGCCGCGAACTCGGTGCCGCCACGGTCGGCCTGATCGGCATGGCGCCGGCCGCACGCACGATGACCCAGATGCTCGCCGGCTTCGGCTCGACGATGGTCGGCTACGATCCGGCGCTGCACGCCAGCGACAGCGTCTTCGAACGCTGGAAAGTCAAGCCGCTGGGCCTGCGCGAGCTGCTCGAACAATCCGACGCGGTGTGCGTGCAGCTCAGCTATTTCAGCCGCTACCGCGGCCTGCTCGGCGAACGCTTCCTGCCGTTCTGCAAGCCGAACCAGGTGATCGTCAGCATCGCGCATTCGGCGCTGTTCGACGAAGCCTCGCTCGCCGAGGCGCTGACGGGCGGCCGTGTCGCCGCGGCCTGGCTCGACAGCCTGGAACCCGGCGCGCTCGATCAGGGCCGACCGCTGCACGGCATCGAGAACCTGCAGATCACGCCGCGCGTGGCGAGCACGACGCGCGAGTCGCGGCTGCGCAGCGCCTGGGCGGTGGCCAGGCGCATCGACGAGATACTGAGCGCGCCGGGCCATGGCGCGCGCGGCTTCAAGTCGACGGCGCCAGGCGACCCCGCTGATCTCGCAGCCGAGCCACTGTCGCCGTGAAGTCGGTGACGCGCTGCTGCTCCTGAGCCACCACCGACGCGGGCGCGCGCGCGACGAAGCCCGCGTTGCCGAGCTTGGCATGCGCCTTCGCGATCTCGCCCTGCAGGCGCGCGATCTCCTTGCCGAGACGCTCGGTCTCGGCACCGATGTCGACCTCGACATGCAGCGCCACGCGCGCGTCGGCGGCGACCGCGACCGCGGCGCTGCGCGTCGCGTCCGAGAACGCGGCGTCGCTGTCGAAGCGCTTCACTTCCGACACCTTCGCGAGCGCCTTCAGCAGCGGCTCGGCCTGCCCGATGAACGCCGCGTCGCCGATCACGTAGAGCGGCACGCGCGCGGCCGGCGACAGGCTCATCTCGCTGCGCAGGGCGCGGCAGGTGCCGACGAGGGTCTTCAGCTTCGCGACCCAGGCATCGGCGTCGGCATCGACGCGATCGAGCCGGGCCTTCGGATAGGTCGCGGTGACGATGCTCGCGCCGTCAGCGCCTGCGCCCTGTGACTCGGGAATGGCCGGCCTGCGGCCAGCCATGGGGGCGACCGACTCCCACAGCTCGGCGGTGATGAACGGCATGATCGGGTGCATCAGCCGCAGCACCGTCTCGAGCACGCGGATCAGCGTGCGCCGCGTGGCGCGCTGCGCGCCCTCGTTGCCGCTGTCCTTGGCAACGGCGAGCTGGGTCTTCGCGATCTCGATGTACCAGTCGCAGTATTCGTCCCAGACGAACGCGTAGATCGCGTTGGCGACGTTGTCCAGGCGATAGTCGGCAAAGCCCTGCTCGACCGCGGCCTCGACGCGCTGCAACTCGCTGCTGATCCACTTGTCGGCCGGGCTGAAGCGCATGTAGCCGTGGAACGGCCCCGCGGGCGCCACGAGTTGCCCGGCGGCGTCGAAGCGGGGCGGGGCGCACTCGGCCTTCGTGTGCTCCTTGAGCCCGCAGTCCTGCCCTTCGCAGTTCATCAGCACGAACTTGGTCGCGTTCCAGAGCTTGTTGCAGAAGTTGCGGTAGCCCTCGCAGCGCTTGGTGTCGAAGTTGATGTCGCGGCCCAGGCTCGCATAGCTGGCCATCGTGAAGCGCAGCGCATCGGCGCCGTAGGCCGGCATGCCCTGCGGGAAATCTTTCGCGATGCGCGCGGCGATCTTCGGCGCCATCTCGGGCCGGCGCAGCCCGACGGTCGACTTCTTGATCAGCGTGTCGAGATCGACGCCCTCGATCAGGTCGACCGGGTCGAGCACATTGCCTTCGCTCTTGCTCATCTTCACGCCGTGCGCGTCGCGCACCAGGCCGTGGATGTAGACGTCGCGAAACGGCACGCTGCCTGTGAAGTGCAGGGTCATCATGATCATCCGGGCGACCCAAAAGAAGATGATGTCGAAGCCGGTGACCAGCACGCTCGACGGCAGGAACAGCGCCTGCTCGATCGTCTTGTCAGGCCAGCCGAGCGTGGAGAACGGGAACTGCGCGGCCGAGTACCAGGTATCAAGCACGTCCTCGTCGCGCGTGAGCGTGCCGTCATAGCCCGAGGCCTTCGCCTTCGAGCGCGCCTCGTCCTCGTTGCGGCCGACGAAGATCTCGCCGCCGCTGCCGTACCACGCCGGGATCTGGTGGCCCCACCAGAGCTGGCGCGAGATGCACCAGTCCTGGATGTTGTTCATCCAGTGGTTCCAGGTGTTGACCCACTGCGGCGGCACGAAGCGCACGTCGCCGCGCTCGACCGCCCTGATCGCGCGCCCGGCGATCGATTCGCCGTCGCGGCCCGGCTGCGTCATCGCCATGAACCACTGGTCGGTCAGCATCGGCTCGACGATCTGCCCGGTGCGCGCGCAGCGCGGCACCGTCAGCCGGTGCTTCTCCGTTTCGACCAGCAGACCGAGCGCCTCGAGATCGGCGACGATCTTCTTGCGCGCGATGAAGCGATCCAGGCCGCGATAGGCCACCGGCGCGTTGTCGTTGACGGTCGCGTCGAGCGCGAGCACGCCGATCACCGGCAGGCCGTGGCGCTGGCCGACCGCGTAGTCGTTCGCGTCGTGCGCCGGCGTGACCTTGACGGCGCCGGTGCCAAACTCGCGGTCGACGTAGGCATCGGCGATCACCGGAATAGTGCGGTCGCACAGCGGCAGCAACACTTGCTTGCCGACAAAGGCTGCGTAGCGCTCGTCGTCGGGATGCACCATCACCGCGGTGTCGCCGAGCATGGTCTCGGGCCGCGTCGTCGCGACGACCAGCGAGCCGGTGCCGTCGGCCAGCGGGTAGCGGATGTGCCAGAGAAAACCGTCTTCCTCCTCGCTCTCGACCTCGAGGTCGGAGACCGCCGAGCGCAGCACCGGGTCCCAGCTCACCAGCCGCTTCTTGCGGTAGATCAGGCCCTCTTCATAGAGCCGCACGAAGGTTTCGTTGACCACCGCCGACTGCGTCGCGTCCATCGTGAAGTATTCGCGCGACCAATCCACCGTGTCGCCGAGCCGGCGCATCTGCGCGGTAATGGTGTTGCCGCTTTCTTCCTTCCACTCCCACACGCGCGCGATGAAGTTCTTGCGGCCGATGTCGTGCCGGCTCTTGCCTTCGTCCTGCAGCTGGCGCTCGACGACGATCTGCGTGGCGATGCCGGCGTGGTCGGTGCCCGGCAGCCACAGCGTGTTGAAGCCGCGCATGCGGTGGTAGCGCGTCAGCGCATCCATGATCGTGTGATTGAAGCCGTGCCCCATGTGCAGCGTGCCGGTCACGTTCGGCGGCGGCAGCTGGATGCTGAACGAGGGCCTGGTCGCGTCGAGCGTCGGCGCGTAGACGCCACTCTTCTCCCACAGCGGCGCCCAGCGGGCCTCGATGGCGGCAGGTTCAAACGATTTGGCGAGTTCGGTCATGGGACCGAATTGTAGAAGGCGCCTCGGTCGCGGGCAGCGAGCTCGCCGTTCGCTCGGCGAGCGCTGCGCTGGTCGATCCCCCGAGGGCCACGTAGTGGCCTCTTCGTGGCGCTGCGGGCCCCTCGCCCTTCGCTGCGCGCTCTACATGAACAAGTGTTCGCCCGCGTTCTCGCCGCCGAGCACGACGTAGTTGACCTTCTTCAGATCCGCGAGCTTTAAGCCGCCGGCATACGAGATCGAGCTCTGCACGTCCTCGCGCATTTCGCGCAGCGTGTCGGCCAGGCGGCCCTTGATCGGCTCGAGGATGCGCTTGCCTTCGACGTGCTTGTATTCGCCCTTGTTGAAGTCGCTGGCCGAGCCGTAGTACTCCTTGAACCGCTTGCCATCGACCTCGACGGTCTGGCCCGGCGACTCTTCGTGCCCCGCGAACAGCGAACCGATCATCACCATCGCGGCGCCAAAGCGCACGCTCTTCGCGATGTCGCCGTGATCGCGGATGCCGCCGTCGGCAATGATGGGCCGGGTCGCGACGCGCGCACACCATTTGAGCGCCGAGAGTTGCCAGCCGCCGGTACCGAAGCCGGTCTTGAGTTTGGTGATGCAGACCTTGCCCGGGCCGACGCCGACCTTGGTCGCGTCGGCGCCCCAGTTCTCCAGGTCGATCACCGCCTCGGGCGTGGCCACATTGCCCGCGATCACGAACGTGGCCGGCAGCTTCTTCTTGATGTGCTCGATCATCTTGTGCACGCTGTCGGCGTGGCCGTGCGCGATGTCGATCGTGATGTAGTCGGCGCCCACGCCGTCGGCGGCGAGGCGGTCGATCACCGCGTAGTCGGGCCGCTTCACGCCCGAGCTGACCGAGACGATCAGGCCCTTGTCGCGCATCTTGCGCGCGTAGGCCACGTTGTCGATGTCGAAGCGGTGCATCACGTAGAAGTAGCCGTTCGCCGCCAGCCATTCGGTGATCGGCTCGTCGACCACCGTCTTCATGTTGGCCGGCACCACCGGCAGGTTGAAGCGGTGCGCGCCGAACTGCACGCTCGCGTCGCACTCGCTGCGGCTCTCGACGCGGCACTTGCGCGGCAGCAGCAGGATGTTGTCGTAGTCGAAGATTTCCATGGTTCTCGCTCCTCGGGGGATGCCCGAACGTTGACGCAGTGTTCGGACTCAGGCTGCGAGCGCTTGACTTGGAGAACCCGGTGTCGACGCAGACCGCGCCGACAAAAACCGGGCGCCAAAATCCGGGCCCGGTGGTGAATTCTACGCGGCTCGTCGGGGGCACGTCGCCGCCTACACTGAGTCCGCGCAATCGCGATCACGGAGCGCCGCACCTTGCTCGACCCGACCACCAAACGCCTGCTGCCCTGGGTCGTTGCGATTGCGTTCTTCATGCAGACGCTGGACGGCACGATCCTCAACACGACCTTGCCGACGATGGCCCGGGACCTGGGCGAGAGCCCGCTGCGGATGCAGTCGGTGGTGATTGCCTACATGCTGACGGTGGCGCTGCTCATCCCGGCCTCGGGCTGGCTCGCCGACCGCTTCGGCACGCGGCGCGCGTTCCTCGCCGCGATCGTGCTGTTCAGCCTCGGTTCCCTGCTGTGTGCGCTGTCGCCGTCGTTGCCGTGGCTGGTGGCGGCGCGTGTCGTGCAGGGCATCGGCGGCGCGCTGCTGCTGCCGGTCGGGCGACTCACGATCCTGCGCGCCTACCCGCGCCGCGAACTGCTCAAGGTGCTGTCCTTCGTGACGATCCCGGGCCTGGTCGGCCCGCTGATCGGGCCGCCGCTGGGCGGCTGGCTGGTCGAGGTCGCGAGCTGGCACTGGGTGTTCCTGATCAACCTGCCGGTCGGTGTGCTCGGCGTGTTCGCGGCGCTGCGCGTGATGCCCGATCTGCGCGGCGCCGCGGGCCAGCGCTTCGATTGGCCCGGCTTCGTGATGTTCTCGCTCGGCTTGGTGCTGGTGACGCTCGGGCTGCAGGGCCTGGACGAGCACGCGGTCAGCGCGGTGCTGGCCATCCTGCTGGTGGTGGGCGGGCTGGCGGCGATGGCGGCGTATTGGGTGCACGCGGCGCGCGCCGCCAAGCCGCTGTTCAGCCTGACGCTGTTCGAGATCCCGACCTTCTCGGTCGGCATCCTGGGCAACCTGTTCGCGCGCCTGGGCAGCGGTGCGATGCCGTTCCTGACGCCGCTGTTCCTGCAGGTCGGCCTGGGCTACTCGCCCAGCGTCGCCGGCCTGACGATGGTACCGGCCGTGGTCGGTGCGATGCTGATCAAGTTCGTCGCCGAGCCTGTGATCGGGCGCTTCGGCTACCGCCGCGTGCTGGTCGTCAACACCTTGCTGCTGGGCAGCTTCATCGCCGGCTTCTCGCGCGTCGATGCCGGCACGCCGCATGCGCTGATCCTGCTGTACCTGGGCCTGTTCGGCGTCGTCAACTCGATGCAGTTCAGCGCGATGAACACGCTCACGCTGGGCGACCTGGACGACGTGCGCGCCAGCGCCGGCAACAGCCTGCTGTCGGTCGTGATGCAGCTGTCGATGAGCCTGGGCGTCGCGGCGGCCGGTGCGCTGCTGGCGGCGTTCGCGGTGTCGACGACGCCGGCGATGGCGTCGCGCAGCGCCGAGTTGCTGCACACCTTCCACGCGACCTACCTGTGCATGGGCGCGCTGTCGGCGCTGGCGGCCGGCATCTTCTTCCAGCTCGGCCGGCGCGAGCGGCCGACCGGGCCGGCGACGGTGATCGATCAGTCCTGAGCCAGTGCGGCGTTCGCGATCGGGCGCGCGCGCAACTCCGCGCGCGCCTGCCGCACGACCGAGCCGGCGCTGGCGAGCGCGAGCGCCGCCATCCCGACGGCCACCAGCAGGTCCGGCCAGGCGGCGCCGGTGCCGAACACGGCGAGTGCGGCGATTGCCACCGCGACATTGCCGAACGCGTCGTTGCGCGAACACAGCCAGACCGAGCGCATGTTCGAATCGCCTTCGCGATAGCGGTACAGCATCCACGCGACCGCGACGTTGACGGCCAGCGCCAGCAGCGCCACCGCGCCCATCGTCAGCGCCTGCGGCGGCGCGCCGTTCCAGGCGCTCCACAGCGCGCGGCCGAGCACGAACACGCCGAAGCCGGCCATCGCCGCGGCCTTCAAAAGCGCGGCGCGCGCGCGCACCGTGAGCGCCATCGACAGCACCGCGAGCGACAGGCCGTAGTTCGCCGCGTCGCCGAAGAAGTCGATCGCATCGGCCAGCAGCGACACCGAGCCCGAACGCAGGCTGCCGGCGATTTCGACCGCGAACATCGCCGCGTTCAGCAGCAGCGCGATCCACAGCACGCGGCGGTACGCGGGGTCGGCGGAGGGCGGCGGTGGCGTGCAGCAGAGGTCGGACATCGTGCGGGCCTTGGCGGGATGGTCGCTGCGACTATAGGGTCTCACCTCGCGCACGCCCGGCCGATGGGGCGAATGCCGGTCGCTGCGCCGGGGCCGGCGGCGAACCCCGACAATGCCGCCATGCCCCCAGAATCCGATCACGCAGCCACCACCGACTCGCCGCTGCTGCGCCACCTGAACCCCGAGCAGCTCGCCGCGGTGACATTGCCGGCGCGCCCGGCGCTGATCCTGGCCGGTGCCGGCTCGGGCAAGACGCGCGTGCTGACGACGCGCATCGCCTGGCTGATCCAGCAGGGCATGCTGTCGCCCGGCGGCGTGATGGCGGTGACCTTCACGAACAAGGCCGCGAAGGAGATGCTGACGCGCCTGGGCGCGATGCTGCCGATCCCCGTGCGCGGGATGTGGATCGGCACCTTCCACGGCCTGTGCAACCGCTTCCTGCGCGCGCACTGGAAGCTTAGCGGCCTGCCGCAAGGCTTCCAGATTCTCGATTCGGCCGACCAGCTCTCGGCCGTCAAGCGCGTCATCAAGGCGATGAACCTCGACGAGGAGCGCTTCGTGCCGAAGCAGGTGACCTGGTTCATCGCCGGCGCGAAGGACAATGGCTACCGCCCGAAGGACTGCGAGGTCAAGGACGAGCTCTCGCGCGTGCAGGTGCAGATCTACCAGGCCTACGAGGACCAGTGCCAGCGCGAAGGCGTGGTCGACTTCGCCGAGCTGATGCTGCGCAGCTACGAGCTGATGCGCGACAACGACGCGCTGCGCCAGCACTACCAGCACCGCTTTCGCCACATCCTGGTCGACGAGTTCCAGGACACCAACAAGCTGCAGTACGCGTGGCTGAAGATGTTCGCCGGAGCGCAGACCGCGGTGTTCGCGGTCGGCGACGACGACCAGAGCATCTACGCGTTCCGCGGCGCGCAGGTCGGCAACATGGCGGCGTTCGAGCGCGAGTTCCGCGTCGAGCAGGTCATCAAGCTGGAGCGCAACTACCGTTCGTTCGGCAACATCCTCGATGCCGCCAACGAGCTGATCGCACGCAACACCAAGCGCCTCGGCAAGAACCTGCGCACCGAGGCCGGGCCGGGCGAGCCGGTGCGGGTGCGCGAGGCAACCAGCGACTTCGCCGAGGCGCAGTGGTTCGTCGAGGAGGCGCAGCAACTGCACCGCGAGGGCACGCCACGCAGCGACATCGCGCTGCTCTACCGCAGCAATGCGCAGAGCCGGGTGATGGAAAGCGCGCTGTTCAACGCGAGCGTGCCGTACAAGGTCTACGGCGGGCTGCGCTTCTTCGAGCGCGCCGAGGTCAAGCACGCACTGAGCTACCTGCGGCTGATCGAGAACCCGGGCGACGACACGAGCTTTCTGCGCGTCGTCAACTTCCCGACCCGCGGCATCGGCGCACGCACGCTCGAACAGCTGCAGGACGCGGCGCGCCAGGGCCACGGAGGTGGCCCCTTCGAAGCCGCGGGCCGCGGCCTGTACCACAGCGTCGACGCACTGAGCGGCAAGGGCGGCGGCAACCTGCAGGCCTTTGTCGCGCTGATCGACGGCATGCGCGAGAAGACGCGCGGCATGACCTTGCGCGACATCATCGAGCACATGCTGCAGGCCAGTGGCCTGGTCGACTTCTACAAGACCGACAAGGAAGGCCGCGACCGGCTCGAGAACCTGGACGAACTCGTCAACGCGGCCGAGGCCTTCGTGACGCAGGAGGGCTTCGGCAAGGACGCGGTCGCGCTGCCGGTCGACGAGCACGGCGGCGAAACCGGCCGCGCCGAGTTCAACATGCCGGGTGCGCAGACGGTGACCGGCGCGGTCGTCACGCCCTTGCCCGACCTTGTCCCCGATGCCGAAACCGGCGAGATCATGTCGCCGCTGGCCGCGTTCCTGACCCATGCGTCGCTCGAGGCCGGCGACAACCAGGCCCAGGCCGGGCAGGACGCGATCCAGCTGATGACGGTGCACTCGGCGAAGGGCCTGGAGTTCGATTGCGTGTTCATCACCGGCCTCGAGGAAGGCCTGTTCCCGCACGAAAACTCGGCCGCCGACCCCGACGGGCTCGAGGAAGAGCGGCGCCTGATGTACGTCGCGATCACGCGCGCGCGCAAGCGTCTGTACCTGAGCTTTTCACAGGCGCGCATGCTGCACGGCCAGACGCGCTACCGCACGAAGAGCCGCTTTCTCGACGAGCTGCCCGAGGCCGCGCTGAAGTGGATCACGCCGCGCAACCAGGGCTTCGGCTCGGGCTTCGAGCGCGACTACCGCGCCGCGTGGGCGCAGGGTTCGGGGCTGCACTCGATCGTCGGCGCCGGCAACGTCAGCGGCATTCCAAGCGCACCGGCGCTGGTGCCGAAGGCGCCGGGCCACGGCCTGCGCTCCGGCCAGAACGTGTTCCACACCAAGTTCGGTGAAGGCGTGATCGTCACGCTCGAAGGCGGCGGCGCCGACGCGCGCGCGCAGGTCAACTTCGGCCGCCACGGCATGAAGTGGCTGCAAGTGTCGCTCGCGAAACTCACGCCAATCAACTGAATCCACGCAGACACGCGACGGCCGCGCCGTCGTTGGCCAAGGAGACCGCCATGCCCACCCTTTCGCGAACCCTTGCCGTGGCGCTCGCAGCGGCCGCCGGCCTGCTGCTGGCGGGCTGCGCCAGCACCGGCGTCGACGCGCAGTGGCGCAGCGTCGAGCTGCCGGCGGGCTACCTGCACGGCGCGACCGTGCTGGTGAGCTGCGAGACCGGCGAGCCGGTGCTCCAGCGCATCTGCGAAGACCGGGTCGTCGCCGACCTCGCCGCGCGCGGCGTGCGCACGCTGCTGCACGCGCCGAGCGCCGCGCCGCCGCCGGGCGACACCGACATGCAGTACCTGCCGGCCGCGCGCGACGCCGGCGCGAAGGCGGTGTTCAGCGTCAGCGTCGGGCTGGCCTCGCAAAGCGTCAGCCCGGGGATCTCGCTCGGCCTGGGCATCGGCGGCTTCGGGCGCCATTCGGCCGGCAGCATCGGCGTGTCGGCGCCGATCGGCGGCGGCCAGGTCAGCGTCGGCTACGCGATGAACGGCCGCGTCACCGATGTCGCCTCGGGCCGGCTGATGTGGACCGCACGTGCCAGCGCCGCGCCCTCGTCGGATGCGAACGCGCAGCTGGCCGAGCTGTCGAAGAGCCTGCTCGACGCGGGCGCCGCGCTGTTCTAGGCCGCGACCACGCCGGGCCGCGCCGCGTCGACGATGAAGCGCGCCGCGGTCGACACGCCGCTGGCCGGGTCGAGCG
>JANXZN010000263.1 GCA_025355545.1 Rhizobacter sp.
TACGCCGCCACCCGCTCCAGGCAGCGCTCCATCCGCTGTCGATCCATGCTCACCTCGTCCGTCTCGTTGATTGCCGAGACACGAGGTTCGCAGCTTCACCGCCTTGACGAAAGATGGGTTCGCGGAACGCATACGGATGAAGCGCAATCGCTGGCGGCTCGCTATGCGGCGCAGTTGATTGCGCTGCAGCCCTCGGCGGCCAGCATCACCGCCGCCGCTGCTGCTGCTGCCAGCCAACCTGGCACCCGTGATGCTGCGCAGGGTGGCGCCAATGAGCCCGGCCGATACCAGGAGGTCGATCTCGATTCCATCGAACTCGTGCGCCCGCGCAGCGTGGGCGTGGAGCAAGCCGCGCTTTGTGCCATGCGCCAGTGCGGCTTGCAAGACAAGCTCGCCGAGCTGGGCCTGAACCGCCTGCAGATTGCCGCCGCTGTGGGCAACATCATTGGCCGCATGGCGCAGCCCGGCAGCGAGCTGGCCACGCACGCCTGGCTGCAGCAGCGCTCGGCTCTGGGGGAGCTGATCGATTGCAACTTCGAGGCGATGGACCTGAACCGCCTGTACCGCGCCTCTGACGCGCTGTACAAGCACCGCGAGGCCTTGCAAGACCATCTGTTCGCCACAGCCAAATCGATCTTCGGCTTCGGTGAAACCGTCACGCTGTACGACCTCACCAATACCTACTTCGAGGGCATCGCCGCAGGTGTAGCCAAGGCCAAACGTGGACACAGCAAGGAGAGCCGCAGTGACTGCCCGCTGGTGACGCTGGCGATGGTGCTGGACGGCAGCGGCTTCCCGCGCCGCAGCCGCGTCTTTGCCGGCAACGCCAGTGAGCCTGCGACCTTGGGCAACATGCTCAGCGGCCTGGGTGCGCCGCCTGGGGCGACGGTTGTGATGGACGCCGGTATCGCCACCGAGGCCAACCTGACGTGGCTGCGCGCGCAGGGCTATCACTACGTGGTGGTGTCGCGCCTGCGAGAGCGGCAGTTCGATCCGGCGTTGGCCACGGAGGTGCAGTCGGCTGGCGCTGTGACGATCCAGATTCAGCGCGTGCTCGACGAGCAGGGCCACGCGCTGCTGTATTGCCACTCGCCCGCGCGCGAACAAAAGGACCGGGCCATCGATGACACCAAGGCGGCGGGCTTCGAGGCCGTGCTGCTGAAGCTGCAGGCCGGACTCACCAAGCCGCGCGGGGCCAAGGACGTGGCCACCGTCATGCAGCGCCTGGGGCGGGCCAAGCAACGCTTCGCACGCGCTGCGCAGCATTACCAAATTGATGTCGCCACTGTCGCCACGGATGCCGGCGACCCACGCGCCACCCAGGTCAGCGCCATCACGTGGAGCAAGCGCATCAAGCCCGGCAGCGCCGCCGCGTACCCGGGCGTGTACTGCCTGCGCACGACGCTGGTGGAGCAAGACAACGCCACACTGTGGCGCACGTACACGATGCTCACCAACCTGGAGTCGGTGTTCCGCTCGCTCAAGACCGACCTCGGGCTGCGCCCGGTGTTCCACCGCGTCGAGCGGCGCGTAGAAGGGCACCTGTTCATCAGCGTGCTGGCCTATCACTTCGTGCACATGCTGCGCTTGCAGCTCAAGGCCAAGGGCATCGACAACAGTTGGCAGACCCTGCGCGACACGCTGGCTGCGCAGCAGCGCGTGAGCGTCACGATGCAGCGCCGCGACGGGCGCACGGTGCACGTGCGCAAGGCCAGCCGGCCCGAGCCGCAGCACCAAAAGATCAACGCGATCCTGGGCCATGCGCCCAACCCCGGCGGGACCCATCGCGCGCTCGTCTAGCGCGACCTCATCGAGCGTCCAAGCACTGCGTCGCACTACACAAAAGTAGTGCCATACGCGGCGGGAAATCGCGCTAAGTGCTTGATTCCATTGGGTGACGCTGTGCTCAATGACAAACTTGGGCTAGCGCGCGGCCATCTCGCGCAGCCACACGCCGATGTTTCGCAACGGCTCGAACATCTCGGCCATCTCCGACGTGACCAGAAACAGCACCGGATAGGCGATCTGCGGCTGGCGCTTGACCCAGCCCTGCGCCGTCGCGCCGGCCGCGTCGATCGCCGGCGGGCGCGTCAGCAGCCAGGCGCTGAGCGCGCCGATCGCCGCGCCGACCAGAACGTCGCTGGCGTAGTGCAAGCCGAGATAGACGCGCGGCAGGGCGATCATCAGGGCCGCGTGCAGCAGCGCGAGGATGCCCACCGGCCGCGACACGATGAACAGGCCCACGGCCAACGCGAAGAACAGGCCGGCATGGTCGCTCGGCATCGAGCTGGCCCGGTCGAAATTGCCGAGCCACATGCCGGCCGCCTTGACCAGGTGCAGTTCGGTCTCGAAGATCGGCCGCAGCCGGAACGGCAGCAGCCTCGTCAGCGCGCGCACGATCCCCATCGTCAGGAAGCACGCGGCGAGCACCATCAGCAGCGCGGCCTGGCGCCGGTCCCGATCCGCAGCCTGCTGACGGGTCCACCACAGGAACCAGACCGCGGTCACCGGCGGTGCGCACTTCAACAGGTGATTCTGAGAGACCTGAAATACCAGCGAGTCGAACCCCGGGCTCGAACCGACGCCCGCATTCAAGGCAACGGAGATAGCGGCGTCGATGGCTTCGAACATTGAATGCTCACCCTGGAGGTGGTTGAAGACCCTGGGACCCGGCACCGATTATGGAAGCGGCCAGAGCGCGTCGCGCCGCCGGCTCTAGACTTCGGGCACAGCATCGGAGCCTGTCGTGAACCTCGTCGTCGACTACTACTTCTCGCCCCAGTCGCCCTGGACCTACCTCGGCCACGATCGCTTCGCGGCGATCGCGAAAGCCGCCGGCGCGCGCGTCAACGTGCGGCCGGTCGACCTCGGCAAGGTGTTTCCGGTCTCCGGCGGCCTGCCGCTGCCCAAGCGTGCGCCGCAGCGCCAGGCCTACCGGCTGGTCGAGCTGCGGCGCTTCGCCGAGCACCTCGCGCTGCCGCTGAACCTGCAGCCGAAGTTCTTCCCGGTCGTCGGCGACGCCGCCGCGCGGCTCATCATCGCGGTCGACGCGCACGAAGGCAGCGACGCCGCGATGGCGCTGGCCGGCGCGCTGCTGCGCGCGGTCTGGGCCGAAGAGCGCGACATCGCCGACCCGCGCGAACTCGCCGCCGCGCTCGGCGCGCTGCGGCTGCCGGCGCAGCGCCTGGCCGATGCGCAGGCGCCGGCGGTGCAGACGCGCTACGACACCGACTCGCAACGCGCGATCGACGCGGGCGTGTTCGGCGCGCCGAGCTACCTCGTCGACGGCGAGCTGTTCTGGGGCCAGGATCGGCTGGACTTCCTGCAGCGCCGGCTGGCGTGCGGCTGATCGGCATGCGCCGGTTCGTCGCGCTCGCGGCGCTCGCGTGCGCGCGCTGCTGACGCGCTACCCGTCGCTGATGGCTGGGCGACCTGCCGCCGAAGCTCGCCCAGCGTGTCGCGTGGGGCAACGCGCAATCGCTGTTCGGGGCCGCGACCCCGCGCTGAAGAAGCGGCGCAGCAACAAAAAGGCCGGTGCAAGCACCGGCCTTTTCCCCTTGCACGAAGCCCGCTCAACTCAGGTGCGCGTTGATCAGCTTGGTCATCTCGAACATCGAGACCTGCGCCTTCTTGAAGATTTCCTTCAGCTTGGCGTCGGCGTTGATCATCGTGCGCTTGGCCGAGTCCTGGAGCTTGTTGGCCTTGATGTACTCCCAGACCTTCTTCGTCACCTCGGTGCGCGGCACCGGCTTGGCGCCGATGATCGCAGCGAGCGCGGCGCTCGGGGTCATCGCCTTCATGAAGGCGGCGTTGGGAGTGCGCTTCTTGGCCGGGGCCGCCTTCTTCGCGGGCGCCTTCGTCGCAGCGGCCTTCTTGGCCGGAGCCGCCGCCTTCGCCGGGGCCGCCTTCTTGGCCGGGGCCTTCTTCGCTGCCGCATTCTTAGCCGGCGCTTTCTTCGCAGTTGCCATGTTGATTCTCTCCATCAAGAGTTGTTGATGTGCCCGGGATGGGCGAGAGCCGCGTGGACTCTCATTTCTCCATAGCACCGTGCGGAGCGAATGGTAATGCCTGTATAGGGGGAAGAGAAGAAGTTTTCACAGGAGAAACGCGCAATTCTTCGAGGTG
>JANXZN010000266.1 GCA_025355545.1 Rhizobacter sp.
TTTGTCGAGCTTTGGGTATCGGCCGTCAAGCGCCCGTGGCCGACCAACAACCGCGGCCCGCAGACCGAACCACTTGCGCTGCGCGAGCGGCGCGGCAAAGAGATTTTCAAGATCAAGTGCTCGGGCTGTCACGGCGAATTCGGCAACGGGCGCTTGACGGCCGATACCCAAAGCTCGACAAATTTCAACGAGGCCTACCATTTTCTCTCTCCGCAGCCGCGCGACTTCACGCGCGGGGCCTACAAGAGCCGCACGACCCCATCGGGGGAGCTGCCGCGGGACGAGGACCTGTTCCGCACGATCACGCGCGGCATCGGCAAAGGCCGGATCATGCCTGCCTGGGGCAACACGGCGACCGGTCATTTGCTAACCCCGCAGGACCGCTGGGATCTGGTTGATTACATCAAGACCCTGTCGCCCCGGTTCAAGACGGAAAACATCTCTGCCTCGATCGATATTCCGACGCCGCCCTATCCTTCGGCACGCGAGGCTCCTGCTGAAACTATCCGCGAAGGCAAGCTCGTCTACCGCATCCTGCAATGCTGGTCCTGCCATGGAAACGGCGGCAAGGGCGACGGACCGTCCGCCGCCACGCTGTATGACGATTGGGAGGTTCCGATCCGTCCGTTCGACTTCACGGCCGGCGCCTTCCGGTTCGGCGATACGCCCGCTGACGTGTATCGCACCTTCAATACCGGTTTGAACGGCACGCCGATGCCATCGTTCGCTGACACGATCCTCTATCCGAAAGACGCGTTCCCAGATCTGAACGCGTGGCGGCAGGCTGACCACGGCAAGCCCCTCTTCGACGAGGCGGAGGTCAAGGAGCTCGCGGACTACGTGGCCTCGCTGCCGACGGCGGCGGCCTTCGAAAAGATGAGCGACGCGGACCGGAAAGCGTTCGCCGACAAGCGTCGCTGGGCGCTCGTTTACTACGCGCTGTCGCTGGCAACGGACACCGGCGGCCCGCCGGTGCCCACGACGGCTGGCTTCGCAGCGCGCTGAACCTGTTCGCGACATAGGACTGTGGCCGAGGGATTCTTCCGTCTCGTCGAGCTCGTCTTCACGGCCTATGCGATTCCAGCCTTGCTGGTGCCGTTCGTCTGGCTGGCGGGGTGGGGCTGGACGCGGTGGGGCGGGGGACGATCACGCAATGGGGAGCAGCTCGGCCGGATTCTGAACCGGTATTCCGCGGTCGTTGTTGCCTGGATGGTCGCGTGGGGCATGATCCGACTGGGTCTGCCGGCCGAGAAGGGCGGGGTCGCGGCGGCGGTCCTCGGCTGGCTGGCCTACGGTACCGCCAACGTCATGTTTGCGCAGTTGCTGGTACGGTTCACGCAGGAATACGGTTTGCTGCCGCCGGGCCAGGCGACGGATCGTCTCTTTGCCAGGCTACTGGGCGCGATTGTCGTGCAGCCGTTGATGACTGCCTTCGCGTTTTCCGTTCTCTACCGCATTACCGGCGTTACCTGGAGTCTGCACGTCCCGGGCCTGCCGGCGGTGCAGGAGGGTATTTAGATGGACGTCACCTTCTACCTCTTTTTCATCGCCTTCCTCGTCTCGCTGTCGGCGTGGTGCATTTTTCTCTGGGCCGTCCGCACCGGCCAGTTTCGCGATGTCGAGGAAATCAAATATCAGGTTTGGCCCAAGACCGATTCCACCGACAGTTCTTAAGAACGGTCAGCCAACCGTGCCTCCCTCGCGCCAGCGCTGACCGTGCACGATCATGCCCACATGCTCCCGGCGTCGGGAGATCTGCTGCTGCTGTTTGGCGCGTCCTTGCTGGGTAGCGTTCATTGCGTCGCCATGTGCGGCCCGTACGTCGCCATGTGCGGTGCGCGTCTCGCGCCACAGGGCGCTTCGCCGCGGTTGCACATGGCGCTGCGCATCCTGTTCAACGCCGGGCGCATCCTGACCTACTCCCTCATCGGCCTCTTCGCCGGAGTCTTCGGCGAGGTGGCGCTCGCCGTCGCCTCGGCTGCCGGGCTGCCGGCGTTCGCGGGGGTCGTCGCGGTCGCGGCCGGCCTCGGCGCGGCCCTGTTCGGCCTTGCGGTGATGGGAGTGCTCCCCGATCCGACCCGGTTGCTGAACCAATCCGGTTTCAACACTCTGATCCGCGGTGCGATCCTCAGGACCTTCAAGGCCCCGCCCTACGTCGCGGCCCTGCTGCTCGGCAGCCTGCAGGGCGCGTTTCCCTGCGCGCTCGTGTACGCCGCCGCGAGCCGCGCGGCGATCGCAGGCAGCGCCATGTCCGGTGCCTTGACGATGTTCGTGTTTGGTCTTGGCACCGTGCCCGCGATTTTCGCGCTGTCGGTGCTGCCGGCCTCGCTGATGAAACGCCTCGGCATTCGCCGCGCGTGGGCGGGCTCGCTGCTCGTCGCCGTCGGCGTGCTGCTCGTTCTGCGCGGCGTCGCGGCCTTCGGCTGGATCCCGCCTTCATGGCTGTGGTAGCCACCGCGAGCAGCTGCGCCCACTGCCGGTTGCCGCTGCCGGCGCGGCCGTATTACGAAGCCGAGGGCGAACGCACACTGCCGTTCTGTTGCGTCGGCTGCCTGTTCGTCTATCGGGTCATCGGCTCGGCAGGCGAGAGCGGGCGCGCCGACTGGTTTCTCGCCAAACTCGGCCTCGCCGCGCTCTTGAGCGGCAACGTCATGATGTTTCAGAGCCTGCTTTATTTCTGGTCGCTCGACGAGCTCGGCCCGGAGCTGCTGCGCACGGGCTCATGGATCATGCTCGGCTGCTCGGCCGCGGTGTACGGGCTGCTCGGTGTGCCGATGCTGCGGATTGCCGGCCGGGGCGCACTGCATGGCCGCCTGTCGCTCGAGACGCTGATCGGCGTCGGCGCGCTCGCCGCGATCGGCGCATCGGCACTCGAGACGTTCCGCGGTGGGCACAACCTCTACTATGACTCCGGCACGATGGTGCTGGTGTTCGTCTCGCTGGGTCAGTACCTCGACGCCGAGGCCCGTCGCAAGGCCATTGCAGCCCTCGCGCCCACCGTCGATGGCGCCCGCCGCCGGGCGCGCGTGCTGCGCGACGGCGTGATGCTCACGCTAAATCCCTCGGCAGTGCTGGCTGGCGAGCGCGTCGAGGTGCGCGGCGGCGAGGAGATTCCGGTCGACGGCACGGTCGCCGCGGGCGCGGCCGACGTCAGCGAGCCCGCGCTCACCGGCGAATGGCGGCCGCGCCTGGTCGGGCCGGGGGATGCGGTCTGCGCGGGCTCGACGGCGAACGACGGCGCGCTGACGATCGTGGCCTCCGGCGGAATCGAGACGCTCGCGGACCGGGTCGAGCGGTGGGTGATCGAAGCTCGCGATCGAAAGGCTCCGATCGAGGCCGTCGTCGATCGCGTGGTAGCGGTGTTCATACCCGCAGTAGCCGCGATCGCCGCGGCGAGCCTGCTCGCCTGGGGTCTCGGCGGCTCG
>JANXZN010000279.1 GCA_025355545.1 Rhizobacter sp.
CCACAGCGCGCGCGC
Organism: Rhizobacter sp.; assembly: GCA_025355545.1. Classification (GTDB taxonomy): domain Bacteria; phylum Pseudomonadota; class Gammaproteobacteria; order Burkholderiales; family Burkholderiaceae_C; genus LMDS01. The sequence goes on from JANXZN010000279.1 coordinate 16, forward strand.
CAGCGGCAGCATCGCGCCGGCGCGCGGCAGCGCCTGGGGCGCGCGGCGCGCCGCGCCGGTGACGAGTTGCGGGCCGAACGCCGCCAGCGCATTGCCGGCGATCAGGTCGGGCGGCTGCGCCTGCCAGCGCCGGTTCAGCCGCTCGGGCGTGGTCAGCAGCGGCGCGTCGAGCGTGGCCCAGCGGCCGTCGGCGAACGCGTACTGCGCGGCATAGACCTCGTTCATGCGCGCGTCCATCGCGACCCAGACACGCTGCACCCGATCGTCGTCGCCGCGCGCGTCTTCGGCGACCGCGAGCAGGCTGTCGATCGGCAGCACCGGCTTGGCGGCGCCGAACGCCAGGCCCTGGGCCACCGAACACGCCGTGCGCAGCCCGGTGAACGCGCCGGGGCCGCGCCCGAACGCGATCGCATCGAGATCGGCCAGCGTGACGCCGGCTTGCGCGAGCAGCGCCAGGATCGCCGGGATCAGCGTCGCCGAGGCCTGCGCGCCGCCCGCGGCCTCGTGCGCGAACACCTCGCCGTGCAGCGCCAGCGCGATGCTGAGCTGCTCGGTGGCGGTGTCGAAGGCCAACAGCGTGGGAGTCATGCGGGCCGCCGACAGCCCGCGAATCCTGCGCGGGGGCGACCCGGTTGCGGGTGCATCGGGGACATGCGCCGAGTTTAGCCGGCGTGGCCTCGTGCGATCATCGACGCATGCCCTTCGATCGTGCCCGACACGCGCTGCGCACCGCCGTGCTGGCGCTGCTGTGCGCGGTGTCGGCGGCCCACGCCACGCCCGACGCGCTGCCCGCGCCGGTCGCCTCGGCCCTGGACGGCGCGAAGCTGCCGCACGACGCGCTGGTCGCGATCGTGCAGGAGGTGGGCAGCACGCGGCCGCGGCTGGCCTGGCAGCCGGATCAGCCGGTCAACCCGGCCTCGCTGATGAAGCTGCTGACGACGTTCTCGAGCCTGGAACTGCTCGGGCCGGCGTGGCGCTGGTCGACGCCGGTGTGGCTGCAGGGCCGCGTGCGCGACGGCGTGCTCCAGGGCAACCTCGTGATCAAGGGCAGCGGGGACCCGAAGCTCGTGCTCGAACGGATCTGGCTGTTGCTGCGGCGCGTGCGGCAGCTCGGTGTGCGCGAGATCCGCGGCGACATCGTGCTCGACCGCAGCGCCTTTGTCGTGGCCGAGCAGAACCCGGCCGACTTCGACGGCGAGGCGCTGCGGCCCTACAACGTCGGGGCCGATGCGCTGCTGCTGAACTACCGGGCCGTGATCTACACGATCACGCCCGACGCGGCGCGCGGCGTCGCGCTGATCGCGGCCGAGCCGCCGCTGGCCGGCGTGCGCCACGACGCGAGCGTGCCCTTGAATACCGGCCCGTGCGAAGACTGGCGCGGCGCGCTGCGCGCCGATTTCACCGACCCGCGGCGCGTGCGCTTCGCGGGCGGCTACGCCGCGGCCTGCGGCGAGCAGGCCTGGCCGGTCGCCTACGCCGAGCCCGCCCGCTACAACGAGCGCGCGCTGCGCGGCCTGTGGCAAGAGATGGGCGGACGGCTGCGCGGCACGGTGCGCGCCGGCCTCGCGCCGGGCACGCCGCCCAGCTTCGAGTCGAGCTCGCCGACGCTGGCCGAACTGGTGCGCGACATCAACAAGTACAGCAACAACGTGATGGCGCAGCAGCTGTTTCTGACCCTGGGCCTGACCCAGCGCGGTGCCGGCACGCCCGAGGCGGCGCGCGCCGTGTTGCGCCAGTGGGCGGCGCAGCGCTTCGGCAGCGTCGCCGCGACGCTGATGGTCGACAACGGCTCGGGGCTGTCGCGCGCATCGCGCGTCAGCGCGCAATTGCTGACGCAGCTGCTGCTCGCCGCCTGGGCGAGCCCGGTGATGCCGGAGCTGATCGGCTCGCTGCCGGTCAGCGGCGTCGACGGCACGCTGGCGCGCTCGCAGGCGACGCTGGGCCGCGCCCACCTGAAGACCGGCTCGCTGCGCGATGTCGCGGGCATTGCCGGTGTCGTGCTCGCGAATTCGGGGCGCCGCTATGTCGTCGTCGCGATCGCGAATCACCCGAACGCGAATGCCGCGCGCCCGGCCCTCGACGCGCTGCTGCAGTGGGCCGCGAGCGACGCCAGCTTGCCGGTCACCCCCCTCGAACCCCCGCCGCCGAGCCCGAACCCGACGCCACAATGACCCTGATCGACACCCTCGGCTACGCCGCCGCGGCGCTGACCACCGCCTCGTTCATGCCGCAGGCCTGGCTGACCTTCCGTACCCGCGACGTGAGCGGCATCTCGCTCGCGATGTACAGCGTGTTCAGCTTCGGCATCGCGCTGTGGCTGGCCTACGGCGTGCTGCTGCAGGCCTGGCCGATCGTCGTCGCCAACGGCGTGACGCTGGCACTGGCTGCCGCCATCCTGACGATGAAGCTGCGCCTGATGGACCGGCCGCCGCGCCGCTGAACCGCGGCCGCGGCGTGGCTCAGAACGGATTGTTCTGCGCCCGGCTCTGCGCCAGCGAGCCGAGGCTGACCTGGCCGCCCGCAGCCAGGTGGCGGTTGTCGGCCCACAACCAGGTCGCGCCGACCGCGTCCGACACCAGCGTGTTGGTGCTGCAATTCGGCAGCGCGACGCTGCAGGCGACCCGCGTGGTGTTGCCGAACGGCGCCCCGCTGAAGCCGTTGATCGCCGCGGTGTCGACCGACTTCAGGTATTGGTCGAGTTGCACCAGGCCGATCTTGTGACCGTCGTTGAGCAGGTTCGAGAGCAGCACGTCGTTGAACCTCGTGGACAGGCGCGACAGCAGCGCCGGGTTGCCGTCGGTCGAGCCGACCGAGCGGTCGCCGGCGAACGGCGTCAGGCCCATGTCGGGGATCGTCACGATCAGCACCTTGGCGCCGTAGCCGGCCAGGCGGTTGACCTGATCGGCCAGCGCCGCCGCGGCGACGCTCAGGTTCGCGGCCAGTTGGTCCTCGCCGACCGCCGGGTACTGCTGGAATTGCGCGACGACATCGTTGGCGCCGGCGAACACCGTGACCAGGTCGCCGTTGGCAAAGCCGCCGCCGATGTTGAGCTGCTGATCGACCTGACCCGAGATGTCGGCGACCATCGCGCCGTTGGTGGCGTAGATCCGGCTGACCGGGTCCGGGGTGGTACCCGGGCATTGCGGGAACACCAGGCCGTAGGTGGCGGCGAGCGTCTGGACCCAGATCGGGTTCGCAGCGCAATCGAGCAGCGTCGAGCTGCCCGAGAGCAGCGCGTTGACGGTGTACTTGCTGCCGTTGGCGTTGATGACGCTGAATTCGTCGCCGAACGCGATCACCCGGGTCGCATGGAAGGTCTGCACCTGCCCGCCGCCGCCGCACGATGCCAGCAAGGCCACTGCAGCGAGCAGGGCGGCGCGGGCGAATCCATTCACATTCAACTTCATTCAGGGCTCCGAAAGATCAGCGGCGGTCAGCAGCGTGGGGGAAAGGCGGGTCAGGCGGCGGCAGCGCGCGCCAGTCGGTCGCGTACCCCGTCCCATTCGGGCTCGGGTGGCGGCTCCTCGACCCAGATCAGTTGCACGCCCTCGGCATCGAGCTCGCGCAACACCGAAAACAACTCGTGTGCCACCTGCGCCGGCAGCGCCGGCATGCGCCGGTGCCGAATGCCCCGGGCAGCCACGGGCGGCAAGCCGCGAGAATATACCGCCAGCGTCGGCGCCTCATCGCCCAGCACTTGCAAAGCCGTGTGAAGCAGCGGCGCCGGCATCAGGCACACGCGCGCGTTCGGGGCGTAGTGCGCCGCCAGCGTGCCGGGCGCGCGTGGCGCGTCGGCATCCGGCTCCTGCAGCGGCGCGCCGGCCGCCGCCTCGATACGTGCGCGCGTCAGCACCCCGGGGCGCAGCAGCACCGGCCGGCCGCGCGAGCAGTCGACGATGCTCGATTCGATGCCGACCTCGCAGGCGCCGCCGTCGAGCACCGCGAGCGCGTCGCCGAACTCGTCGATCACGTGCGCGGCGGTGGTCGGGCTGACGCGGCCGAAGCGGTTCGCGCTAGGCGCGGCCACCCCCGGCACGCCGCGCCGCTGCGCTGCAGCCAGCAGGGCCTGCGCGACCGGGTGCGACGGGCAGCGCAGGCCGATGCTGGCCTGGCCACCGGCCGCGGCCGCCGCCATCTCGGGCCGGCGACGCAGGATCACGGTCAGCGGCCCGGGCCAGAACGCGTCGATCAGGCGCTGCGCCAACGCCGGCACCTCGGCGGCGAACCGCACGATCTGCGCCGGCTCGGCGACGTGCACGATCAGCGGGTGGTCCGCGGGCCGGCCCTTGGCGGCGAAGATCTGCGCGACCGCAGCGGCGGCGTCGGCGCGCGCACCCAGGCCGTAGACGGTCTCGGTCGGGAAGGCGACGAGTTCGCCCGCAGCGAGCCGTTCGGCCGCCTGTTCGATGGCCGCACTGTCGGACCCGTCGAGCCGCATCGCTACCAGCCTTCGAGGCCGAGCCGCGCCGCGGCCTCGCGCACCACCGTGACGGCCTTCGCCGCGCTCGCGGCGGTGACCGTCAGGTGCCCCATCTTGCGGCCAGCGCGCGGCTGCGCCTTGCCGTACAGATGCAGATGCGCGCCCGGCAGCGCGAGCACGGCGGCCCAGTCGGGGCCGCCGGCGCGCGCAGCGCCGCTCGCGTCGAACCACAGGTCGCCGAGCAGGTTCAGCATCACGCAAGGGGAATGCAGGCGCGGCGCGCACAGCGGCGCGCCGGTCATGGCCCGCACCTGCAGATCGAACTGCGAGACGTCGCAGGCGTCGATGCTGTAGTGGCCCGAGTTGTGCGGGCGCGGCGCCATCTCGTTGGCGACGAGCGAACCGTCTTGCAGCACGAAGAACTCGACGCACAGCACGCCGACGTAGCCGAGCCCCGCGGCGATGCGGCTGGCGCTGTCGACCGCACGCTGCTGCAGCGCGGCGGCCACGTCGGGTGCCGGCACCTGCGTGACGGCGAGCACCCCGCCGCGGTGCAGGTTCTGCTGCACCGGCAGGTGGACGATCTGGCCGTCGGCATCGCGCGTGACGATCACGCTGATCTCGTGCGCCAGCGGCAGCAGCTTCTCGAGCACGCAGCCGACGCTGCCGAGCGCGGCCCAGGCGGACGCGAGCTCGGCCCGGGTCGCGACCCGCCGCTGGCCCTTGCCGTCGTAGCCGAGGCGCGCGGTCTTGAGGATGCCGGGCAGCAGATCCTCACGAACCGCCGCGAGCTGGCCGGCCGATTCGATCACCGCGTGCGGCGCACAGGGGACCGCGCTGCGCTCGAAGTGCGCCTTCTCGGCGGCACGGTCCTGGCAGATCGCGACGGCCGCGGCGCCGGGCGCGACCGGCCGGCGCTGCGCCAGCAGCGCGAGCGCGCGCGCCGGCACGTTCTCGAATTCGGTCGTCACCGCGGCGCTCAGGTCGGCGAGCTGCGCGAGGCCTTGCGGATCGAGGTAGTCGCAGCGGATGTGATGATGGGCGATCAGCCCGGCCGGGCTGGCCGGGTCGGCGTCGAGCACCGCGGTCGCGTAGCCCATCTGCTGCGCGGCGTGCACGAACATGCGCGCGAGCTGGCCGCCGCCCACGACGCCGAGCGTCGCGCCGGGCGCGATGAACGGAGTCGCTTGTGGCCCATCGCCGAGCGTCGCGCCGGGCGCGATGAACGGGGTCATTTCAGATCGGCCGTCATCGCGCGTGCGGCCTCGGTCTGGCGGGCGCGAAACGCGTCGAGCTTCGCGCGCAGCGCCGGGTCGTCGTTGGCCAGCATCGCGACCGCGAACAAGGCCGCATTGGCTGCGCCGGCGACGCCGATCGCGAAGGTCGCGACCGGGATGCCCCGAGGCATCTGCACGATCGAATGCAGCGAATCCACGCCCTGCAGGTGCCGGGTGGCGACCGGCACCCCGAGCACCGGCACGGTCGTCTTCGCGGCCAGCATGCCGGGCAGGTGCGCCGCGCCGCCCGCACCGGCGATGATCGCCTTCAGGCCACGCGCCGCGGCTTCCTGGGCATACGCGAACATCTCGTCCGGCATGCGGTGAGCCGAGACGACGCGGGCTTCGTGCGGGACGCCGAACTCGGCGAGAATCTCGGTGGCGGCGCGCAGGGTGTCCCAGTCGCTGCTGGAACCCATCACCACGCCGACCACCACGGGGGCGCTGCTCAAGGCTCGCTCCAGGGGCTGATAAACTTGAATTGTAGGCGGCGCGGCGCCATCTCCCTGGGCCCGACCCGCCGCCGGAAACGCCGACCATGCAAGACATCTCACTGCAGAACTTCGAAGCCGACCTGATCACCGCGTCGATGCAGCAGCCCGTGCTGCTCGACATCTGGGCGCCGTGGTGCGGCCCGTGCAAGGCGCTCGGGCCGTTGCTCGAGAAACTCGAAACCGACTACGAAGGCCGCTTCACGCTGGCCAAGCTCAATTCCGACGAGCAAGCCGAGATCGCCGGCCAGTTGTCGCAGATGTTCGGCGTGCGCAGCATTCCGTTCTGCGTGCTGTTCAAGGGCGGTCAGCCGGTCGACGGCTTCGTCGGGGCGCTGCCGGAGGCGCAGGTGCGCGCGTTCCTCGACAAGCATTTGCCGAGCGCGGCCGAGACCGCCGCCGAAGTGGAGGTGGCGCAGGCCGAGTCGCTGATCGCCGAAGGCGACGTCGACGCGGCGCTCGAGAAGTTGCAGGAGGCCGTCGCCATCAACCCGGGCAACGACGCCGCACGCTACGACTACCTGCGTGCGCTGCTCGGCGCCGGGCACATCGACGAGGCACGGCGCGCCTACGAACCGGTGGCGTCGAAGATCGTGCAGGATGCGCGCATCGCAGCCTGCGGCCACTGGCTCGCCGCCTGCGAGCAAGCAGCCAGTGGGCGCACGCCCGACCAGCTACAGGCCGCGCTAGCGGCCGACAAGCGCGACTTCGCGGCGCGCTTCGCGCTCGCGCAGCACCACTTCGCCGCCCAGCGCTTCGCCCAGGCGATGGACGAGTTGCTCGAGATACTGATGCGCGACAAGGCCTGGCAGGAGGGCCTCGCGCGCAAGACCTTTGTCGCCATTCTGGAAGTGATGAGCCGGCCGGCCGCACCGACCGACGATGCCCCGCCGCGCAAGGGCACGCTCGAACTCGCCGGACGGTCGACGGTGCCGGTATCGGACCCGGTGGTCGATGGCTATCGGCGGAGGTTGAGTATGGTGGTGTTCTAGACAACCCCTCTCGACGCTCGCGAGAATGTCACCTGCGACCCTGCGCCCGACGAAGGGCTCGAGATTCAGGTTGTTGACCTTCGCGGCGTGCTCGATGGCCACTTCGAGCTGGGGGGGGGGGGGG
>JANXZN010000280.1 GCA_025355545.1 Rhizobacter sp.
CCCGGCGCCGGCCTGTGGCCGACACCTCCTCCTTGACTTCGCTGCGCAGAGCGCCCCACCGTCCTGATCCGGCAGCGTCGGCGCGGCCCGACGCCCGCACATCGCCGATGCTGGAGGCCAAGGATGTCGGGTGGCCGACGCCGCGAAGTCAAGGAGGAGGGTCGGGCGCAGCCCGGCCCGGGGGAGTGAGCCCGGACACAAACAGTCCAGTGGACTGTTTGTGCCTGGCGAACGCCCGGGGCACTGTCCCCGGGCATGAGCGGAATCGGCCACCCGGCAGCCTTGGCACGCGCCGACGCGCAACACGATCGGCAGCATCGGGCCGGGAACAGACAAGCGCAGCATGTGCCGATTCTCCCGACGGGCCGCGAGATATTCGATCGGGCGTTTCATTTCAGGCTGCCAGCTTCGACAAGTCCGCGACGCGGTTCATCGCCGCGTGCAGCGTCGCGAGCAGCCCGAGGCGGTTTGCGCGCAGGGCGGCGTCGGCGGCGTTCACCATCACGCCGTCGAAAAACGCGTCGACCGGCGCCCGCAACGCGGCCAGTGCGTGCAGCGAGCCCGCATAGTCGCCGCGCTCGAACGCGGCGTCGGCCTGCGGCCTCGCGAGCGCGAGCGCGTCGTTCAGCGCGGCTTCCGCGGGTTCCTTCAGCAGACCCTTGTCGACGCGCGCGGCCACCGCACCGTCGACCTTCTTCAGGATGTTGCCGACGCGCTTGTTCGCCGCGGCCAGCGACGCCGCCTCGGGTAACGCCGCGAACGCGCGAACCGCCGCGAGCCGCGCCGCCACATCGGCGAGCCGGGCCGGCCGCAGCGACAGCACCGCGTCGACCTCCTGCGCGCTGTAGCGCTGCTCGCGCAGGCTGCCGGCCAGGCGCTCGTAGAAGAAGTCGGTCAGCTGCGCAGTCGCGCGCGGCTCGGTCAGCAGCAGGCCCACCGCGCTGGCGGCGATCCCGATGAGCGCGTCGAGCGGCAGCGCCAGGTCGCGCTCGACCAGCATCCGGATCACGCCGAGCGCGTGGCGGCGCAGCGCGAACGGATCCTTGTCGCCGGTCGGCAGCGCTCCGATGCCGAACAAGCCGACCAGCGTCTCGAGCTTGTCGGCCAGCGCGACCACGATGCCCACTTCATTGCGCGGCAACGCGTCGCCGGCGAAGCGCGGCTTGTAGTGGTCTTCGATCGCGATCGCGATGGCCTCGTTCTCGCCGTCGTGGCGCGCGTAGTAGCCGCCCATCGTGCCCTGCAGCTCGGGGAACTCGCCGACCATGTCGGTCACGAGATCGGCCTTCGCGAGCAGGGCGGCGCGGTCGGCCTGCGCCGCGAGCTCGGCGCCGCGCAGCCGCGTGCCGATTGCCTGTGCGATCGCGCGCACGCGCGCCGTGCGTTCGCCCTGGGTGCCGAGCTTGCCGTGGTAGACGACCTTGTCGAGGCCGGCGACGCGCGATTCGAGCGTGCGCCTGCGGTCCTGGTCGAAGAAGAACTTCGCATCCGCCAGGCGCGGCCGCACGACGCGCTCGTTGCCCTCGATCACGCGGCTCGCATCGGCCGGGCGGACGTTGCTGACGATCAGGAAGCGGTTCGTCAGCCGGCCCGCCGCGTCGAGCAGCGGGAAGTACTTCTGGTTCGCCTTCATCGTCAGGATCAGGCATTCGGGCGGCACCGCGAGGAACGCTTGCTCGAACTTGCAGACAAGCACATTCGGCCGCTCGACCAGCGCGGTGACTTCGTCGAGCAGGGCCGGGTCGTCGATCGGCGTCAGGCCCTGCGTCGCCGCGGCCGCCTGCAACTGGCGCGCGATCTCGGCCCGGCGCGCATCGAAGCTGGCGATCACCGCGCCCTGCGATTCGAGCGCCTCGGCATAGTGGTCGGCGTGCTGCAGTTCGATCGGGTCGACCGCGGCCTCGAAGCGGTGGCCATGCGTCGTGCGGCCGGCGGCGAGGCCGAGCGCAGTCACCGGCACGACCGCCTCGCCGTGCAGCGCGACCAGCCCGTGCGCCGGCCGCACGAAGTGCACGCTGGTCCAGCCGTCGGCGAGCTGGTACTGCATGGCCTTCGGGATCGGCAGCTTCGCGAGCGCGTCGGCCAACGCCTTCTGCAAGCCATCGGCCAGTGTCGCCCCGCTCACCACGCTGTCGAAGAACAGCGCCTCGGCCTTGCCGTCCGGCTGGCGTTTCAGCTGCGGCACGATCGACGCATCGGCGCCGACACTGGCGAGCTTCTTCAAGAGCGCCGGGGTCGCCGCACCTTCCGCGTTCAGCCCGACGCTGACCGGCATCAGCTTCTGCGACACCACCCTGTCGGCCGCCTGCGCACGCACCGCGGTGATGTGGGCGGCGAGCCGGCGCGGCGACGCGAACGGCGTCGTGATCGACGCTTCGCTCGCCAGGCCTTGCGCCTTCAAGGCCTCGGCCAGGCCGCTCGCAAATGCCTCACCCAGTTTCAGCAGCGCCTTCGGCGGCAGTTCCTCGACGAACAGTTCGACCAGCAGGTTCTTCGTCGTGATTTCTTGGGTCATGGCTCAGGCCGCCTTCTTCAGGGCGAGCTGCGCCGTCACTTCGTCGGCCCAGGCCTTCGGCGCCATCGGGAAGCCAAGGCGCGCGCGGCTGTCGAGGTAGCTCTGCGCGACCGCCTTCGCGAGGTTGCGGATGCGGTGGATGTACGCGGCGCGCTCGGTCACGCTGATCGCGCCGCGCGCATCCAGCAGGTTGAAGCTGTGGCCGGCCTTCAGCAGCTGTTCGTAGGCCGGCAGCGCGAGCTGCTGTTCCATCAAATGCTTCGACTGCCTCTCGTGCGCGCCGAACGCGGTCAGCAGGAACTCGACATCGCTGTGCTCGAAGTTGTAGGTGCTCTGCTCGACCTCGTTCTGCTTGTAGACGTCGCCGTAGGTCAGGCCGTCGGTCCAGGTCAGGTTGTAGACGTTGTCGACACCCTGCAGGTACATCGCGAGGCGCTCCAGCCCGTACGTGATCTCGCCGGTGATCGGCTTGCAGTCGATGCCGCCGACCTGCTGGAAGTAGGTGAACTGCGTCACCTCCATGCCGTTGAGCCAGACCTCCCAGCCCAGGCCCCAGCAGCCGAGCGTGGGGTTCTCCCAGTCGTCCTCGACGAAGCGGATGTCGTTGGCCTTCAGGTCGAAGCCGAGCGCTTCGAGCGAGCCGAGGTAGAGCTCGAGGATGTCGGCCGGCGCGGGCTTGAGCACGACCTGGTACTGGTAGTAGTGCTGCAGACGGTTCGGGTTCTCGCCGTAGCGGCCGTCCTTCGGCCGGCGGCTGGGCTGCACGTAGGCCGCCTTCCATGGCTCGGGGCCGATCGCGCGGAGGAAGGTCGCGGTGTGGCTGGTGCCCGCGCCGACTTCCATGTCGTAGGGCTGGAGCAGAGCGCAACCCTGGCGATCCCAGTAGTCTTGGAGCTTGAGGATGACCTGCTGAAAGGTGAGCATCGGCGGGTAAGGGTGAGGCGCGAAACGAGCGCGAGCGGCGCAGAGCCACCTATTTTACCGGCTTCCCTTAAGGCCGCGGCGGCGCGCGGTAAC
>JANXZN010000295.1 GCA_025355545.1 Rhizobacter sp.
GCGCGTCGGCGCGGCGGTGTTGCGGTCGGCGTCGATGCGCACGAAGGCGAGCACGCCCAGCCCGATCTTGCGGCGGTCGATCTCGGCCCGGTAGCCGGTGATGAAGCCCTGCTCCTCGAGCCGGTATCCGGACAAAGTTAGAAATGACATCACGCGGCCGATTCCCTAAACTCTGCGGATTGCGCGCCGCGGCATTCGAGCGGCGGCGCGCGCCTCGAAGACCCGCCGAATCCTGGAGTATCGACAAGATGAATGCACCGCTGCCCGAGTCGATCCGCAAGGCAATCGAGACCGTGTCGCTCGACGACAAGTACGCACTCGAGAACGGCCGCGCGCTGATGAGCGGCGTGCAGGCGCTGGTGCGGCTGCCGATGCTGCAGAAGAAGCGCGATGCGTTTGCCGGCCTGAACACCGCGGGCTTCATCAGCGGCTACCGCGGCTCGCCGCTGGGCGGCTACGACCAGGCGCTGTGGCAGGCGAAGAAGCACCTCGCGGCGCAGAACATCGTGTTCACGCCGGGTGTCAACGAAGAACTCGCGGCCACCGCCGTGTGGGGCTCGCAGCAGCTCGATCTCTATCCGCAGAGCAACAAGTTCGACGGCGTGTTCGGCATCTGGTACGGCAAGGGCCCGGGGGTGGACCGCTGCTCCGACGTGTTCAAGCACGCCAACATGGCCGGCACCAGCAAACACGGCGGCGTGATCGCGCTCGCCGGCGACGACCACATCGCGAAGAGCAGCACCGCGGCGCACCAGAGCGACCACATCTTCAAGGCCTGCGGGCTGCCGGTGTTCTTCCCGAGCAGCGTGCAGGACATCCTCGACATGGGCCTGCACGCGTTTGCGATGAGCCGTTTCGCCGGCGTCTGGTCGGGCATGAAGACGATCCAGGAGATCGTCGAATCGACCAGCAGCGTGTTCGTCGACCCGGACCGGGTCGACATCGTGATCCCGACCGACTTCCAGATGCCCGAAGGCGGCCTGCACATCCGCTGGCCCGACGCGCCGCTCGAGCAGGAAGCGCGGCTGATGGACCACAAGTGGTACGCGGCGCTGGCCTATGTGCGCGCCAACAAGCTCAACCACAACGTGATCGAGGGCCGGAATGGGGGAACGGCGGACCGCTTCGGCATCATCGCCAGCGGCAAGGCCTACAACGACACGCGTCAGGCGCTGCACGACCTCGGCCTCCCCGACGACGAGTGCCGACGGCTCGGCATCCGGCTGCACAAGGTCAACGTGGTGTGGCCGCTCGAGGCGACGATCACGCGCGAGTTCGCGCAGGGCCTGCAGGAGATTCTCGTCGTCGAGGAGAAGCGCCAGGTCATCGAGTACCAGCTGAAGGAGGAGCTCTACAACTGGCGCGCCGACGTGCGGCCGAACGTGCTCGGCAAGTTCGAGGAGGCCGACGGCGATGCGATGACAACGCCCTTCGGTGGCGGCGGCGAATGGAGCCAGCCGAACCCGGGCAAGAACTGGCTGCTGCGCGCGCCGGCCGACCTGACGCCGGCGATCATCGCGCGGGCGATCGCCAAGCGCCTGAAGAAGCTCGGTGCAGGATCGGGGGTAGACGCCGACACCGTCGCGCGCATGGACGCACGCATCGCGCTGATCGAGGCCAAGGAACGCTCGATGATCGTGCAGACGGTCGACACCGGCGAGCGCACACCCTTCTTCTGCAGCGGCTGCCCGCACAACACCAGCACGCGCGTGCCCGAAGGCTCGCGCGCGGTCGCCGGCATCGGCTGCCACTACATGGCGGTGTGGATGGACCGCAGCACCGTCACCTTCAGCCAGATGGGCGGCGAAGGCGTCTCGTGGGTCGGCCAGGCCGCGTTCACGACCGACCAGCACGTGTTCGCCAACCTCGGCGACGGCACCTACTACCACTCGGGCCTGCTCGCGGTGCGCCAGAGCATCGCGGCCGGCGTGAACATCACCTACAAGATCCTGTTCAACGACGCGGTCGCGATGACCGGCGGCCAGCCCGTCGACGGCACCCTGAAGGTGCCCGAGATGACCCGCGAGCTCGATGCCGAAGGCGCGGTGAAGATCGTCGTCGTCAGCGACGAACCCGAGAAGTACGAAGCGAGCGGGATCGCGTCGCGCCTCCCGAAGGGCGTGACGGTGCACCACCGCGACGAGCTCGACGCGGTCCAGAAGCAGCTGCGCGAAATCAAGGGCTGCACGGTCATCGTCTACGACCAGACCTGCGCGACCGAAAAGCGCCGCCGCCGCAAGCGCGGCACGATGGTCGACCCGGCCAGGCGCGTCGTCATCAACGAGCTGGTCTGCGAAGGCTGCGGCGATTGCTCGGTGCAATCGAACTGCCTTTCCGTCGAACCGGTCGAGACCGAGTTCGGCCGCAAGCGCCGCATCAACCAGAACAGCTGCAACAAGGACTACTCCTGCGTGAAGGGCTTCTGCCCGAGCTTCATCACGGTCGAAGGCGGCCAGCTTGCGGGCAAGAAGAAGGACGGAGGTGACAAAAAGGCGCAGCCGAACCCGTTCACGTTGCCGCCGTTGCCCGAGCCCGCGCTGCCGCTGGCCGAAGCGCCGTGGGGCATCGTCGTCGCCGGCGTCGGCGGCACCGGCGTGATCACGATCGGCCAGCTGCTGGGCATGGCCGCACACCTCGAAGGCAAGGGCATCGTCACGCAGGACTCGGCCGGCCTGGCACAGAAGGGCGGCGCGACCTGGAGCCACATCCAGATCGCCAACCGCACCGAGGTAATCCTGACCACCAAGGTCGGCACCGCCGAGGCCGATCTGGTGATCGGTTGCGACCCGATCGTCACCGCCAGCAAGAGCACCCTGGCCGTGATGCGCGAGGGCCGCACCTTCGTCGCGATGAACACCCACGGCGCGCCGACCGCGGCCTTCGTGAGCAACCCGGACTGGCAGTTCCCGGCCGCCAACTGCGACGCCGCGGTGCTGACCGCGGCCGGCGCGGCAAACGTCGGCATGCTCGACGCCGATGCACTTGCGGTGCAGCTGGTCGGCGATTCGCTTTACACGAATCCGCTGATGCTCGGCTTCGCCTGGCAGAAGGGCAAGGTGCCGCTGAGTCTGGCGGCGATGCTGCGCGCGATCGAGCTGAACAACGTGCAGGTCGAGAACAACAGGCTCGCGTTCGAATGGGGCCGGCGCGCGGCGCACGACCCCGCGGCCGTACAGGCGCTGCTGAAGCCCGCTCGAGTGATCGAGTTCATCAGGAAGACCGTGAATCTGGACGACATGATCGCGCAGCGCGTCGAGTTCCTGACCGGCTACCAGAACGCCGCGTATGCCGCGCAGTACAAGCGCTTTGTCGAGAAGGTGCGTGCCGCCGAGACGCCGCTGAATAGCAAGAAGCTGACCGAGGCCGTCGCCCGCTACCTGTTCAAGCTGATGGCCTACAAGGACGAGTACGAAGTCGCACGCCTGCACAGCGACCCGGCCTTCCTCGCGAAGATCGCGGCGCAGTTCGAGGGCGACTACAAGCTCAACTACCACCTCGCGCCGCCGCTGACTGCGAAGAAGAACGACAAGGGCGAGCTGCAGAAGTCCAAGTTCGGCCCGACCATGCTGACCGGCTTCAAGTGGCTCGCGAAGCTGAAGGGCCTGCGCGGCACCGCGTTCGACGTGTTCGGCCGCACCGACGAGCGCAAGACCGAGCGCGCGCTGATCATCGAGTACAAGGCGGCGGTCGACGAGCTGCTCGCGTCGCTGAACGCCGGCAACCTGGCGCTCGCGGCCGAGATCGCGCGCATCCCCGAAGAGATCCGCGGCTACGGCCACGTGAAGGACCGGCATCTCGCGGCGGCGCGCCCGAAATGGGCGGCACTGATGACCGAATGGCGCGCCGGCGGCCAGCGACGCGCGGCCTGATCGGCCTGGCGCTGGGCGCGGCCGCGCTGGCGGCCACGGCGCAGCCCGCACCGGTCGCGCAGCCGTCGGCGGTTGCGCAGCCGGCCTCGGCGCCCGACGCGGCGCCGACCTGGACGCTCGACCCGACTCACACCTCGGTGCACTGGGAGCTTGTGCACATGGGCACCTCGACGATCCGCGGGCGCTTTGACAAGGCCGGCGGCGTGGTCCAGTTCGATGCGAAGGCGCAGCGCCTGGACCTCAGCATCACGATAGCCACCGCGTCGGTCAGCAGCGGCGTGCCGCTGCTCGACGCGCAGCTGAAGGGCCGCGAGATGCTCGACGTGGCCGCTCACCCGCAGGCCTACTTCACCGCGCGCGGCGCGCGCTTCGAGGCCGAGGTGCCGCGCGAGGTGCGCGGCGAATTCACGTTGCGCGGCATCAGCCAGCCGCTGAGCCTGCGCGCGCTGCGCTGGAACTGCGCGCTGAACCCGCTGTTCCGCCGCACCGTCTGCGGCGGCGATTTCGAGGGCGAGCTGATCCGCAGCAGCTTCGGCATCACGCACAGCCTGCCCTTCGTCTCCGACCGGGTGCGGTTGCTGATCCAGGTCGAGGGCATCGCGCCGTAGCGCGACACCGGCCCCTCATCCGCGGGCCGGACTATCCCTAACGCGCGGTGCCCCGCGCGGCGATATAAGGAGAGCCTGGCCGGCCCATGACCGGCGCGCGGCGATCGATCGCGTCGCCCCGACAAACCACAGGAGACATTCGCATGCTCACCCGCCCCCTCACGGCGCCGACGCGCCGCGCGTCCGCATTTCGTGGCACCGGCGTGCCGCGCCGGGCCGCGCTCGCCGCGCTACTCGCCGCGCCGGCGCTCGCGCTGGCCGCCGGCGTCAGCGTGCGCTTCGATGTCTCGAACCCGAACGGCAGCCCGTTTCCGAGCGACCGCTTCACCCAGCCCGACTGGAGCAACAACACCGGCAAGCGCGTCAGCCTGCCGCTGCCGGACTGCGGCGCGCGCCCGTCCGACTGCGCCGACGTCGCCGTGATCAACACGCTCGACGGCTTCAACACCCAGCCGCGCATCGCGGTGCCGTTCAGCGGCGCGATCGACCTGGCTACCGTCAACAGCAACACCGTCTACCTCGTCAACCTCGGCGACACGCTGAGCGGCGCGGGCGCGGGCCACAAGGTCGGCATCAACCAGGTGGCGTGGCACAGCGGGGCGAAGACGCTGGTGTTCGAATCCGACGAGTTGCTCGCCGAGCACGCACGCTACGTGCTGGTCGTCACCGACGGCGTGCGCGACAGCGCGGGCGATGCGGTCGAGGCCGGCGACTTCGGCCGCTTCCGCCACGACCTGAACTACGGCCAGACCAAGGACCGTGCGCTCGCCGACTACCGCAAGGCGCTGATCGACGCCGCGAACGCGCCCGGCGTGACGCGCCAGCACGTCGTCGCGCTGAGCCTGTTCACGACGCAGAGCATCAGCGCCGACCTGCTGAAGATCCGGGCGCAGATCCAGGCCGCGACCCCCGCGCCGGCGAACTTCATGATCGGCAACGGTGGAGCGGCGCGCGCGGTGTTCCCGGTCGCGAGCCTGCAGGGCATCCAATGGCAGCGGCAGACGGGCACGGCGCCGGCGTTCACATCGGTGGTTGTTCCGACGACGGCGCTGCAGGTGTTCCCCGGTTCGGTGGCCAGCGTGGCGTTCGGCAAGTTTCGCTCGCCTGACTATCTGAACGCGGCCAGGGTCATCCCGACCACCGGCACGCTGACCGGCCAGCCGGTGCCGCAGGGCAGCAACGACCTGGTGTTCGAGCTGTTCCTGCCGAGCGGCGCGAAGCCGGCCGGCGGCTGGCCGGTGGCGATCTTCGGCCACGGCTTCGGCGACAGCATGTACGACAAGCCGTGGCCCGTGGTGTCAACCTTCGCTCACTACGGCATCGCGACGATCGCGATCAGCGTCGTCGGCCACGGCGGCGGCGCGCAGGGCACGCTGAACGTGCTGCGCAACAATGGCATGCCGACGGTGGTCGTGCCCTCGGGCGGCCGCGGCATCGACCAGGACGGCAACGGCTCGATCGACTCGACCGAAGGCGTCGGCGCGGTCGGGGCGCTGACGATCGTCTCGAGCCGCGACGGCCTGCGCCAGACCGTCGCCGACCTGATGCAGCTGGTGCGCCAGATCCAGGTCGGCGTCGATGTCGACGGCGACAACGTCGCCGACCTCGACGCGAACCGCATCTACTACACCGGCCAGTCGTTCGGCGGCATCTACGGCACCATGCTGCTCGGCGTCGAGGGCGCGATCAAGGCCGGCGTGCCGAACGTGCCGGGCGGTTCGATCACCGAGGTCACGCGGCTCGGCGGCTTCCGCGTGCTCAGCGCGATCGCGCTGGCCAGCCGCCAGCCGCAACTGTTGAACTTGCCGCCGACGCCGGGCGTGCCGTTTCCGTTCAACCTCGCGTTCAACGAGAGCATCCCGCTGCGCAACCTGCCGCCGCTGGTCATCGACGTGCCGGGCGCGAGCGCGATCCAGGTGGTGTTCGATCGCAACGAGTGGGTGCAGCAGTCGGGCAACCCGGTGTCGTACGCCGCGGCGATCCGCAAGCAGCCCTACGCCGGAAATGCGCCGAAGCCGGTGATCCTGCAGTTCGCCAAAGGTGACGGCACGGTGCCGAACCCGACGACGACGGCGATCATCCGGGCCGGCGACCTGGCCGACCGCGCGATGCTCTACCGCAATGACCTGAGCTTCGCGGCCACCGGTGGCGCGATCCCGAAAAACCCGCACACCTTCCTGACCAATATCGGCAATGCGGCGGCCGCGCCGTTCGCGGTCGCGGCGCAGACGCAGATCGCGGTGTTCTTCCAGTCCTTCGGCACGGTCACGATCGACCCGGACGGCGCCGGCCCGTTCTTCGAGATGCCGATCGTGCCGCCGCTGCCCGAGACGCTGAACTTCATCCCGTAAGCGCGGCGCGGGCGAGCCGGCACGCGCCGGCCCGTCTGCTGCCGACGCAGCCTGTCGCGCCGCCGGCGCAGGCCATCGCAG
>JANXZN010000337.1 GCA_025355545.1 Rhizobacter sp.
AACGACTTCGACCTCGCGGCCAACAACGGCGGCTGGCAGTGGGCGGCTTCGACCGGCTGCGACGCGCAGCCCTGGTTCCGCATCTTCAACCCGGTCACGCAGAGCCGCAAGTTCGATCCGCAGGGAACATTCATCCGACGCTACCTGCCGCAGCTCGCGAAGCTGCCCGACACGCTGATCCACGCGCCGTGGCTGGCGCGGCCGCTGGACTTGCAGGCCGCGGGCGTGACGCTGGGCCGCGACTACCCGCCGCCGATCGTCGACCACGCCGAAGCGCGCCAGCGCACGCTGGCGCGCTTCGGCGTGGTCAAGTCGGCGAGCTAGACGGCGACGCGGTTGCGCGTGTAGCGCGCGATCAGCGCCAGCAGGTCTTCCTCGGAATACGGCTTGCCGAGGTAGTGGTCGACGCCGAGTTCGGCCGCGTAGTCGCGGTGCTTCTGCGCGATGCGCGAGGTGATCATGATCACCGGCAGTTCGCGCAGCCGCGCGTCGGCGCGCATGTTGCGCACCAGGTCGAAGCCGTCCATGCGCGGCATCTCGATGTCCGACAGCACGATCGCCGGCACGCCTTCGGCCAGCCGCTCGAGCGCGTCCAGGCCGTCCTTCGCGAGCACGACCCGGTAGCCCTCGCGCAGCAGCAGGCGCTGGGTCACGCGGCGCACCGTCAGCGAATCGTCGACCACCATCACCAGCGGCACCCGTAGCACTTCGGGCTCGGCCGCGACCGGCACCGCGCCCTGCGCCGCCGGTGCGCTCAGCGCCGCGTGCGTGGCTTCGCGCGCGGCCTCGCCGTACAGCGTGGCCAGCGCGACCGGGTTGTAGATCAGCGCGACCGCGCCCGATGCCAGCAGCGTGATGCCCGCCAGGCCCGGCAGCCGCGACAGCTGCGGCCCGAGGTTCTTGACCACGACTTCCTGGTTGCCCAGCACGTCGTCGACGTGCAGCGCGATGCGCTGCTGCGCGCTGCGGATCACGACCACCGCGCGGGTGCGCGCCTGGCTGTCGGCCGGCCGCGCGCTGATCTGAAGCAGCGCGCCGAGCCAGAAGAATTGCAGCGGCCGGTCGCCCACCGTGTACGAGCCGCTCGCGTAGGCGGCATCGATCTCGGCCGGCGCGGCGCGGCGCACCACCTCGACCAGCGTCGACGGCACCGCGACGTTGGTGTCGCCACAGCGCAGCATCACGACCTGCGTCACCGCCGTCGTCAGCGGCAGGATCATCTTGAACGAGGTGCCCTGGCCGGCCGCGGTCGCGGTCTCGACCCGGCCACCCATCGCGTTGACCTCGGCGCGCACCACGTCCATGCCGACGCCCCGGCCGGCGAGTTCGGTCACGGCATCGGCGGTCGAGAAGCCGGGCGCGAAGATCAGGTTCGCAAGCTCGGCATCGGTCGCCAGCGCGTTCGGATCGAGCAGGCCGAGCGCCAGCCCCTTTTCGCGGATGCGCGGCAGGTTCAGGCCGGCGCCGTCGTCGCGGACCTCGACGCCGACTTCATTGCCCTCGTGCGAGAGCGCGACGACGATCGAGCCGGTCGCGTCCTTGCCGGCCTTGACGCGCGCCTCCGGCATCTCGATGCCGTGGCCGACGCAGTTGCGCAGCAGGTGCTCGAACGCGCCGGTCATGCGGTCGAGCACGCCGCGGTCGACTTCGATCGAGCCGCCGACGATGTCCAGCCGCACCGACTTGCCGGTCTCCTTCGCGGCCTGCCGCACGACGCGGTACAGGCGGTCCGACAGGCCCTCGAACTCGACCATGCGGGTGCGCAGCAGATCGTCCTGCAGCTCGCGCGTCATGCGCGCCTGGGCCACGAGTTCGTCTTCGGTCACTTCGAGCGAGCGCTGCAGCGTGCGCTGCACGGTGGCGACGTCGTTGACCGACTCGGCCATCATCCGCGTCAGTTCCTGGAAGCGCGTGAAGCGGTCGAACTCGAGCGGGTCGAAGGATTGCGACGCGGCCTTCGCGGCCTCGAGCCGCGAAGTCATCTGGACCTCGCCGTGGAACTCGATGTCGCGCAGCTGCGCGCGCAGCCGCTCGAGGTTTTCGGTCAGGTCGGCCAGAGAGGTCTTGATCTGCCCGACGCCGGTCTCGATGCGCGAACGCGCGATGCTGACCTCGCCGGCCTGATTCACGAGCCGGTCGAGCAGCGGCGCGCGCACCCGCACCGACGATTGCGTGCCCTGGGCACGCTCGGGCGTCTTCGGTTGCGCGGGCTCGGCGAGCGGGAAGCGCGACCAGTCGATCTCGGCCAGCGGCAGCGTCGGCTCGATTGCGGCCGGTGCCGCCGCCTCGGGCGACTCGCGGCGCCCGGGCTCGATCGCGCTCGGCGCGGCGTCGTACGCGGCGAACGCCGGCGTCTCGACGATTTCGGGCGCAGGCACCGCCGCCTCGTCCAGCGCATCGGCCATCGGGTCGGTAGCGAGCAGCGCGTGCTTCGAATCCGCCAACGGGGCCGGCAGCGATTGCCAGCCCGACTCCATCGCCGGCGGCGGCGCGACCTCGAGCAGCACCTCGAGCTCGGGCGCGGCCGGCATCGCATCGGGCTGCGCGACGATCGCACCGGCGACGCTGTCGGCCGGCACGTCGCCGGCGCGCAGCGCGTCGAAGGTCTGCGCCAGCGTGTCGCCGTAGGCCTGCAGGGTTTCGACGGCAGCCAGTTCGACCGGCGGCTGCGCGAGCAGGCGCTCGATGCGGGCCTCGAGTCGGTGTGACATCTCGCCCAGGCGCATCGCGCCGGCCAGGCGCGCCCCGCCCTTCAGGGTGTGCAAGGTGCGCATGCAGGCCGCCGGGTGCGCGGCGTCGCCCGGCTTGCGGGCCCAGTCGCGCAGCCGGCTGGCGAGTTGCGGCAGCAGCTCCTCGGCCTCATCCGCGAAGATCGGGAACAGCTCGGCGTCGACCGCGTCGACGGCATCGATCACGTCGTCGTTGTCGACCAGCTCGTGCGCCGACGAGGTGCGCGGCGCCTCGACCGGCACCTCGCCGAAAGGCTTCAGCTCGGTCATGCCGAGCGGGTCGAAGCGGGTGTCGATCCGGCCGAAGGCGGAATCGGTGGCCCAGGCCCGGCCCGCGTCGTGCCCGGTCGGCTCGGCAGGCGGCGCCCGCACTTCGATCGGCGCCGGCGCGGGCGGTTCGGCCGCGAGCTCCGGCGGCGTCAGCGCGCCGAGATCGGAGGCCGGCGCCAGCTCGGCGGCCGCCGCGGCGGCTTCGAGGCGTCGCCCCGAACTGACCTCGTGGTCGACCAGCCGCGCGAGCAGCTCGGGCGACGGCTCCTTCAGGAAGCCGGCCGCGAACTGGTGCAGCAGGCGGCGGATCTCTTCGGCCGCATCGACGAACAGGCGCGCTTCTTCCGGCGTGCCGTGGCCGATCGCGAGCGAGCGCGCCTGTGCGTGCTCGAGCGCGCGCGCCAGCTGCGACAGGTCGGCGAAGCCGACCGTCGCCGAACTGCCGGCGAGCGAGTGCGCGAGCGCGATCGGTGTCTCGCCGATCGGGCGGTGCAGCTCCATGGCCCACTCGGCGACCTCGGTGGTCAGGCGGCGCGACAGTTCGTCGGCCTCGTTCAGGTAGATGTTGAACAGCGGGATGCCGATGCGCAACGGGCCGACGACCTTGACGTGCTCGTCGTCGAAACCGCCATGCTGCGAGACCGGTTCGAGGTCGAGCGTGAAGTCCACGCCCGACGCGGTCAGCGGCTCGATCGGCTGCCGCGCCGCGGCATGCGCGTCGGGCAGGTCGAATTCGAGGTCGAGGTCGATGAAGCCCGACAACGGGTCGTCCGACCGCAGCTCGATCGTCTCGGGCAGCGGCATCGGTTGGGTCGGCAAGGACGCGAACGGATCGGGCGGCGTTGTCAACGGTGCCGGTCGGCTGCTGGCCGTGGCGCCGTCGAGGCCGCCCAGATCGAGTTCGAACTCCGGCATCGGCGGATCGGCTTCGGCGGCCGGCAGCGCGAGACCGGGTTCGGGCACCGGCAGCCGCTCGAAGATGCCGAGATCGAGATCGGCAGCGCTCGGCAGATCGCTGGGCAGGCGCGGCGCCGCATGTGCCGACACCGATTCGAGCGGCGCTGCCGGCGGCGTCTCGCCAGCCTGCTGCGCGGCGTCGATCACGGTCGCGGCGTCGTGCGCGCCCTCGCGCTGGTGCGTGATGGCGTCGACCCAGCCGGCGAGGTAGCTCAGGCTCCAGCCGGTGAAGTCGAGCAGCGGTTGACGTGCGGCGGACTGCTCGGCCAGGTGCGTGTTGTAGAGCTGCTCGCAGGCCCAGGCGGCTTCGCCGAATTCCTTCAGCCCGACCATGCGCGAGCTGCCCTTTAGGGTGTGGAAGGCACGGCGCAGGGTCGTCAGCAGGCCCAGGTCGTCGGGCGCCGCGGCCAGGCCGGCGTGCGCCTCGCGGGCATGGCCCAGCACCTCGCGCGCCTCTTCCAGAAAGATCCCGCGCATCTCGTCGTCCTGCGCCAGCTGGGCGCTGCCGGTCGACGGCGCGAAGTCCAGCGTCATCGGCGTGCTGACGCGCGCGCGCGGCACTTCGGAGTCGATCCCGACCGGGTCGGAGGCGGTCGCGACGAAGTCGACCAGCGCCTCGGACAACTCGCCGCGCACCAGCGCCTCGCCGGCCGAGTCGCCCGCCTGCGCCAGCGCCTGCTGCGCCTTCAGAACCGTCGCCGCCAGCGCCGGCTGATCGGCGGCCTGGGCTTCGTGCGACAGCCGCTCGAGATCGCGCGCGACGTCGGCGCGCGGCACGTCGTCGCGCACCGAGCTGAACGCGAGCATTTGCGCCTGTTCGATCAGGCGCTGCTCGATCGGCGCCGGCGCCGCCACCGGCGCGCCCGCCGCGGCGTGCCCCTCGGCGCGGCCCATCACCGGGCTCAGCGTGCCGGCCTCGGCGTCGTAGTGGAACAGCGATTTCGCCAGATGCGGCTGCACGCTGAGCATGTCGATCAGGAAGCCGAGGGCGCCGAGGTTGCCGGCCAGCCGGTCGAACAGGCCGGTCTGGGTGGCGCGCTGCGCACCGGCGTCGCTCGCGATCAGCGCGTCGACCTCGTCGCGCATGCGCAGCAGCGCCGCCGAGGCGTGGTCCATGCCCAGCACCGACAGCACGCCGCGCATCGCCGCGAGCTGGTTCGGCACCGGGATCAGCACGTTGCGATCCTCGGGCTTGCGGAAGTACTGGTCGATCAGCTTCTCGGCCTCGGACAGGCTCGCGCGCAGTTCCTGCACGACGCTGCCCATGGTCTGGCGGTCGGAGACGCGGCGGTACAGGTCCTCCATCCAGCCTTCGAGCGGATCGGGCGCGTGGCCCTGGCGCACCGCCGCGAGGCGGTCGGCGAGGCGCTGTACGCGCGCGGCCTGTTCGGGGTGGTCGAAGTCGATGTCGTCGAGCGCGGCCTCGATGTAGAGCAGGCTGGTGGCCACCTCCATCGCGAGCTGCGGCGGCGGCGCGGCGCCGCTTTGCTGGGTCTGCGCGATCGACTGTTGCAGCTCGGCGGCGAAGATGTCGCCGAGCGGGAACAGCCGCTTCAGCGATTCGCCCACCAGCGCGAACTGCTCCGACAGCCCGGTCATGCGGTGCAGCTCGCTGCCGGCGACGGCCGACCATGCGTCCTTCGCCGCGATGACGCGTTTGCGCGCCTGCGCGATCATCGACGGATCGAAGCGGCCGAGCACGCTCAGGCCGTAGTCGGTCGGCACGTGATGCACCAGACCGTAGGCGAGTCGCACCGCCGCCAGGCGCGGCGAGTGGCGGCCGTCGCCCGGCGAGGCGCTCTGCGCGCAGAAGAAGAGCAGGTCCTGCGCCAGGCGCTCCGAGACATCGGACTCGCCGCGCGCAATGATGCGGTACTGCGCCAGCAGCCGCGAGGCGACCCGCTTGCTGAACACATCGAAGCCGAGCAGGCCGTGCGCCTGCGCCTCGAACACGGCCGCGGCGAGCTTCCACAGGGTCGCGATCTGGGGCTGCGTCGCACCGGCGCCGAGGCCGGCGCAGATGTCGCTCATGCGCGCGGCGCTCTGCACCGGCGCGGCCGCGCGCATCAGCGGCAGCAGCCGGGCCTCGATCGCCGCCTGCGTCGCCGCGTCGTGCGGCAGCGGGTGGGCCGACGGGTCGGCCGGCAGCTCGCGCCACTGCCAGTCGACCGGCCAGAGATCGGCCGGGTGCACGCGGTCGGCGCCGGCCGCCTCCTGCACCGCGCGGTACTGCGGGAACAGCGACAAGGTCGAGACCTGCTTGCCGGCCAGCAGCCGGCCCAGGTAGTCGAGCAGCGCGAACGACGCGCGTTCGATGTCGTCGACGACCGTGGAGCTCAGCTTGTGCGGCTTCGCGACGAAGCGCTGCACCAGCGCCTCGCTGGCGCGCAGCATCATCGCCGCGGCCGGCTGGCCGACCAGCTCGAGCGCCCCCACGCCGTGGTGGATCTGGGTGCGCGCACCGCGCAGCACGGCCGGGTCGACCGCGTCGAGGTCGGCATCGACGAGTGCCTCGGTCTCCTTGACGAAGCGACGCAGCGCCTTGTGCGCGGCCTCGAGCGAGCGCCGCAGTTCCTCGTGGACCCAGGCCAGGGCGCTGAGGTCGTCGCCGCCGTCGTCGGTCGCGGGGCTCATGGTTCTTGCGTCAGAGCGGTTGGTCACGACTCATCCGATCTTGAACCGCGCGACCGAATGCTTCAGCTCTTCGGCCGTGCGCGACAGCTCGCGCACCATCTGCGCGGTCGAGCGCGTGCCCTCGCCGGTCTGCTCGGTCACCGCGAAGATGTGCTGGATGTTCGCGGCCACGACGTTTGCGGATTGCGCTTCGCTCAGGGCCTGGTTCGAGATCTGTTCGATCAGCTCGGCAAGCTGGCGCGACACGCGGTCGATCTCGCCGAGTGCGGTACCGGCCGCGTCGGACAGGCGCGTGCCCTCGACCACGCCCTGCGTGCTGCGTTCCATCGCGCCGACCGCGTCCTGGGTGTCGGTCTGAATCGTCTTGACCAGCGCCGCGATCTGGCGCGTCGCGTCGCCCGAGCGTTCGGCCAGGCGCTGCACTTCTTCGGCCACCACCGAGAAGCCGCGACCGGCCTCGCCGGCCGACGCCGCCTGGATCGCCGCGTTCAGCGCCAGCACGTTGGTCTGCTCGGTGATGTCGGAGATCAGCTCGGTGATCTCGCCGATCTCCTGAGACGATTCGCCCAGGCGCTTGATGCGCTTGGACGTCTCCTGGATCTGGTCGCGGATCGAGTTCATGCCGCCGATCGTGTTCTGCACCGCGCGCAGGCCCGACTCGGCCGCGACGAGCGACTGGCGCGCCACCGCGGCGGTCTCCTGCGCCTGGCCCGACACGTTGTTGATGCGGCCCGCCATCTGCAGCACCGACTCGCCGGTGTCGCGAATCTCGCGCAACTGTTCGCTCGAGGCCGCGAGCAGCTCGGTCGAGGTGGCTTCCACCTGCTGCGTGGTTTCGGTCACTCGACCCACCGTGCCCTGCACCTGCGACACCAGCGTGCGCAGCTCTTCGACGGTGTAGTTCACCGAGTCGGCGATCGCGCCGGTGATGTCTTCGGTGACGGTCGCCTGCTGCGTCAGATCGCCTTCGGCCACCGCCTGCAGTTCGTTCATCAGCCGCAGAATCGCGGCCTGGTTCGCATCGTTGACGCGCTTGGCTTCGTGCTGTTCGCGTTCGGCGGCGAGGCGCTGGCCCTCCGACGCCGCGGCGCGCTCGGTCTGGCCGCGCACATACAGCCGCAGCAGCCCGGCGCCGCCGAGCAACAGCACGACCGCCGACAGCAGC
This sequence comes from Rhizobacter sp., assembly GCA_025355545.1. Classification (GTDB taxonomy): domain Bacteria; phylum Pseudomonadota; class Gammaproteobacteria; order Burkholderiales; family Burkholderiaceae_C; genus LMDS01. Next base: position 7,756 of record JANXZN010000337.1, read on the forward strand.
AGCAGCACCAGGCTGGTCGCGCCGAAACCGGTCTCGCGGCCGAGTTGCGTTTGCACTGCTTCGAGGCCCTGACGCAGCGGCTCGCTGTCGGCCACGACGCTGGCCTGCGCCTCGCGTGCCGACACCAGCCCCTGCAGGTTGCCCAGAATCGCACTGGCCTGGGTGCGGGTCTGCTCGTACTGCTTCATCAGCGCGACCAGGCGCTCCTTGGTCTGCGCGTCCTTGGTCGCGGGCAGGCGCAGTTCGGGGTTGCCGTCGAGCAGGCCCTGGCCGAGCTCGCGGAAGGTGTTCAGGTCCTTGCCGAGCAGGAATACCGCCTCGGGGCTGACGCCTTCCATTGTCAGGAATTCGTTCGCCGACTTGCCGATGCGCTGCGTCAGCATCACGAGCTGGCCGACGGCCGCGAGCTCGGCCGGCGAAGCATCCTGCTGCAGCTTCAGCGACGACACCGTCTCGGCGGTCTCGAGCAGATCGGACGACTGCTTGTTGATGGCGCGCAGCGCCTGGCCCACCTGGGTCAGCACCTGCTGCTGGTCGAGCACGGTCTTCGCGCTTTTCTCGGCCCGGTCGATCAGCGGCAGCATCGGCTCGATCGCACTCTGCGCACCCGACGGTGCGGCCGGGATGTCGGCGTCGCCGACGCGCAGGCCGCGCACGCTCTTGATCAGCACGTCGGCGCTGTCCTTCACTTCGGGAAACGCCGCCGCGCTGCCGATCAGGGCCTGTGACACCGACTTCGCGAGCCGCTGCGACTGCATCAGCGCCTGGCCGCTTGCCGCCACCTGGGCCGCGCCGCGATTCGCCGACAGCAGCGACAGGATCGTCATCAGGATCAGGCCGAACAGGCCGACGCCGACCATGATGAACAGGATGCGCTGCTGCTGCGCGACCGGCCGGTGGCCGATCAGCGGCAGCCCGGTGCCGGCGGCGACGGGTTCGTCGCCCTGGATGCGGGTCTCGGAGAAGTCGGCCATCTCGGACGGCGCCGCCTCCGAGATGATCGAGTTGTCGAAGTCCTGACCCTGCTGCTGCGTCGGCACCTCGTGGACGGCGGCGCCGGTCGCGTCGGTCGCCGCGAGCGCGGCCTCGCCCGCGGGGTCGTCTGGCAGCGGCGCATCGGACATCGCGGCGTCGTCCTTCTGACCCCGACCCTTGATCTTGTTCAGGAAGCTCATATGGCCCTCGTGCGGTCTGGTCTGCGGGTGACAGCGCCGGCTGCGCTCAACCCACGATCTTCAAAAAAGTCTCGTCGTTCACGAGTTCGGACAACTTCAACTCCTGCCACGCCCGGCCCGCGGCGTCGCGCAAGCGCGCGCCGGCGAAGCCGGGCCGCGCCGCGGCGACGGCGTCGTCCGGCTCGGGCGTCAGCTCGTCGTCACTGCGCAGACCCGACAGGCGGTCGACCATCAGCACGCAATTGATGTCCAGCGTGTGGTTGAAGCCGACCAGCCGCGGCTGCTCGCGCCCGGTGTCGTGGCTCTTGACGCCGAGAAAGCCGGCCAGGTCGACGACGCCGTGCAGATGGCCGCGCAGGTTCGCGACGCCGAGAAACCAGCGCTGGCTGTAGGGCACCGGCATGATCGGCGCGAGCGCGAAGATCTCGCCGGCCTCGCGCAGCGGCAGCAGGAAGCCGCGCCCGCTGCACTCGACCGCCAGCCACGACTGGCCGCGCGCCTGCGAGCGCGCTGCCTGCAAGCGCTCGGCCAGACGGCTTTGCAGGTCGCGCAGGGCTTGCTTGTTGGCCATTCAGATCACTCGGCGCCGAGCCGCCATGGGCCATGAAGTGGCCACTGCGTGACCGACGCGGCCGAGCCGCCACGGGGGTTTTGCGAACAGAGTGCGCTCGGGGGTCGTCATTGCTAGTCGAACGCGTGGATCTTCGCGACCAGCTCGTCGGCATTGACCGGCTTGACGATGTAGTCGCGCGCGCCCTGGCGCATGCCCCAGACCTTGTCGGTCTCCTGGTTCTTGCTGGTGCACATGATCACCGGCACGTTGGCGAAACGCGGGTCGCGCGTGATCGCGCGGGTCAGCTGGAAGCCGTTCTGCCCCGGCATCACCACGTCCATCAGGATCAGATCGGGGGTTTCCTCGCCGAGGCGGCGCATCGCCTCCTCGCCGTTCTCGGCGGTGCGCACGGCATAGCCGCGCTTGCCCAGCAATTCCGAGAGGTAATGCAGTTCGGTCTTTGAATCGTCGACCAGCAGGATCTTCTGAATCGTCATGTTCTTGGGCTCCAACGTGGGCAGCGGCTGCGTCGGCCGGCGCGTCGCCGGCGGCGCGTCAGGCGACGCGCCGGTGCTGCTCCACGGCTTGCAGAAGCTGGTCCTTGGTAAAGGGTTTGGTGAGGTAGGCCTCGGAGCCGACCATGCGGCCGCGTGCCTTGTCGAACAGGCCGTCTTTCGACGACAGCATGATCACCGGCACGCCGGCGAACTTGGTATTGCGCTTGATGATCGCGCAGGTCTGGTAGCCATCGAGGCGCGGCATCAGGATGTCGCAGAAGATCAGGTCGGGGTCGTGGTCGTTGACCTTGGACAGCGCGTCGAAGCCATCCTCGGCCAGCAACACTTGGTAACCACCTTGCTTCAGGAAGATCTCGGCGCTGCGGCGGATCGTGTTGCTGTCGTCGATGACCAGCACCTTGATGCCTGCGGGGTCGGCTGGGGCCTGAGTGCTCAACAAGCGTTCTCCTCAACGACGCGATCGGTTCGGCGGCGGGTAATGCCCGATGGGCCGGCGGCTTCTTATCGGCGCGGATCGCTCAGATCTGAACCATCTCGAAGTCTTCCTTGCGGGCACCGCATTCGGGGCAGGTCCAGTTCATCGGGACCGCTGCCCAAGGGGTCCCGGGCGCGATGTCGTGTTCGGGATCGCCGGTGGCCTCGTCATAGATCCATCCGCAGATGAGGCACATCCAGGTTTTGGGGTCGGTCACTTTGATCGTTGGGCCTGACGCGGCGCCTCGCTTCACTACAATGCAGCCAGATTGTAGCCATCGACCCTGCCGAAAATTCAAGTCTTTGTAGGCACATACGCAACATTCTTCACGTTCGCCTAGAGGTTCGGACCGGCCCTTTCGGAGCCTTCGCGAAGCCTCTTTACCCAACGCGCTCGGGCCCTTTCGATGACCGCTGAATCCCCCTCCCCCGAGACCGACGACGACAGCGCGCAAGAGCAACCCGCGCCGGCCTGTGTGATGAGCTTCAACGCCAGCGACCCGAGCGGCGCCGGCGGCATCGCCGGCGATGTGGCGACGATCGCGGCGATGGGCGCGCACGGCCTGCCGGTCGTGACCAGCATCGTGATGCGCGACACCCACGAGGTCTTCGACCACCACGCGATCGACGCCGACGTCATCGCCGAGCAATCCCGCAGCATCCTCGAGGACGTGACCATCGCGGCCTGGAAGGTCGGCTTCCTCGGCTCGACCGAGGGCGTCACCACGGTCGCCGAGATCCTGTCCGACTACCCCGACGTGCCGCTGGTGGCCTACATGCCGAACCTGTCGTGGGTCGAGGAAGACGACCTGCAAAGCTACCTCGATGCCTACCGCGAGCTGGTGCTGCCGCAGACCGAGGTGCTGGTCGGCAGCCACCAGACGCTGACCGACTTCCTGCTGCCCGAATGGGACAACGAGCGCCCGGCATCGCCGCGCGAGCTCGCGGTCGCGGCCGGCGAGCACGGTACGCGCTACGTGCTGGTCACGAGCGTGCCGCTGCCCGACCAGTTCCTCGACAACGTGCTCGCCTCGCCGCAGGGCGCGATCACCGGCGAGAAGTTCGAGCGCTTCGAGGTCGCGTTCGTCGGCGCCGGCGACACGCTGGCCGCCGCACTGGCCGCACTGCTCGCCACCGGCGCCGACCTGACCGCGGCGGTCGGCGAAGCACTTGCCTTCCTCGACCAGGCGCTCGACGCGGGCTTTCGCCCCGGCATGGGCAACGTGGTCCCGGACCGCTTCTTCTGGGCGTTGCCGCCCGGCGAAGAAGACGACGAGGGCGAGGCCGGTGCCGAAGAGGCCGCACCGGACGACGACACGCCGCCGCCGAATCCGCGCCATGTCCACTGATCGACCGAAACCCTCGAACGCGGCGCTCTTCGAGCGTGCTCAGAAAGTCATCCCCGGCGGCGTGAACTCGCCGGTGCGCGCGTTCCGCGCGGTCGGCGGCACGCCGCGCTTCATCGCGCGCGCGCAGGGCCCCTACATCTTCGACGCAGAGGGCACGCGCTACATCGACTACATCGGTTCCTGGGGCCCGATGATCCTCGGCCACGGCCATCCCGCAGTGCTCGACGCGGTGCTGAAGGCCGCGGTCGACGGTTTCTCGTTCGGTGCGCCGACCGAGCGCGAGGTCGAGCTCGCCGAGGCGATCCTCGAACTCGTGCCGAGCATGGACCAGGTCCGCCTCGTCAGCTCCGGCACCGAGGCCGCGATGAGCGCGCTGCGGCTGGCGCGCGGCGCGACCGGCCGCAGCAAGATCGTCAAGTTCGAAGGCTGCTATCACGGCCATGCCGACGCGCTGCTGGTCAAGGCCGGCTCGGGCCTCGCGACCTTCGGCCACCCGACCAGCGCCGGCGTGCCGCCCGAGGTGGTGCAGCACACGCTGGTGCTCGAGTTCAACAACCTCGAGCAGATCGAGACGGCGTTCAGGCTGCAGGGCGATTCGATCGCCTGCGTCGTGATCGAGCCGATCGCCGGCAACATGAACTTCGTGCGCGCGTCGGTGCCGTTCATCAAGCGCCTGCGCGAACTCTGCTCGCAGCACGGCGCGCTGCTCGTGTTCGACGAAGTGATGACGGGCTTTCGCGTCGCGCTAGGCGGCGCGCAGAGTCTCTATGCGACGGCGATCCCCGGCTTCGAGCCCGACATCAGCGTATTCGGCAAGGTCATCGGCGGCGGCATGCCGCTGGCGGCCTTCGGCGCGAAGCGCGCCGTGATGCAGCAGCTCGCGCCGCTCGGGCCGGTCTACCAGGCCGGCACCTTGTCGGGCAACCCGGTCGCGACCGCCTGCGGCCTGGCGACGCTGCGCGAGATCCGAAAGCCTGGCTTCTTCGACGCGCTCTCGGCGAGCACGCGCACGCTGCTGGCCGGCTTGCTCGCGTCGGCGCGCGAGGCGGGCGTGCCGATGGTCGGCGACTGCGAGGGCGGCATGTTCGGCTTCTTCTTCGCCGGCACGTTGCCGACGACCTACAGCGAAGTGATGGCGACCGACAAGGAGCGCTTCAACCGCTTCTTCCACGCGATGCTAGCCCGCGGCGTCTACTTCGCGCCGGCGATGTACGAAGCCGGCTTCGTCAGCGCCGCGCACACGGCCGACGACCTGCGCGTGACCGCCGCCGCGGCACTGCAAGCCCTGCGCTGATCCCATGGGCGGCGCGAGGCCCGTCTTCCGGGCGGTGGTGTTCGACATGGACGGCCTGCTGCTCGACACCGAGCGGCCGGTGCGTGCAGCGTGGCTGAGCGCGGCCGCGTCGCTCGGCGTGACGCTGGGAGACGCCGACTACCTCACGCTGATCGGCCTGAACCATGTCGACAGCGGCACGCGCCTGCTCAGGCTGTTCGGCGGCGACGCGGCACGGCTGGCCGCGGCCGGCGACTTGGTCGAATCGCAGCTCGCCGAACGCTTCGGCCAGCGGCCGTTCGACCTCAAGCCCGGCGCGCTCGCGCTGCTGCGCGGGCTGCGCACAGCGCGCGTGCCCTGCGCGGTCGCCTCGTCGACGCACCGCGCCGAAGTGCAGCGGCGCCTGGGCAACGCCGGGCTGCTCGACTTCTTCGCGGCGCTCTGCGGCGGCGACGAGGTTCGCCACGGCAAGCCCGCAGCCGATCTGTACGCGCTGGCGCTGACCCGTCTCGGCGCCGCGGCGGCGACCTCGCTCGCGTTCGAGGACTCCGGCCACGGCGTGCAGGCGGCGCTGGCGGCCGGGCTCGCGGTGGTCGCGGTGCCGGATCTCCTGCCGCCCGAGCCGGCCTGGCAAGCCCGTTGCCTGGCCGTATTGCCTTCGCTCGAAGCGGTCGGCGCGCGCGGCGCAGAATGGTTCGGCTTCGGCTGTGTTGGCGCGGCGTGACGCAGCGGCACGGCAGCGCGACTCACCTTCCGGAATTTCCCATGCACATCCACATCCTCGGCATCTGCGGCACCTTCATGGGCGGCCTGGCAGCGCTCGCCCGCGAAGGCGGCCACACCGTCACCGGCTGCGACACGAACGTCTACCCGCCGATGAGCGACCAGTTGCGCGCGCTCGGCATCGAGCTCGTCGAAGGCTACGGCGCGGAGCAGTTCACGTTCCGGCCCGACCTGTTCGTGATCGGCAACGTGATCGTGCGCGGCAACCCGCTGATGGAAGCGATCCTCGACGCCGGCGCACCCTACATCAGCGGCCCGCAGTGGCTCGCCGACCACGTGCTGCAGGGCCGCCACGTGCTCGCGGTGGCCGGCACGCACGGCAAGACCAGCACCACGTCGATGCTGGCCTGGATCCTCGAACAGGCCGGTCTGGCGCCGGGCTTTCTGGTCGGCGGCGTGCCGCTGAACTTCGGCGTGTCGGCGCGCCTGGGCAAGGTCGAGCCGGGATCTGCGTTCGTGATCGAGGCCGACGAGTACGACACCGCGTTCTTCGACAAGCGCAGCAAGTTCGTTCACTACCGGCCGCGCACCGCGGTGCTGAACAACCTGGAGTTCGACCACGCCGACATCTTCGACGACCTGGCGGCGATCGAGCGCCAGTTCCATCATCTGGTGCGCACCGTGCCGGCGCACGGGCGGCTGGTCGTCAACGCGCGCGAGGACAGCCTGAAGCGCGTGCTCGCGATGGGTTGCTGGAGCGAGGTCACGCGCTTCGGCGCGCGCAAGGAAGAGCCCGGCGCCCTGCGCGCGCGCGGCGAGCCGCACGCCTTCGACGTGCTGCGCGGCAGCCTGAAGGTCGCCCGCGTCGAGTGGCCGCTGCTGGGCGAGCACAACCAGCTCAATGCGCTCGCCGCGCTCGCCGCGGCCGAGCACGTCGGCGTCGCGCCCGACATCGCCGGGCGCGCGCTGGCGAGCTTCGGGAACGTGCGCCGCCGCCTCGAGCTGCGCGGCGAGGCCGGCGGCGTCAATGTCTACGACGATTTCGCGCACCACCCGACCGCGATCCGCACCACCGTGAACGGCCTGCGCCGCAAGGTCGATCACGAGAAGACCGCGCCCGGCGCGCCGCGTCAGCGCATCCTCGCGGTGTTCGAGCCGCGCTCGAACACGATGAAGCTCGGCGCGATGAAGGCCCAGCTGCCGTGGGCGCTCGAAGAGGCCGACCTCGCGTTCTGCCACAGCGGGGCCTTGAGCTGGGACGCCGCGCAGGCACTCGCGCCGATGGGCGCGCAGGCGGTCGTCTGCGATTCGATCGACGAGCTCGTCAAGCGTGTCGTCGCCGCGGCCCGGGCCGGCGACCACGTGCTGTGCATGAGCAACGGCGGCTTCGGCGGCATCCACGCGAAGCTGCTGGAGGCGCTCGCCAGGCGCTGAGCACGCGGATGTCGCACGCCGTCACCCACCTGCTGTATCTGCACGGCTTCCGTTCGTCGCCACAGTCGGCGAAGGCGCGCCTGACCGCGGCGTGGATGCAGCAGCACCGGCCCGAGGTGCACTGGTGGTGCCCGCAGCTGCCGCCGTCGCCGCGCGAGGCGATGCAGTGGCTGCGCGACGGCGTCGCCGACTGGCCGGCCGCGCGCAGCGCCGTGATCGGCAGCTCGCTCGGCGGCTTCTACGCGACCGCGCTGGCCGAACGCCTGGGATGGCGCGCGGTGCTGCTGAACCCGGCGGTCGACCCGGCGCGCGACCTGCAGAAGTACATCGGCGAGACCACCGCCTGGCACAGTGACGAACGTTTCTTCTTCCGCGCCGAGTTCATCGCCGAGTTGCGCGCGATCGCGCCGCCGACGCTGACCCGGCCGGACCGCTACTTCGCGATCATCGCCAAGGGCGATGAGGTGCTGAGCTGGGTCGAGATGAGCGGGCGCTACCGCGGCGCCGCGGTCAAGCTGCTCGAAGGCGGCGACCACGCGCTCAGCGACTTCGACACCCACCTGCCCGAGGCGATGGCCTTTCTCGGCCTCACCAGTGGAACAGCGCCCACAGCACCTGACCCCAGACCTCGACGTTGAACCACAGCAGCAAGGCCATGTAGACGCCGTGGCGCAGCGTGCGGGCGCGCTTCAGCCAGCGCTCGATGTCGAACGCGATGAACAGCACGAAGCTCAGCAGCGAGCCCGCCGCGAGCAGCGCCGCCAGCACGCCGATGATCCAGCGGAAGATCGTCACCGCGCGCCCCTCACCGCATCGTCGCCAGCTGCTCGACGATCAGCACGGCGAAGAATCCGAGGGCCGCGATCACCGTCCACTTGACGAGGCGCACGCCGAGCGCCTGGTAGCGTTTCTGTCCCGTGAGCATGTACGCGATCAGGAAGCCGGCACCGGCGACCAGCAGCAACACAACGAGCCCGCGGACGAGCAGCATCGGGCCCGCAACTCACCAGGCCGGCGCCAGCTCGGCCAGGCCGGCCGGCGCGCGCGCTGCGTCGTCGAAGCTCACGAACTCGTGGCTGGCAGGGTCGGCCAGCACCGCGCGCAGCAGCTTGTTGTTC
>JANXZN010000344.1 GCA_025355545.1 Rhizobacter sp.
CATGCTCGAGCGCGCGATATGCACGCCCGAGCGGGCGTAGATCTCGGTCTGCCGGTACAGCGGCAGATGGTCGTCGTGCTTGGCGACGACCACTTGCGCCAGCAGGCCTGGGGCCGGGATGCCCTTGTCGATCATCTGCGCTGGCATCGGCGCGGCCCGGACCGTCTGGCAGCACGCGCAGGCGTACTTGCCGCGGATGTGACGCAGCACGAAGAACTGCGCGGGCACGCAGTCGAGTTGCTCGCTCATCTCTTCGCCAATGCGCTTGAACGCTTGTCCGCAGGCACAGTGCGTCTGCTCGAGCTCGTGGTGATGGTCGATGCGCGGCAGGTTGGCCGGCAACACCTGGCGAATCGCCTGGCGCTTCTTTGACGGTGCCGGGGGTGCGGGCTTGGCCGCCTGTTGCGCCGCGATGTCCTCGAGCAGGGTATCGCCCAGGATGGCATCGAACAAAGGTACGTCGAAGAGCGCGGCCTGTGTGGTCGCCTCCAAGCTCTCGCTGGACGAGCCGAAGCGCCAGCGCTTCAGGCGAGCAACTTCGAAGTTCAGCGCCGCGTTCCTGGTCTTCTCGAACTGCAGTTCAGCTTGCATGCGCTCGATCACCTCACGCAGTTCGAGTACCGACTCGCCAGCATCGGTGGACGATGCATCGTGGGTCGTGGGGAGCGTGTCTTCGAGCATTGCAGCCATCATCCATCGCGCGCGCGCGAGGCAACGCAGACATTCGCCAATGGACAGCAGCGCAAAACCCCAAGTCGAATCGAGTGGATCAGTTCGCCGTGATCCGTTGCGGCTGCGGCGCGCTCAGACGCTGCCACGGCAGGCCCGCGACGAGCCAGTCAAACTGCTCGCGCGTGAGCTCGAACACGCCTGCGCCTGGGTCCAACCCTGTGCGCGGCCACGCGAAGCCGCCGGCTTGCAGGCGTCGCGTGCACAGCCACATGCCAACCCCGTCGTAGACGAGCACCTTGAGCCGGTCGGCGCGCCGGTTGGCGAACACGTAGGCGTGGTGTGCCTGCGCCCCACCGGCGAACCCGCGCAGCACCTGCGCGAGCAGCACGTCGATGCCCCCGCGCAGGTCGCTCGCCCCGAGCGCGAGCCAGATCATCTCGATGCGGATCATCGGCCGACCTCGCGCAACCAGGCGGCAAGTTCCTGCGCGTTCGCGACCGGCCAGTGCAGCTCGACGCGTGTCGATCCGGCATGCAGCTCGATGCGCACCGTCGCGGCGATTGCGGCAGGCACACGCGCGGCGACGAAGCCGCCGACCTTGGGCGCAAGCGTCGAAGCCGACACCCCGTCCAGCCGCGCCTGCCAGCGCTGCGCATGGGCACACCAGCTCGACAACGCCCTCAGCGGCACGCCATTGGCCTCGGCCCATGCGTTGCCCTTCAACCCCGACGCCCGATACGCCATCACCTGTTCCAGGCACCGCTCCATCTTCTCTCGATCCATACTCACCTCGCTTCGTCCGTTGACATCACGAACGCAAGGTTCTCAGCTTCGTCGGCTATGCGAAAGATGGGTTGCCGGAACGTTTACCGCGCTCCAGTGAGATCGCCAGAACCCTGGGCAAGTCGCGTGGCTACCTGACCTTCATCAGTGCCCTGATCGACCCGCCCCCTGGCTGCTGGACCTGTACCGCAGTGGGCGGTGCCGTGGCATCAGCGAGCTGTACGAGCTGCGCAAGCTGCACGAGGCACAGCCTGAGGCCGTCGCGCGCTGGGTCGAGGGTCGGGCCCATGTCTCACGCGCAGACGTGCAGGCATTCAAGGAGTGGCTGGCCCCCGTCGTACAGACCGGATCAACCCCGGCGCCCGCACCAGCAGAACCGGACTCGGCAGCGCAGTCTGACTCGGTGGCTTCCAAGCCGCCCGATCCGAGCGCACGTTCTGGCGTGTCGGCGCCATCAACCCCGATAGTCATCGCCGAGCCAAGCAAGCCTCCGCCGCGCGCCGTGGCGTTGCTGGGCGAGGTTGATGGGGTTCAGGTCCGCGTTCTGCTCGACGCGAAAATCACGGGCGAAGGCTGCGTGCTGGTCAGCGCCGTCGATTCGGTGAGGCGCTGGACCGTGGCTACCGTGAGCGTCTTGCCGTCCCACCTTGCATGAAGGCGATAGGAGCGTGAGGATGGTGTCCACCTATTTGTTGGTGGACACCTATGCACTCCAAGTCTGGTTCTCGTCGTCAGCACAGCGCGGAACTCAAGGCGAAGGTTTTA
>JANXZN010000373.1 GCA_025355545.1 Rhizobacter sp.
GCTGCACCCGTTGCTGACCGCCACGCAAGAGGGCAACTTCAAGGGCACCGAGGGCTTCGGCGCGATCCCGTTCGACGGCATCGTGCTCGCGCACAGCAACGAGAGCGAGTGGAAGACCTTCCGCAACAACAAGAACAACGAGGCCTTCCTCGACCGCATCTACATCGTCAAGGTGCCCTACTGCCTGCGCGTCAGCGAAGAGGTCAAGATCTACGAGAAGCTGCTGCGCGGCTCGTCGCTGGCCGAGGCCAAGTGCGCGCCCGGCACCTTGAAGATGATGAGCCAGTTCGCGATGCTGACGCGGCTGAAGGAGCCGGAGAACTCGTCGCTGTATTCCAAGATGCAGATCTACGACGGCGAGAACCTGAAAGACACCGACCCGCGCGCGAAGAGCTACCAGGAGTACCGCGACTACGCCGGCGTCGACGAGGGCATGAGCGGCGTGTCGACGCGCTTCGCGTTCAAGATCCTGTCCAAGGTCTTCAACTTCGACCCGGCCGAGATCGCCGCCAACCCGGTGCACCTGATGTACGTGCTCGAGCAGCAGATCGAGCGCGAGCAGTTCCCGGCCGAGCTCGAACAGAAGTACCTCGGCTTCATCAAGGAGCACCTGTCGGCGCGCTATGCCGAGTTCATCGGCAAGGAGATCCAGACCGCGTATCTGGAGAGCTACAGCGAGTACGGCCAGAACATCTTTGACCGCTACGTGACCTACGCCGACTACTGGATCCAGGACCAGGAGTACCGCGACACCGACACCGGCGAAGTCTTCGACCGAGGCTCACTGAACGCCGAGCTCGAGAAGATCGAAAAGCCCGCGGGCATCAGCAACCCGAAGGACTTCCGCAACGAGATCGTCAACTTCGTGCTGCGCGCGCGTGCCAACAACGCCGGCAACAACCCGGTGTGGTCGAGCTACGAGAAGCTTCGCACCGTGATCGAGAAGAAGATGTTCAGCAACACCGAGGAGCTGCTGCCGGTCATCAGCTTCAACGCCAAGGCGAGTGCCGACGAGGCGAAGAAGCACGAGAACTTCGTCAATCGCATGGTCGACAAAGGCTACACCGCGAAGCAGGTTCGGTTGCTGTGCGAGTGGTATCTGCGGGTGCGCAAGAGCAGCTGATCGGGGCACGCGCGACCACCGGAGAACACATGCTTCAGCAGATCATCGATCGGCGGCTGGCAGGGAAGAACAAGTCCATCGGCAACCGCGAGCGCTTTCTGCGCCGCCACCACAACCAGGTGCGCGACGCAGTGCGGCGCGCCGTCGACAACCGCGGCATCCGCGACATGGAGCGCGGCGAAGACATTCACATCCCGAAGAAAGACATCTCCGAGCCGGTGTTCGGCCACGGCACCGGCGGCACGCGCGAAATGGTCCACCCCGGCAATCAGGAATACGTGGCCGGCGACCGGATCGAGCGGCCCAAGGGCGGCGGCGGCAAGGGCGGCGGCAAGGGCGGTGGCAAGGGCGAGGCCAGCGACTCCGGCGAGAGCGAGGACGATTTCGTCTTCCACCTCACCAAAGAAGAGTTCATGCAGATCTTCTTCGACGACCTGGCCTTGCCGCGCATGACGCAGACCCAGCTCGCCGAAACGCCGGAATGGAAGAGCCACCGCGCCGGCTTCGTCAGCGCCGGCACGCCGAGCAACCTCAGCGTCATCCGCTCGATGCGCGGCGCGATCGGCCGGCGCCTGGCGATCGGCGCCGGCTCGCGCGGCGAACTGCGCGAGCTCGAGGAGGAGCTCGAACGCGTGCTGGCCGAACCCGTCGGCGTGCTGCGCGACGCGCGACGCGACGATCTGCAGCTGCGCATCACCGCGCTGAAGCGCAGGCTCGCGCGCATCCCCTACCTCGACCCGATCGATCTGCGCTTTCGCAGCCGCGTGCGGGTGGCGGTGCCGACCACCAAGGCGGTGATGTTCTGCCTGATGGACGTCTCGGGCTCGATGGACGAGGCGCGCAAGGAGCTGTCGAAGCGCTTCTTCATTCTCCTGTACCTGTTCCTGACGCGCCACTACGACAAGATCGACCTCGTCTTCATCCGCCACCACACGCAGGCGCAGGAGGTCAGCGAAGAAGACTTCTTCCACGCCCGCGAGACCGGCGGCACGGTGGTGTCGAGCGCGCTGGTGCTGATGGACCAGATCATCAAGGCGCGCTACTCGCCGACCGAATGGAACATCTACGGCGCGCAGGCCAGCGACGGCGACAACTGGCACCACGACAGCGGCCGCTGCCGCGAGTTGCTGACCGAAAGCCTGCTGCCGGTATGCCGCTACTTCGCGTACGTGCAGGTCGCCGAGGAGGAGCAGAACCTCTGGGAAGAGTATTCGCGACTGCAACAGACCCACCCGGCCTTCGCGATGCGCAAGGTCACGCAGGCCTCGCAGATCTACCCGGTGTTCCGCGAGCTCTTCAAGAAAGAGGGCGCGGCCGCATGAAGGAGTACTCATCATGAGCACGTTCCCAGGCGAACGCCGCGTCAGTGTCGCCGCGCCGGCGCCCTACCCGCACGACCGCCGCAAGGCCGAGGCCGGCCCGCTCCAGCAGCCGCGCCCGCCGGGGCCGCGCCCGGCCGCGCCGCTGCCTGACCCGAGCGACTGGACCTTCGAACTGATCGAGCAGTACCACGAGGCGATCCGCGCGACCGCGCTTCGCTTCGACCTCGACACCTACCCGAACCAGCTCGAGATCATCACCGCCGAGCAGATGATGGACGCCTATGCGTCGGTCGGCATGCCGGTGAACTACCGCCACTGGAGCTACGGCAAGGAGTTCATTGCCAACGAGAAGAACTACAAGCGCGGTCACATGGGCCTGGCCTACGAGATCGTCATCAACTCCGACCCCTGCATCAGCTACCTGATGGAGGAGAACACCACCGCGATGCAGGCGCTCGTGATCGCACACGCCGCGTATGGCCACAACAGCTTCTTCAAGGGCAACTACCTGTTCAAGCTGTGGACCGATGCGTCGTCGATCATCGACTACCTGGTCTACTCGAAGAACTACATCGCCGAGTGCGAACAGCGCCACGGCCTCGGGCCCGTCGAGGAGTTGCTCGACAGCTGCCACGCGCTGCAGAACTACGGCGTCGACCGCTATCGCCGGCCCAGCAAACTCTCGTTCGCCGAGGAGCTGGTGCGCCGCAAGGAACGGCTGGCGCACGCACAGTCGCAGGTCAACGACATCTGGCGCACGCTGCCGAAGAAGCCCGAGCGCGCCGAAGGCAACGCCGAGACCAAGCGTTTCCCGGCCGAGTTGCAGGAGAACATCCTGTACTTCATCGAGAAGAATGCGCCGCTGCTCGAACCCTGGCAGCGCGAGATCGTGCGCATCGTGCGCAAGATCGCGCAGTATTTTTACCCGCAGCGCCAGACCCAGGTGATGAACGAAGGCTGGGCCACGTTCTGGCACCACCACCTGCTGAACACGCTGTACGACGACGGCTACCTCACCGACGGCGTGATGATCGAGTGGCTGAAGTCGCACACCAACGTGATCTACCAGCCGCCGGTCGGCCATCATGCCTACAGCGGAATCAACCCGTATGCGCTGGGCTTCGCGATGTACACCGACATCAAGCGCATCTGCGACAACCCGACCGACGAAGACCGCGAATGGTTCCCCAACTTCGCCGGCCAGCCATGGCTGCCGACATTGGACCACGCGATGCGCAACTTCAAGGACGAGAGCTTCGTCGGCCAGTACCTCTCGCCGAAGCTGATGCGCGACCTGCGGCTGTTCGCGGTGCTGGACGACGAGAACGCCGAGAAGCTGCAGGTCTCGGCGATCCACGATCCGTCCGGCTTCCGGCGGCTGCGCGAGGCGCTGTCACACCAGTACGACCTGAGTTCGCGCGAGCCCGATATCCAGGTCTGGAACGTGAACCTGCGCGGCGATCGGTCGCTGACCTTGCGCCACACGCGGCACAACAACAGGCCACTGCACGAGAACGCGCAAGAGGTGCTCAAGCATGCCGCGCGGCTGTGGGGCTTCGGCGTGCACCTGGAAAGCGTGGACGGTGCCGGCACGATCGCGCAGCAGCTCTCGGTGCCCGCGCCGGCGCATTGAAGCGAAGGCGCGCCGGCGCGCTCAGAGCGCGAAGATCTTTCCCGGGTTCATGATGTTCTTCGGGTCGAGCGCGCGCTTCAGCGTGCGCATCAGGTCGACCGCGCCGGCGCCGGCCTCGGTGACGAGGAAGTCCATCTTGTGCAGCCCGATGCCGTGCTCGCCGCTGCAGGTACCCTGGGCGGCGATGGCACGTTGCACGACCTGGTTGTTCAGCCGCTCCGCCGTCTCGCGCTCGCTGGCAATCGCCGGGTCCACCAGATAGGCGATGTGGAAGTTGCCGTCGCCAACGTGGCCGACGATGTAGTGCATCATGCCCGCCGCGGTGGCTTCGTCGGAGGCCTGCGTGACGCATTCGGCCAGACGCGAGATCGGCACGCAGGTGTCGGTCGTCACGGTGCGGCAACCGGCCTTCAGCTGCAGACCGGCGAAATAGGCGCGGTGGCGCGCCGCCCACAGCTTGGTGCGCTCCTCGGGCGTGGTCGCCCACTGGAAGCCCGAGCCGCCGAATTCGGTGGCGATCTGCTGCACCGTCGCGGCCTGCTCGGCGACGCTCGCGCTGCTGCCGTGGAACTCCATCAGCAGCATCGGCGCTTCGGTCAGCGTGAGCTTGTCGTACCGGTTCACTGCGCGCACGGCATGCGTGTCGAGCAGCTCGCAGCGCGCGATCGGGATGCCCATCTGGATGATCTGGATCGTCGTGCGCACCGCCGCATCGATGCTGGGAAAGGCGCAGATCGCCGCCGAGATTGCCTCGGGCAGCGGATACAGCCGCAGCGTGATCTCGGTCATCACGCCGAGCGTGCCCTCGCTGCCGACCATCAGCCGCGTCAGGTCGTAGCCGGCCGACGACTTGCGCGCACGCGTGCCCGTGTGGATCGTCTCGCCGCTGGCGGTGACGACGGTCAACCCGAGCACGTTCTCGCGCATCGTGCCGTAGCGCACCGCGTTCGTGCCGCTCGCGCGCGTCGCGCTCATGCCACCCAGGCTCGCGTCGGCGCCTGGATCGATCGGGAAGAACAGGCCCGTGTGGCGGATCTCGTTGTTCAGCTGCATGCGCGTCACGCCGGCCTGCACCGTCACGGTCAGGTCCTCGGGCTGCACCGCGACGATCTTGTTCATGCGCGACAGGTCGATGCTGACACCGCCCTGCACCGCCAGGAGGTGCCCCTCGAGCGACGAGCCGACGCCGAACGGGATCACCGGCACCGCGTACCGGTCGGCCAGCTTGACGACCGCGGCCACGTCCTCGGTGCTCTCGCAGTAGACGACGGCCTCGGGCGGCGGCGCGTCGATCGGCGACTCGTCGCGGCCGTGCTGCTCGCGCACCGCCAGCGCGGTCGAGCAGCGCGCGCCGAACTGCGCCTGCAGCGCTTCGAGCATCGCGGCCGGTACCGGGCGCGGTTCCAGACGCGGCAGCAGATGGGCGGGCAGGGGTGCATTCATCGGGTGTCTCCGTGGCCACGCAGCGGTGGCCTGCGGTCCATTGTGCCAAGGCGTTAGCATCCGCACCATGTCCAATCGATTGACCCAGATCGCCACCCGCACCGGCGACGACGGCACGACCGGCCTCGGCGACGGCACACGTGTCCCCAAAGACCACCTGCGCGTGCAGGCGATGGGCGATGTCGACGAGCTCAATTCGCAGCTCGGCGTGCTGCTGGCAGAGCGGCTGCCCGACGACGTGCGCGAGTTGCTGGTGGTGATCCAGCACGAGCTGTTCAACCTCGGCGGTGAGCTCTCGATCCCCGGCTACGAGCTGCTGAAGGCGCAGGCCGTGCTGTGCCTGGACGAAGCGCTCGCGCACTACAACGCCTTGCTGCCGCGCCTGAAGGAGTTCATCCTCCCGGCAGGCACGCGCAGCGCCGCGCTGGCCCACGTCGGCCGGACGATCGCGCGCCGCGCCGAGCGCGCGGTGGTGGCGTTGACCGCGGTCGAGGTGGTGCGCGCCGAGCCGCGCCACTACCTGAACCGGCTGTCCGACCTGCTGTTCGTGCTGGCCCGCGTGCTGAACCGCGCCAACCTCGACGGGCTCGGTGGCGACGATGTGTACTGGAAAAGCGAGCGCCTCGCGCGCGACGCCGAGTGACGACCGCCAGTTCGCAGGTTCGACCCCCTGCCGAACACGACCCGTTGGAGGGCATGCGCGCGGACGGGATGATCACCACCGGAGCCCAACGCAGCAACATATCGGACGCGTTTCGCCCTGTCCTTGAGAAGGCTGTCGAACATCTGGACTCGATTGATGGTGCCCACTCCCTCTATGTCTACGGATCCGTCGCGACCGGGATGGCTCGGGTCGGCAGTTCAGACGTTGACCTCGTGACCATCGGTCTCGACGGTGCGATCGCGCGGAGCTTGGCGGGACTGCTGACTGCAGAGTTTTCAGGCCTCAGCAGAGGTGTGGAAATCGGCCCGGCGCAGTCATCCGACTACGAAGGGTCTGGCGACGAGGCCTACGGCAACCGGGTGTTCTTGCGCCACTACTGCGCACATCTGGCAGGGCCAGATTTCTGCCATGGCCTGCCCGACTACCCGGCGGATCGGGCTGCTGCGCGTGGATTCAACGGAGACATCGGCCGGCATGCCGATCGATGGCGCGGCGAGGTCGCCAGCGCCCCGAATCCAGCGGTGCTCGGGCGGCGCATCGCGCGCAAGACACTCCTCGCAGTGGCTGGCCTGGTCAGCATCCACGACAGCACCTGGACCACAGACCGGGTCGCTGCAGCCAAGCGATTTGGCGTGGTCAGGCCGCGACTGGCCATCCCTCTCGACACGCTGGTCGCCTGGGGCAGTGGCGGCGCGACAAGGCCGTCGCAGTCGGAAATCCTGCGAGTGCTCGACGGCGTCGTTGCCGATGTGGTCGACGAGTTTGGTCGCCGGATCGGGCTCTGGAGTGCTGCTGACTCCGGGCCGGGTGGCTGAACTGAGCTACTGCTTGACCGGCGGCGTCGCGCCGACCGAGAATTCGATCAGCGACAGGAAGCCGTCGCGGTCCTTGTCGAGTTCGTCGAAGCGCGCCGCGATCTCGGGGAAACGCTGGGCTTCGTCGCGCGACAATTTGCCATCGCCGTTGGTGTCGGCGCGCGCGAACGCCGCCTCGATCGCCTCCCGGTCGACCGCCGACAGCTCGGCGCGCGCCGGCAGCTCGGCGCCGGCCAGACAAAGCGCGGCCAGCGCGGTGGCAGCGAAACCGCGCTGCAGCGGCGAGAAAAACGTGTGGCGCATCAAGGATTCCGGGCAGGGAGCCGTCCGGCATTTGACCCACTCGCGCACCGGCCGACCAGTGCTCTTGCGCCCCCTTACGCCGGTTACCTCGAGGCCGTGCGCGCCTTCACCGCGGCGCTCAGAACGTCCAGCACCTCGAGCGAGTGATCCCAGCCGATGCAGGCATCGGTGATGCTCTTGCCGTACTCCAGCTTCGTCGGGTCGTCCTTGCCGGCGCTGAACTTCTGCGCGCCGGCGTGCAGGTGGCTTTCGACCATCACGCCGAAGATGCAGCGACTGCCCGCCTTCAGCTGCGCCGCCACGTCGCGCGCCACGTCGACCTGGCGCTCGTGCTGCTTGCTGCTGTTGGCGTGGCTGCAGTCGACCATCAGCGTGCAGTCGAGCTTCGCGGCCTCGATCTCCTTGCAGGCCGCGGCCACGCTCGTCGCGTCGTAGTTCGGCGTCTTGCCACCGCGCAGGATCACATGGCACTCGGTGTTGCCGCCGGTCTCGACGATCGCGACCTGGCCGTTCTTGTGGATCGACAGGAAGTGATGCGGACGCGCCGCCGCCTGGATCGCGTCGATGGCAATTCGGATGTTGCCGTCGGTGCCATTCTTGAAGCCGATCGGCGCCGACAGGCCCGACGCCAGCTCGCGGTGCACCTGGCTTTCGGTCGTGCGCGCGCCGATCGCGCCCCACGAGATCAGGTCGCCGATGTACTGCGGCGAAATCACGTCGAGGAATTCGCTGCCGGCCGGCATGCCGTTGCGGTTGATCTCCAGCAGCAACTGGCGCGCGATGCGCAGCCCTTCGTCGATGCGGTAGGTCTCGTCGAGGTACGGGTCGTTGATCAGGCCCTTCCAGCCGACCGTCGTGCGCGGCTTCTCGAAGTAGACGCGCATCACGATCTCGAGCGTGTCCTTGTACTTCTCGCGCTGGACCTTCAGCCTCTTCGCGTACTCGACCGCGGCGACCGGGTCGTGGATCGAGCACGGCCCCATGATCACGAGCAGCCGGTGGTCCTTCTTCTGCATGATGCGGCGGATCGCATTGCGCGTATCGCCGATCAGCGTCTCGGCCGGCGTGCCGGCGATAGGGAAGAAGCGGATCAGGTGCTCCGGCGGCGGCAACGGCGTCACGTCCTTGATCCGCTGGTCGTCGGTCTGGCTGGTGCGTTCACTGTGCGCATACCGACCCTCGCTGGGTGCGGTGTTCGTCTTGTTGGTCATGGCGGTGGCTCCTGATAGGTCTTTGAAGGTTTGCGCAGTCGAAAAAAAACCGCCGGGGGGTGAGCCCGGCGGTTTTCGGAGATTCTTTGGCGCTTTACTTGGCGTGTGCGCTGGCCTCTCCGGCCTCCGAGCGGTTCGAGAACCAAAAGTACGCAAAAAAGGTGGCGGGGCGGAAAAGCATGGCGGCGAATGTAGCACGCGCAGTTGCAAGGCTGCCGGCGGCTGTGGCGGCCGGCATACGCAATCTCAGGCCGTGCCGCCGACGGTTAGGCGATCGATCCGCAAGGTCGGCTGCCCCACGCCCACCGGCACGCTCTGCCCTTCCTTGCCGCAGACGCCGACACCCGGGTCGAGCTTCATGTCGTTGCCGATCATGCTGACGCGGGTCAGCGCATCCGGCCCGTTGCCGATGATGGTCGCGCCTTTCACCGGGTACTGGATCTTGCCGTTCTCGACCCAGAACGCCTCGCTCGCCGAGAACACGAACTTGCCGCTCGTGATGTCGACCTGGCCGCCGCCGAAGTTGGTCGCGTACAGGCCGCGCTTCAGGCCGGCGACGATCTCTTCCTTGGTCTTGTCGCCACCCAGCATGTAGGTGTTGGTCATGCGCGGCATCGGCACCGCGGCGTAGCTTTCGCGCCGGCCGTTGCCGGTGGGCGCGACGCCACTGAGCCGTGCGTTCATCGAGTCCTGGAGGTAGCCCTTCAGGATGCCGTCTTCGATCAGCACGTTGCGCTGCGAGGCGTTGCCTTCGTCGTCGACATTGAGCGAGCCGCGTCGATCGGGCAAGGTGCCGTCGTCGAGCACCGTCACACCCCTGGCCGCGACGCGCTGGCCGATCTTGCCGCTGAACGCGCTCGAGCCCTTGCGGTTGAAATCGCCTTCGAGCCCGTGGCCGATCGCCTCGTGCAGCAGCACACCGGGCCAGCCCGGCCCGAGCACGACGCTCATCTCGCCGGCCTTCGCGGGCCGCGATTCGAGGTTGGTCAGCGCGGCGTTGACGGCGTCCTGCACGTAGCCTTCGATGATGTCGTCGTGGAAGTAGCCGAAGCCGAAACGCCCGCCGCCGCCGCCCGAGCCAACCTCGCGGCGCACCTCGCCGGCGATCGTCTGCTCGGCGATCACGGTGACGCTCAGGCGCACCAGCGGGCGCACGTCGGCCGCCAGCGTGCCGTCGGCGCGCGCCACCATCACCACGTCGTACTCGCCCGCCAGGCCGGCCATCACTTGAACGATGCGCGGGTCTTTCGAGCGCGCCAGCTTCTCGACCTTCTCGAGCAGCGCGACCTTCTGCGTGCTGTCGAGCGTCGCGATCGGGTCCATCGGCGCGTAGAGCACGCGGCTGCTCGCGACCTTCTGTTTCGTACCGACCTTGACCTTGCGGCTCTGGCCAGCGGCGGCGATCGTGCGCACCGTCGTCGCGGCGTCCATCAGCGCGGCCTCGGTGATGTCGTCGGAGTAGGCGAATGCGGTCTTCTCGCCCGCCACCGCGCGCACGCCCACGCCCTGGTCGATGCCGAAGCTGCCGCTCTTCACGATGCCTTCTTCGAGGCTCCAGCCTTCGCTGCGCGTGTACTGGAAGTACAGGTCGGCGTCGTCGATGCGGTGCGTCGCGATCGTCGCGAGCGCTTTCGAGAGCGTCGCATCCGTCAGGCCGAAGGGCTCGAGCAACAGCGAGCGTGCAACGGCCAAGCGTTCGATCGTGGGTTCGCGGGAGATCATGGGCAGCGTCCTGAAGCGGTGTCGGGCGATTGTAGGAGCCGGCCCGCGCTGTGCAGGGTTCACGAATGTTTACCCCTGCCCGCGTCGTCGTCGCCGGCGAACGGCTCGTCGAAGAAATACCGGCAAGCAAACCGCGTCAACCGACAAGCCCAAGGAGATCATCATGTTGAACCTGAAAGCCATCCTCGTCAGCGTGACCCTCACCATCGCCACCGTCGGCGCCTTCGCCCAGACCGCGACGCCGCGCGTCGACCAGCGCGAAGCGAACCAGCAAGGCCGCATCGCCCAGGGCGCCGCCTCCGGCCAGCTGACCCCGAAGGAAACCAGCCGGCTCGAAAAAGAGCAGGCCAGGATCGACAAGATGGAAGCCAAGGACAAGGCCGACGCCAAGATCACGAAGCACGAGCGCGCCCGCCTGAACCGCATGCAGAACCGCGCGAGCAAGGACATCCACGCGCAGAAGCACGACGCCGAAGTGGCCAGGTAAACCCTGCGCCGCTCAACGGGCGGCGAGCGCCTCGGCCAGAAAGTCGAACACGACCTTCAGCCGAGGCGTGCCGCGCAGCTCGCGGTGCGCGGTGATCCACAGCGGCAGCGGCGGGATCGGCAGCCTGGGCAGCACCCGCACCAGTTGCGGTGACAGCGCCGCGATGCGGAGCAGGCCGACGCTGATCCCCAGCCCCGCCAGCACCGCGTGCCACGCGACGATCTGGTTGTCGCAGCGGAACGCGAACATCTCCTTCCCGACCTTGATGCCGGCGTCGCGAAAGCCGCGCAGCAGTTGATCCGAGCGGTCGTAGCCGACCCACTGGTGCGCCAGCATGTTGGCCTCGGTCGGCTTGCCGTTCACCTTCACGTAATCACGGTGCGCGTAGAAGCCGAGCGGCTGATCGGCCAGGCGCCGCGCGACCAGCGCACTCTGCTTCGGCCGCAGCATGCGCAGCGCGATATCGGCCTCGCGCTCCAGCAGATTTTCGAGTGCGTTGCTCGCGACGAGTTCGATCTGGATCTCGGGGTGCTGGTCGCGCAGTGCGCGCAGCAAGTCCGGCAACAAGTACGTGCTGACCATTTCGCTCGCGGTCACGCGCACCGTGCCGGCCAAGGTCTGCGAGCGCCCGGCCGCGACCAGCGAGAACTGCTGCGCGTGCTCGCGCATGCGCTCGGCAGGTCCGCGCAGCGCCTCGCCCGCTTCGGTCAGGCGCACGCCGCGCGTGGTGCGCTCGAACAACGCGTGGCCGAGCTGCGCTTCGAGTTGCGCGATCTGCCGGCTCAGCGTCGGCTGGCTGCTGCCGAGCGCGAGCGCGGCGCGGCTCAGCGAGCCGCTACCGGCCACTTCGAGGAAGACGCGCAGCAACCCCCAATCGGGTTCGGCGGTCGAACGCTGGTCATTCATTCGTGAATGGCTTTTATTCAGTCTTGTCGATTGTGCATTGCCGCGCGGCGCCGAACAATGGCTTCATCGTCATTCACCGGAGCCCGTCCATGCCTTCCACCGTCCTGATCCTCGGCGCCGCCGGCCGCTTCGGCCAGGTGCTCGCCAAAGCCTTCGCCGACGCCGGCTGGAATGTGCGTGCACAGGCCCGCAAGCCGCTGTCGCCCGCGCTCGCCGCGCATCCGCGTGTGCAGGCCGTGCGCTGCGACGCGACCGACATTGCGGCGCTCACCGTTGCCGCGCAAGGCGCGAGCACGATCGTCAACGCGCTGAGCCCGATCTACACCGAGTGGGAGCGCCTCGCGCTGCCACTCGCCGACGCGGCACTCGGGGTCGCCAAGGCCAGCGGCGCGCTGCTGATGCTGCCCGGCAACGTCTACAACTTCGGCCGCGAGCTGCCACCGCTGTTGACGCCCGCCACGCCCGAGCGCGGCGATGTGCCGAAGGCGCGCATCCGCATCGAGATGGAGGCGCGCATGGCGGCCGCGGCGATCGAAGGTGTCGACAGCGTCGTGATCCGCGCCGGCGATTTCTTCGGCGGCCCGGGCAAAGGCACGTGGCTCGATATGGCGCTCGCGTCGAACCTCGGCAAGGGCAAGTTCATCTACCCCGGCAATCCGCAGATCGCACATGCCTGGGCCTACCTGCCCGACCTCGCGCAAGCGTTCGTGCGCGTGGCGGCCCAGCGCGCACAACTGCGCGGCCATCACCGCCTGCACTTCGCCGGCCACACGCTGACCGGTGAAGACTTCAAGTGGGCGCTCGAAGCGCAGACGGGACGCACGCTGCGCGCGGGCAACCTGCCGTGGGCGTTCATCAGGCTGGCCTCGCCCTTCATGCCGATGTGGCGCGAGCTGCTGACGATGCGCTACCTGTGGGAACGCCCGCATGCGCTCGACGAATCGGCCCTGCGCGCACTGATCGGCAACGTCCCGCACACGCCGCTGCCGCAGGCGCTGCACAGCGCGCTCGCCGACATGAACGCAGCCGTCGCCGCGCCGAAGCTGGCGCAGGCCTGAGAGGCTGAGCCTCAGTCGCTGTCGTCGGCTGCGCCGTTCTTCAGCGCCAGCGCGCGTTCGTACAGCGCGTTGCGCGGCGCGCCGGTGAGCTCCGCGGCGAGCGCGACGGCCTGCTTCAGCGGCAGCGCGGCGAGCAGGGTGCGCAGGGTCGCGTCGTGGGCCGGCACGGCCGCGTCGTCGACAACGGCGGCGAGTGCATGCACGACGAGCACGAACTCGCCGCGGCTACGGTTGCTGTCGCCCGCGAGCCACGGCGGCAGCTCGTTCGCCGGCAGCGTGTGCACGGTCTCGAACTGCTTGGTCAGCTCGCGGCACACGGTTATCAGGCGCGCGCCGCAGGCCTCGGCCAGCGCAGAGGCGAGTGCGTCGATCCGGTGCGGCGCCTCGAACAGCACCTGCGTCTGCGGGCTCGCCGCGAGCTGCTTCAACGCCAGCGCGCGTTCGCCGCTGCGCTGCGGCAGGAAGCCGGTGAAGGTGAAGGGCCCGCCGATCGCATCCCCCGCGACGCTCAGCGCCGCCACCGAACTGCTCGCGCCCGGAATCGGCAGTGCCCGATAGCCCGCGGCCTGCACCGCCGCCACCAGCGCCGCGCCCGGGTCGCTGATCGCCGGCGTGCCGGCATCGCTGATGTAGGCGACGCGCTCGCCGCGCGCCAGCCGCCGCAGCACGCCCGCGGCCGCCTCGCGCTCGTTGTGCGCGTGCACCGCGAGCAGCGCCTTGCTGTCGATGCCGAGCTGGCGCAGCAGCGGCCCGCTGTGACGCGTGTCTTCGCAGGCGATCGCGTCGACCAGCGCGAGCACATGGATCGCCCGCAGCGTGATGTCCGCCAGGTTGCCGATCGGCGTGGCGACCACGTACAGTGCGCCGGGCGGGTAATGCTGCGCGCCGGCCGCGCCGGCGGCGGCTTGCAGCATCAACGAGGCGACAGGTGTGGTCACAAGGGAGTCGGCGACAACGAAGGAAAGCGGCGACGCGGGCGAGGCGCGCGCGCTGGCGCACCTGTTGGGCCAGGGCCTGACCCTGGTGCAGCGCAATTATCGGGTCGCGCGCGGCCCCGGCGCACGCGGCGGCGAGATCGACCTGATCCTGCGGGAGCGCGACGGCACGCTGGTGTTCGTCGAAGTGCGCGCACGCCGCGGCCCGGCGCATGGTGGCGCCGCGGCGAGCGTGGGCGCGACCAAGCGGCGCAGTCTGGTGTTCGCGGCGCAGCACTTCCTGCGCACGCAGCGGACCTTGCCGCCTTGTCGCTTCGACGTCGTCGCGATCGACGGCGAGCGCATCGAACCTAGAGACGGCAGTAGGTCATAGCGAACCAAGCGTAGCGCCAGCACTCGCGCGGGCTGGGGCCGGTCGGGCACACTCACCGCATGGGTGAAGCCAAGATCAAGGCGCGCACGCAGGTGGCGCGGGCCGTGGACACGA
>JANXZN010000389.1 GCA_025355545.1 Rhizobacter sp.
TGGTCGGCCGCGGCCCAGATGGCGTCGCCGACACGTTGAAAGCCGAACATCGAGTAATAGATGTAGAACGGCAGCATGGCCAATCCATGCACGCTGTAGCTGGTGGCCGCGGCCGTCCAACTCGCGATGGCGCCCGCTTCAGTGATGCCCTCTTCCAGGATCTGGCCGTCGAGCGCTTCGCGATAACTCAGTACCGAGCCGATGTCTTCCGGCGCATAGCGCTGGCCCACGCTGGAATAGATGCCCACCCGCTTGAATAGGTTGGCCATGCCGAAGGTGCGCGCTTCGTCCGCCACGATGGGGACGATGCGCGGGCCCAGGCTCTTGTCCCTCAGCAGTGCGCCCAGCATGCGCACGAAGGCCATGGTGGTGCTCATCTCCTTGCCGCCGGCGGCAAGGGCGAACATGGCGTAGCTTTCGAGCGCGGGCGCGACAACGATGTCGCACGCGGTGTGACGCTCAGGCAGGTAGCCGCCCAGGCGCTCGCGGTGCTCGCGCAGGTAGCGCATCTCGGGGCTGTCGGCCGCCGGCTTGTAGAAGCGCAGCGAGGTGACCTGCTCGTCGCTCAAGGGCAGGTCGAAGCGGTTGCGAAATTCGATGAGATCGCTGTTGTCCAGCTTCTTCTGCGAGTGCGTTGTCATGCGGCCCTGCGCCGCCGTGCCCATGCCGTAGCCCTTCTTGGTGTGGGCCAGGATCACTGTGGGCTGGCCGCGGTGCTTCGCGGCGGCGGCATAGGCCACGTAGATCTTCACCAGGTCATGGCCGCCACGCTTCAGCCGATCGATCTGCTCGTCGGTCATGCCTTGGGCCAGTCGCGCGAGTTCCTCGTTCTGGCCAAAAAAGTTGTCCCGATTGAAGCGGCCGTCCTTGGCGGCGAAGGTCTGCATCTGGCCGTCCACGGTGTGGGCGAAGGCGCGGACCAGCGCACGGCTGTGGTCGCGCGCGAACAGCCCGTCCCAGTCGCTGCCCCAGACCAGCTTGATCACGTTCCAGCCGGCGCCGCCGAAAAGCTTTTCCAACTCGTCGATGATGCGGCCGTTGCCGCGCACCGGCCCGTCCAGCCGCTGCAGGTTGCAGTTGACCACCCAGACCAGGTTGTCCAAGCCCTCGCGCGCAGCCAGCGTAAGCGCGCTCATCGACTCCGGCTCGTCCATCTCGCCGTCGCCGAACACGCCCCACACCTTGCGGCCGGCGCAATCGAGCAGCTGTCGGTGCGTGAGGTAGCGCATGAACCGCGCGTGGTAAATCGAGCTGATCGGACCGATTCCCATAGAGCCGGTCGGAAACTGCCAGAAGGTCGGCATCAGCCACGGGTGCGGGTAGCTGGAGAGGCCTTGCGCGCCATGGCGCGACGCCTCGATCTCCTGCCTGTAGAAGCCCAGGTCCTGCTCGGTGAGCCGGCCCTCGAGGAAAGCGCGAGCATAGACGCCGGGCGCGCTGTGCGGCTGGAAGAACACCAGGTCACCCCCGTGCCGGTCGTCGCGCGCATGAAAGAAATGGTTGAACCCGGTTTCGAACAGGTCGGCCGCGCTGGCATAGCTGGCGATGTGGCCGCCCAGCTCGCCGTAGGCCTGGTTGGCGCGTGCCACCATGGCCAGGGCGTTCCACCGCATGAGCGAGGCGAGGCGCTCCTCGATGGCGAGGTCGCCGGGAAACACCGGCTGGTCTTCGACGGCGATGGTATTGACGTAGGGCGTGGACAGCTCGGGCTTCCAGCCGATGCGAGTGGCGCGCGCCAGGCGTGCCAGCTCATCGAGCATGTGGCGGGCGCGGTCCGGACCTTGGGTCTGAACCAAGGCCGTGAATGCTTCGCGCCACTCGGCGGTTTCCTGGGAGTCGGGATCAGTGTCCATTTTGTCGTGGGACTGGAAGGGGAGCAGGTGCGAGAAGGATAGGGGTAGGTTCATGATCACTGAACTTTAAGGTCGAGGTGCGAGATTTGCTGCTATTTTCGGCCTGTGCTTTTCTCGCCCATAAAATGCCAATGATCCTCGCATCGACGGTACTCATCACGAGCGGCCGGTGAGCCGTCATCTCGAAGGCAAAGGCTATGAAGATACGATCGGCATCGGGCCGGACATCATGGCGGGCGCGCGCGATGCCGTTCAGGGCATGATCGATTTTCTGACGCGCCGCCACCAGAGGGCCCCGACCGATGCCTACCTGCTGCGCAGCGTCGCGGCGACCTCATGATCAGAGA
>JANXZN010000428.1 GCA_025355545.1 Rhizobacter sp.
GCCTCGGCGACGACCTCGTCGAAGCTGCTGAACGACACGATCGGCGCGATCGGGCCGAACGGCTCCTCGCTCATGATGCGCGCGCTCGCGGGCACGTGGCCGAGCACGGTCGGCTCGAAGAAGTTGCCGACGCTGCCGATGCGCTTGCCGCCCGTCAGCAGCTTCGCGCCCTTGGCGACCGCGTCGTCGACGAACACCTGCATCGCCTCGACGCGCCGGCTGTTGGCCAGCGGCCCCATCCGGCTCGCCGGGTCCAGGCCGTCGCCGACCTTGAGGCTGCCCGCGGCCTTGACGAAGCCGTCGACGAAGCGCGCGTAGACCGATTCGTGCACCAGAAAGCGCGTCGGCGCGATGCAGACCTGCCCGGCGTTGCGGAACTTCGATCCGGCAAGCTGCTTGATCGCGGCATCGACATCGGCGTCGCCGAACACGATCGCCGGTGCGTGGCCGCCCAGCTCCATCGTGATGCGCTTCATGTGCTGGCCGGCCAGTGCCGCCAGCCTCTTGCCGACCGGCGTCGAGCCGGTGAAAGTGATCTTGCGGATCACCGGGCTCGGAATCAGGTATTCGGAGATCTCCGACGGCACGCCGAACACCAGGTTCAGCACGCCGGCGGGCAGCCCGGCATCGACGTAGGCCCGCACCAGCGCGGCCACGCTCGCGGGCGTTTCCTCCGGCCCTTTCAGGATCACCGAGCAGCCGGCAGCCAGCGCCGCCGAGACCTTGCGCACCGCCTGGTTGATCGGGAAGTTCCAGGGCGTGAACGCGGCCACCGGGCCGACCGGCTCGCGCACGACGAGTTGCAGCACGCCGTCGGCGCGCGCCGGCACGATGCGGCCGTAGGTGCGGCGTGCCTCTTCGGCGAACCAGTCCATGATGTCGCCGGCCAGCATCGTTTCCATCTTCGCCTCGGCGAGCGGCTTGCCCTGTTCCATCGTCATCAGCTTGCCGATCGCGTCGGCGCGGCTGCGGATGATCTCGCCGGCCTTGCGCAACAGCTTGGCGCGCTCGAAGGCCGAGACCTTGCGCCAGACCTTGAAGCCCTTGTCGGCGGCGTGCAGCGCCTCGTCGAGGTCGGCCGTGCCGGCGTGTGCGAGACGCGCGATCACCTGGCCGGTGGCCGGGTTGACGATCGGCTCGCTCCTGGCCGAAGAGCCGCCGGTCCATTCCCCGTTGATGAAGAGCTTGACGTCGGAATACATGTCGGATCCTTAGGGTTGAGTCGAACGGCGGCCGCGATCGCGCATCGCGCACGGGGCTGCCAAGCGGGAATTAGACCCGATCCGGGGCGCCGCCGTGCGGCGCACGGGCTCAGCGGGTGCTGCCCGCCGGCCCCGGTGCGAGGTTGACGCGGGCGCCCACGGCGGCGCCCGCGTGCGCCGGCTCGGTGGGCGCGATCCGCACGCGGGTCGTGTCGGCACCGTTGCGCGGCATGCCGCCGCCGGTCGAGGTCAGCAGCATCGCGCTGACCACCGAGGCCACCGCGGTTGCCCACACCAGCGTCTTCCGCACCTCGACCACCATGAGCCGCTCCCGTTCGCCCGACACGGCGAGACTCGCCGTGCGCAGTTCACGATAAATCGCTCGCAAGCATCGCGCCATCCGCCGAACGACGGACGACCGGAGCGAATTTGTGACAGAGCGCAACACGCGCACGCGCTTGGTGCCAACTGCGGCCGAGTTTGGCCTCATATCGGAGCATCGCGGGCCGAAAAGGAACGCACACTTGGATACATCACAAGGGCCCACGCGGGAGGTTCACGATGAACTGGTCGACTGGTCTTTCATGGTTGGCGGCGCTGAAGACAGCGGCTGCGGAGCGCTCCGCCGACGAGGCCGATTGCGCCGACATGGGCACGGCGTTCGGGCTGGACGCGAGCTTCGGGCCGGCCGGTGACGAGCCGAGCGCGGCCGGCAATGGCGCGTCGTGTTCGTCGTCGCTGTCCTGGGAACACCGGCTCACGCGGCGTTCCAGCCTTTGAGCCTAAAAACGTGAGTTACCCGGTCGGCGTAGGACCGACCAGCACCGGTAAAGGCGGCCCGACGCCGACGATCCGGTCGCAGATGTAGCGCACCAAGGCGGCCCAGCGGTCGATCGAGGGGAACTGCTCCGCAGTACGAG
>JANXZN010000442.1 GCA_025355545.1 Rhizobacter sp.
GCCTCGGCCTCGATGCCGCCGACGCCCCAGCCGACCACGCCGATGCCGTTGATCATCGTCGTGTGGCTGTCGGTGCCGACCAGGCTGTCCGGGTAATACACGCCGTCCTTCGTCTTGTGCACGCCGCGCGCCAGGTACTCGAGGTTCACCTGGTGGACGATGCCGAAGCCCGGCGGCACGACGCCGAAGGTGTCGAAGGCCTGCATGCCCCACTTCATGAACTGGTAGCGTTCCTGGTTGCGCTTGAACTCCAGCTTCATGTTCAGGTCGAGCGAGTTCTTCTTGCCGTAGTGGTCGATCATGATCGAGTGATCGACGACCAGGTCGACCGGCACCAGCGGCTCGATCGTCTTCGGGTCCTTGCCCATGCTGGCTGCGACATTGCGCATCGCGGCCAGGTCGGCCAGCAGCGGCACGCCGGTGAAGTCCTGCAGCACGACGCGGGCGACGACGAACGGGATCTCGTTGCTGCGCTCGGCGTTCGGTCGCCAGTTCGCGAGCTCGGCGACGTGCTCCTTCGTGACCTTCTGGCCGTCGCAGTTGCGCAGCACCGATTCGAGCACGATGCGGATCGCCACCGGCAGCCGGCTCACGTTCGGGAACTCCTTCGCCAGCGCCGGCAGCGAGTAGAGCGTGCCCTCCTTGCCGGACGCGGTCTTGAAGCTCTTGCGCATCTTCGCGAACGCGTGCGCGGAGCGGGCGGGGGTCTCGGTCTTGGGCATGGGGGGCACCTCGTCGAAGCGCCGGAAAACGCCCGGCGCGGGCCAAAAAGCGATTGTGTCAGCAGACGATGGCGCGCGTGCGGCTGCGCTTCAGCCCGGCGCGTGCGGCAGGTAGCGCACCGACAGCACGCCGTCGATCGCGCGGATCGCGTCCAGCACCGACGCGTTCACCGCGCTGTCGACATCGACCAGCGTGTAGGCCATGTCGCCGCGCGACTTGTTGACCATGGTGTGGATGTTGAGACCGGCGTTGGCCATCGCGGTCGAGATCTGGCCCAGCATGTTCGGCACGTTGGCGTTCGCGATCGCGACCCGGTAGGCCGATTCGCGCGCCATGGCGACCTGCGGAAAGTTCACCGCGTTGTTGACGTTGCCGTGCTCGAGGTAGTCGCGCAGCTGCTCGACGACCATGATCGCGCAGTTCTCCTCGGCCTCGGCGGTGGACGCGCCCAGGTGCGGCAGCGCGACCACGCGCGGGTGCGCGTTGACCGCGGCACTCGGAAAGTCGCAGGCATACCAGCCCAGGCGTTTTGCTTCGTTCGGCGCGTCGAGCGCGGCCAGCACCGCGGCCTCGTTGACGACGCCCTCGCGCGAGAAGTTCAGCAGTACCGCGCCGGGTCGCATCAGGCCGATGTTGTCGGCGTTGACGAGGTCGCGGGTCGCGCCGATCAGCGGCACATGCAGGCTGACGAAATCCGCATTCTTCAGCACGTCGGCCACGCTTGCCGCCTTGCGCACCTGCGCCGGCAGGCTCCAGGCCGCGTCGACGGTGATGTGCGGGTCGAAGCCGTGGACCTGCATGCCGAGCTTGATCGCCGCATCGGCGACCAGGCAGCCGACCTTGCCGAGGCCGACGATGCCCAGCGTATGGCCGGCGAGCTCGAAGCCGGCGAAGCTCTTCTTGCCGTCCTCGACGGTCTTGTCCATGGCCGGCGAACGCGCATCGAGCGCGGCGACGAAGCGCAATGCCGGCACGAGGTTGCGCGCCGTCAGCAGCATCGCCGCGAGCACCAGTTCCTTGACCGCGTTGGCGTTCGCCCCCGGCGCGTTGAACACCGGCACGCCACGCTCGCTCATCGCGGGGACCGGGATGTTGTTGGTGCCGGCACCGGCGCGCGCGATCGCCTGCACGCTCGGCGCAATCGCCATCGCGTGCATGTCGGCGGAGCGCAGCAGCACCGCGTCGGGCGCCGCGAGCGTCTTGCCGACGCTGTAGCGCTCGGCCGGCAGCCGCGCCAGGCCGTTGGCCGAGATCTGGTTCAACACCAGCACCTGGAAGCGCGACGCGCTGGCGGCGGCGTCAGTCATCGCATCACCCATGAGAGGCCTCGAACTCCTTCATGTAGGCGACCAGCGCCTTCACGCCTTCGACCGGCATCGCGTTGTAAATCGACGCGCGCATGCCGCCGACCGATCGATGGCCCTTGAGCTGCACCATGCCACGCGCCTCGGCGCCTTTCAGGAACGCCGCATCGAGCGCCTCGTCCTTCAGCTTGAACGGCACGTTCATCAGCGAGCGGTCCTCCCGAACGATCGGGCTGCGGTAGAACCCGGTCGCGTTCAGGTAGTCGTACAGCAGCGCGGCCTTCGCGCGGTTGTGCGCCTCCATCGCGGCGAGGCCGCCCCGCGCCTTGATCCAGTGGAACACCAGCCCGGCGATGTAGATCGCGTAGGTCGGCGGCGTGTTCAGCATCGAGTCGCTGGCGGCCTGCTCGGTGTAGTTGAAGGCCGACGGCGTGATCGGCAATGCGCCGCCGAGCAGGTCGTCGCGCACGACCACGATCGTCAGGCCGGCCGGGCCGATGTTCTTCTGCGCGCCGCCGTAGATCAACCCGAACCTGGCCACGTCCATCGGCCGCGACAGGATGTTCGAGGACACGTCGGCGATCAGCGGCACGTCGCCGACGTCGGGCACGAAGTGGTATTCGACGCCGCCGATGGTCTCGTTCGCGCAGATGTGCACGTAGGCGGCGTTCGGGTCGAGCTGCCAGGTCTCGCGCTTCGGGATGCGGTCGAACTGGGTCGCCTCGGAGCTGGCGACGACGTTGATCTTGGCGTACTTGGCGGCCTCCTTGATCGACTTCTTCGACCATTCGCCGGTGTTGACGTAGTCGGCGCCGGCATGGCCGCGCAGCATGTTCATCGGCACGATCGCGTTCTCGCCGATCGCGCCGCCCTGCATGAACAGGACCCTGTAGTTCGCCGGCACCGCGAGCAGCTCGCGCAGCAGTGCCTCGGCTTCGGCGTGAATCGCGATGAACTCCTTGCCGCGGTGGCTCATTTCCATCACCGACATGCCCGAGCCGTGCCAGTCGAGCATCTCGTCCGCCGCCTGACGCAGCACGGATTCGGGCAGCGCTGCCGGGCCGGCGCTGAAGTTGAAAACACGGGTCATGGGATCGAGTCTCCGAGGGGCCAGGGAACGGGAGCGCAAGCTTAGCTGAAGCGTCCTGTTAGATTCTGCGAATGGCCGACATGTCCTTTTTCTGGCACGACTACGAAACCTTCGGCCGCGTGCCCAGGCGCGACCGGCCGTCGCAGTTCGCCGGCGTGCGCACCGATGCGGATCTGAACGAGACCGGCGCGCCCCTGATGCAGTACTGCCGGCCGGCGCCCGACTTCCTGCCCGAACCCGAGGCCTGCCTGCTGACCGGCATCACGCCGCAGCGCTGTCTGGAGCTCGGCGTGCCCGAGCACGCGTTCGCCGCCGCCATCGAGCAGCAGCTCGCGCGGCCGGGCACGGTCGGTGTCGGCTACAACTCGATCCGCTTCGACGACGAGGTCACGCGCTTCCTGTTCTGGCGCAACCTGATCGACCCGTACGCGCGCGAGTGGCAGAACGACTGCGGCCGCTGGGACCTGCTCGACGTGCTGCGCTGCACCTGGGCGCTGCGCCCCGAGGGCATCGAGTGGCCGCTGCACGAGGACGGCAAGCCCTCGTTCAAGCTCGAGCATCTGACCGCGGCGAACGGCCTCGCGCATGCCGCCGCGCACGACGCGCTGTCCGACGTGCGCGCGACGATCGCGCTGGCACGGCTGCTCAAGACGCGCCAGCCGCGCCTGTGGGAATTCTGCCTGCGGCTGCGCAGCAAACACGAGGTCGTGCGCGAGATGGGTGTCGGCAAGCCCTTTCTGCACATCTCCGGCATGTACGGCACCGAGCGCGGCTGCCTCGCGCCGGTCTGGCCGCTGGCACCGCACCCGAGCAACAGGAACGAGGTGATCGTCTGGGACCTGTCGGTCGATCCGGCCGAGCTGTTCACGCTCGGCATCGACGAGATCCGCACCCGGGTGTTCACGCGCGCCGACGAATTGCCCGACGGCGTGACGCGGCTGCCGATCAAGACCATCCACATCAACAAGTCGCCGATCGTGATCGGCAACCTGAAGACGCTGAGCGCCGAGCGGGCCGCGAAGTGGGGCCTGGACATTCCACAGGTGCTGCGCCACGCGGAACTCGCCGCGCAGAAGGCGAACCTGCTGGCCGGCATGTGGCCGGCAGTGTTCGAGCGGCCGGCGCGCGAGGATGCGACCGATGTCGACGAAGACCTGTACGGCGGCTTCGTCGGCAACGAGGACCGGCGCGTGCTCCAGCGCCTGCGCCCCCTCGACGGCGCACAGCTCGCGGCCAAGCGCCCGGCATTCAGCGACGCGCGCCTGGGCGAGTTGCTGTTTCGCTACCGCGCCCGCAACTTTCCCGACACGCTTAACGAGGCCGAGCAGGCGCAGTGGCGCGAGCATTGCACCCACCGCCTGCACGACGGCGCCGGTGGCGGTCTGACGCTGGAAGCGTTCGTCGAGCAGATCGACGCGCTCGGCGAAGAGGCCGACGAGCGCGGCCAGGAGATCCTGGGCGCGCTCGTCGACTACGCCACCCAGATCGCGCCGGAGCGGGATTGATGTTTGCGCGCGCATCGGGATCGGCTAGTCTGCGTGTATACATTCCCTGTCAACGGGAGAGGACTCAGATGCATCGCAACCGATTTGTTCTGGCGCTCGGCGCCCTGACCCTGGCGCTCGCGGGCTGTGCCCCGATGACCGCGCAGGCCCCGGTCGCCCCGCTCAAGGACGGCGAACTTGCCCTACCGGCCAACTACCGCGGCTGGGCCAAGTACCTGTCGGCGGTGCAGCGCCCCGACGCCAAGCAGGTGCGCGATATCTACATGAACCCGACCGGCGCCAGCGGCACTGCCGCCGGCTTTCCGAACGGCACGCTGTTCGTGATGGAGAACTACGCCGCCGCCGCCAACGCCGACGGCACGCTGCAGCAGGGCGCCGACGGCAAACTCGTCAAGGGGGCCTTGCTGCGCGTGTTCGTGATGGGCAAGAACGCCGGCTGGGGTGCATCGGCGCCCGAGAGCCTGAAGAACGGCGACTGGATTTACGCCGCGTACCTGGCCGATGGCGCGAAGGCGCCGGAGTCGACCGCCACCTGCCGCGCCTGCCATCTGCCGCTGGCGAACGAGGACTTCGTGCACCGCTACGACGAGCACTTCACGGGCAAGTCGGCCGGCGCGCTGCAACTCGAGCGGCAACTCGTCGCGCTGGCGTCGCCGCGCTGACCCGCGTTCAGGGTGCGGACGCCGCCGCCGAGGCCGGCCGGGCGGCCTCGGGCGCGACCGGCGCGATCACGGTCGCCGGGTCGTCCTTCGTGTTGGCGATGTCGGCGTCGGCCGCGAGAAAGCGCTGCAGCAGCCTGAAGAAGCGGTCGTAGAAGGGCGCCGAGGTGATGGTCTCGCTCGCCACCTTGACGAGCGAGTCGTCGCTCGACGTGAACGGCAGCGACAGCGAACCGATCGCGCCGACGCCCACGCTGGCCGAGTTGTTGCTCTTCTTCAGCGCGTAGCGATCCTGCAGCGCGTTGACGAACGCGATCGTGTGCTTGCCGCCGCGACCGTCGGGCGCGCACACGGTGTGGAACTCGATCTGCATGTGCATCTCGGGCTCCGGCTGGAAGTACTTGCGGCCGGTCACGCGCTCGGCGTCGGCCGCGACGATCACGAAGCCCTGGCTCAGCAGCGCGCGGCGCGCGGCCTCGCAGGCGGTGGCCGGCGCGAGGTCGAAGCTGCGCGAGTGAGTCGTGGTCGAGCCGAACGCCTCGGGCTCGAGCCTGAGCCGGCTGCCGCCGGCCGCGCAGGCCGCGAGCAGCAGCGCCGCGCCAGCCACGATCGCCGCCGCCGCGGCACGCGTTGTCGTCATCGTCGCTGTGACTCGTTGCGCGCCGAGGCTCACGCGCCGACGCCGGCCGCGGCGTCGGTGAACTCCTCGATCTGGTCGAAGTTCAGGTACTGGTAGACGGTGTCGCCGGCCTGGGTCAGCACGCCCATGTCGAGCATGTACTGCGCGCGCGTCGGGATGCGGCCGAGCTTGGAGCAGATCGCCGCGAGTTCGGCCGAGCCGAGGTAGACGTTCGCGTTCTTGCCCAGGCGGTTCGGGAAGTTGCGCGTGCTCGTCGAGAACACCGTCGCGCCTTCTTTCACCTGCGCCTGGTTGCCCATGCACAGGCTGCAGCCCGGCATCTCCATGCGCGCGCCGGCGTTGCCGAGCACGCCGTAGTGGCCTTCGTCGCTGAGCTTCTTCGCGTCCATCTTGGTCGGCGGGGCGACCCACAGCTTCACAGGAATGTCGCGCTTGCCTTCGAGCAGCTTGCTCGCGGCGCGAAAGTGGCCGATGTTGGTCATGCACGAACCGATGAAGACTTCGTCGATCTTGGCGCCGGCAACTTCGCCGAGCGTCTTCACGTCGTCCGGGTCGTTCGGGCAGGCGACGATGGGCTCGTGCACGTCGGCCAGGTCGATCTCGATGACCGCGGCGTAGTCGGCATCCGCATCGCCGTGCAAGAGCTGCGGGTTCGCAAGCCAGGCTTGCTGCGCCGCAATGCGACGCTGCAGCGAGCGCGCATCGGCGTAGCCGTTCGCGATCATCCACTTCATCATCGTGATGTTGCTGTTGATGTACTCCTTGATCGGCGCCGGGTTCAGGTGCACGGTGCAGCCGGCGGCGCTGCGCTCGGCCGAGGCGTCGCTGAGCTCGAAGGCCTGCTCGACCTTCAAGTCCGGCAGGCCCTCGATCTCGAGGATGCGGCCGCTGAAGATGTTCGTTTTGCCCTTCTTCTCGACCGTCAACAGCCCCGCCTTGATCGCGTACAGCGGGATCGCGTTGACGAGGTCACGCAGCGTGACGCCGCGCTTGGTCGCATCCGCCATCGTGCCCTTGAAGCGCACCAGCACGCTCTCGGGCATGTCGAGTGGCATCACCCCGGTGGCGGCGGCGAACGCGACCAGGCCCGAGCCGGCAGGGAAGCTGATGCCGATCGGGAAACGGGTGTGGCTGTCGCCGCCGGTGCCGACGGTGTCGGGCAACAGCAGGCGATTGAGCCAGCTGTGGATCACGCCGTCGCCGGGCCGCAGCGAGATGCCGCCGCGCGTGCTGATGAACGCGGGCAGCTCGTGGTGCATCTTCACGTCGACCGGCTTCGGGTACGCCGCGGTGTGGCAGAACGATTGCATCACCAGATCGGCGCTGAAGCCGAGGCAGGCGAGGTCTTTGAGTTCGTCGCGGGTCATCGGGCCGGTCGTGTCTTGCGAGCCGACGCTGGTCATGCGCGGTTCGCAATAGGTGCCGGGGCGCACGCCTTGCTGCTCGCCGTTCACCACCGGCAGGCCGCAGGCCTTGCCGACCATCTTCTGGGCCAGGCTGAAGCCGCGCTGGGTGTCGGCCGGGTTCTGCGGCAGGCGGAACAGCGTGCTCGGCGGCAGGCCGAGCGCCTCGCGCGCCTTCGCGGTCAGGCCGCGGCCGATGATCAACGGGATGCGGCCGCCGGCGCGCACCTCGTCGAACAGCACGGCGCTCTTGACCGCGAACTCGGCGATGACCTGGCCGCCTTTCAACGCCTTGCCTTCGTAGGGGCGCAGCTCGACCACGTCGCCCATCGCCATCCGGCTCACGTCGAGCTCGATCGGCAGCGCGCCCGAGTCTTCCATCGTGTTGTAGAAGATCGGCGCGATCTTCGCGCCCAGGCAGACGCCGCCGAAGCGCTTGTTCGGCACGAACGGGATGTCCTCGCCGGTGAACCACAGCACCGAGTTGGTCGCCGACTTGCGGCTCGAGCCGGTGCCGACCACGTCGCCGACATAGGCCACCAGATGGCCGCGGGCGCGCAGCTCCTCGATGAACCTGACCGGGCCGCGCTTGCCGTCTTCCTCCGGCACGATGCCGGGGCGCGCGTTCTTGTG
Organism: Rhizobacter sp.; assembly: GCA_025355545.1. Taxonomy (GTDB): domain Bacteria; phylum Pseudomonadota; class Gammaproteobacteria; order Burkholderiales; family Burkholderiaceae_C; genus LMDS01. Next base: position 7,958 of record JANXZN010000442.1, read on the forward strand.
CATCGCCAGCGCGTGCATCGGGATGTCGGGGCGGCTCCAGGCATCGGGGGCCGGCGACAGGTCGTCGGTGTTGACCTCGCCGGCGACCTTGAAGATGCTGACGCTGATCGAGGTCGGCACTTCGGGCCGCGAGGTGAACCACTCGGCATCGGCCCAGCTCCGCACCACGGCCCGGGCATTCGCGTTGCCCTGGGTCGCCTTGTGCTGCACGTCGTGGAATTGGTCGAACATCAGCAGCGTCTTCTTCATGCCCTCGGCCGCGACCGTGCCGACGACCGCATCGTCGAGCAGATCGACCAGCGGGCCGATGTTGTAGCCGCCCAGCATGGTGCCCAGCAGCTCGGTGGCCCGCGCGCGCGCGATCAGCGGCGAAGTTTCGGTACCGTGGGCGACCGCGGCCAGGTAGCTCGCCTTGACCTTGGCCGCGTCGTCGACGCCCGCCGGCACGCGCTGCGTGATCAGCTCGATCAGCATGGCCTCCTCGCCCGCCGGCGGCGCCTTCAGCAGTTCGATCAGCGCGCCGGTCTGCTTGGCCGACAGCGGCAGCGGCGGGATGCCGAGGGCGGCGCGTTCGGCGACGTGTTGGCGGTAGGCGTCAAGCATGAGGAGCTCCTTGAGATGGCTGGAAACGGTGGGAACAGGGCGGGCGTGCGATTCATGCGGGCTTCGGCACGATCAGCTTCAGGCCCTTGAAATAGTCGCGGAAGAAACCGGCGTCGCGCGTGATCAGTGCGCTGCATTGAACCTAAAAACGTGAGTTACCCGGTCGGCGTAGGACCGACCAGCACCGGTAAAGGCGGCCCGACGCCGACGATCCGGTCGCAGATGTAGCGCACCAAGGCGGCCCAGCGGTCGATCGAGGGGAACTGCTCCGCAGT
>JANXZN010000443.1 GCA_025355545.1 Rhizobacter sp.
GGCGCCGGTGCGAAAGCCGATCGCTTCCAGCTCGCCGGCCATTGCCTCCGTGAAGCAGCCTGCGGTGACATCGTCGACGCCGCCGTCGGCCGCGCTTCGACCGAAGTCGTCGCAGGCCAGCGGCCCGGCCCAGGTGACTGGCCCGGCACCGGGCCCGGTCTGCGACAGCAGGCCGAGCTGCAGCAGCGTCAGGTCGCTCTGCCCGACCCAGCGCGTGCCGTGTTCGATGCTGTGATTGATCAGCTTCCAGTCGATCCGGTCGAGCAGGCGCGTCAGGCCGTAGCCGCCCCGCGTGGCGAGCGCGATGCCGGGCGCCTGCCGCGCGACGCGGTGCAACGCGGCCAGGCGGACCTCGTTGTCGCCGGCGAAACGCTGGTGGCGGGCCAGCGCCGATTCGTCGACGTGCACCTCGAAGCCGAACCCTTTCAAGCGCTTGGCCGCCAGCCGCAGCGGCGCGGCCTTCACGAGCACGCCGGCTGGCGAGAACAGGGTGAGCAAGGTCATCGATGCGCTCATCGCGCCGGCGTGACCTCGATCTCGGTGGCCTCGCCGGCAGGGATGTCGGGAGCTTCGGCCGCCGCCGCGTCGGGCGCGGCGCGGCGCTGCCGGTACTGCTCGCGGCGCTCGGCGAAGAATTCGCGCAGCACCGCCGCGCACTCGTCGGCGAGCACGCCGCCTTCGAGCGCGGTGTGGTGGTTCAGCTGTGGCTGCTCGAACAGGTTGACGACCGAGCCGGCTGCGCCGGTCTTGGGGTCGCGGGCCCCGAACACGACGCGCTTGAAGCGCGCGTGCATCAGCGCCATCGCGCACATCGCGCAGGGCTCGAGCGTCACATAGAGCTCGCACTCGGGCAGGCGGTAGTTGGCCAGCAGCTGCGCGGCATGGCGCAGCGCGACGATTTCGGCATGCGCGGTCGGGTCGTGCTCGGTGATCGGCCGGTTGTAGCCGGTGGCGATGACCTGGCCCGCGCGCATGATGACGGCGCCGACCGGCACTTCGCCAACGAGCCAGGCGTTCTGCGCCTGGTCGAGCGCGATGCGCATCGCCTGCTCGTCGGCGGCGCTCATCGTGTCAAGGTGCGGAGCGGGCGTTGCGATCGACACCCTGCTGCAGCGCGCGTTCGGTGCTCTGCTTGAACTGCTGCTGGATGTTCTGCGCCTGCTGCGGCACCGTCAGGCCGGTGGTGTCGGCGGCCACGCCGCCCGGCATGCCGCCGGGGATCGCGAGCGTCGCGCCGTCGCGGTCGCCGGTGGCGGCATCGCCCGGCGACGGGTTCGACATCTGGTTGATCCGCGTCGACACGCCGCTGCTGCCCAGCGCCTGCAGCTGCTTCTTCGCAACCGTGCCCATGATCGCCAGCACGACCAGCAGCGACAACACACCGAAGATCACTCTCATGCTCTCCACTCCCGCGGGCGGGCGCGATCGCCCGATGCGTATTCTGCCTCGTGTTCTCGCGGATCGCCGGGGCCCGACCGCCGACTTTGCAACGGCCATCGGTCGATCGGGCCGGCTGGATGTCAGAACACGCGAACGCCCGTTTCGCTGGCGCAGCCCTGCGCCGTGACGACGCCGGCCGTGTCGACGGTCTGGGCGGCGACGGTGTCGGTGATGCTGTTGCCATCTGCCGCCATGACGACGGAACGTTGCACCTTCTGCGTGCCCAGCACCGCGCCGCCGGCACAGTCCTTCCGGGTGACGGTGAAATCCCACACGCCTTCGATAGGATCGGCGTCGCTGGCCACCTGAGCCATCGCATCGCTGCCCCCGCAGGCCTGGATCAGGAAGGTGGTGGCCAGCGCGGTCAACGAGACGAGTGCGACCGACTTCAGAGAATTGGATGGGGTCATGGCGATTCCTCGGGGTTGAGATGAGCCGGCCGCACCATGCGAACCGACACGGCGCAATGGCGCCGCTTGTGCCAGCCGTCGTTAGCCGCGCATGAACGATTTCTGAAAAAGCCTGAATCTCCACCATGCCCGCGTCGCAACGCTATGCCTTCGGGGACTTCGTGCTGGAGCGCTCGCAACAGCGCGTGCTGCACAGCGACGGCAGCACGCTGAGCCTGACGCCGCGGCTGTTCAACGCCTCGCTGCTGCTGGTCGAGAATGCCGGCAACCTGCTCGACAAGGACACGCTGATGCTGGCCTTGTGGCCCGGCCTGGTGGTCGAAGAAAACAACCTCAGCCAGACCATCTCCAGCCTGCGGCGCGCACTCGGCGACGACGCCCTCACAAGTAAACGTAGGGCGCCCAAGTTTGCTTGACCCCCTCGGGGGGCGGACGACGTATGTCGTCGGCCTGGGGGCTCTCACAGGTCGGCCGCGTCCGAGATCAGCTTACCAGCGTCATCCCGCACCCTTTCACGGCGCCTCGATCGAAGGTCATCGTTCGTTCGCACCCTGCCGCCGACGCCGAGCGCTCGATCAGGCAGTCGGCAAAGTCGGCATGGGCGCTCTGAAAGATGCGTAGCGCCTTCCACACCGTTTCGGCGCGGTCGATGACGATCTCTTTCGTGCGCAGCAGGGCCGCGAAGGCCTCGCTGACTTGGGCCCGATCCAGTTCGTACGCCGAGGACAGCACCCAGCCGAGTTCCACCACCGACACCAGCGCGACGAAGCCTGGCGACTCGGTGGAAAGGGACTCGACGAGTCGGGTCGCCAGCGCGGACTGCTTGGCATCGTCCTGCATGATGTAGCGCACCAGGACGTTGGTATCCAGCCCGATCATTTTTTGGTCGCGTCTTTGGCTGACGCGCCGCGCCGAGCAATCACCGCGTTCATCTCATCGATCGACACCGCCCTGCGCGGCTTCCCGAACATGCCCTTCAAGGCCGTGACGGGACGGGTGGCGGCAATGAACTCGTAGCGCCCTGGCGCGACCTCGACGAACTCCACGCGGTCGCCAACGACCACGCCAAGTGCTTCACGCACAGCGGCGGGAACGGTGATCTGGCCTTTGCTGGTGAGGGTAGCGGTGGTCATGGGAAGTGTCTCGGACGGATGAACCTTACTTTAGTGTAAGGCACTGACCGACCCCGCGGCACGCTGGACGGCCGCACCGGGCTTTGCCTGGGGATGTCTACTCACGGCACCGCCTACTCCCACTCGATCGTCGCGGGCGGTTTGCTCGACACGTCGTAGGCCACGCGGTTGATGCCGCGCACTTCGTTGATGATGCGGCTCGACACTCGTCTGAGCAGCGCATAGGGCAACTCGGCCCAGTCGGCGGTCATGAAGTCGCTGGTCTGCACCGCGCGCAGGGCGATCACGTAATCGTAGGTACGGCCGTCGCCCATCACGCCAACGCTCTTGACCGGCAGGAACACGGCGAAGGCCTGGCTGGTGAGCTCGTACCAAGACTTGCCACTGGCTTCGTCCACCGTGCAACGCAGCTCTTCGATGAAGATCGCGTCGGCGCGCCGCAGCAGGTCGGCGAACTCAGTCTTCACTTCACCGAGGATGCGCACGCCCAGGCCGGGCCCGGGGAACGGGTGGCGGTAGACCATGTCGTGCGGCAAGCCGAGCGCCACGCCGAGCTCGCGCACTTCGTCCTTGAAGAGTTCGCGCAGCGGCTCCAGCAACTTCAGCCCGAGAGTCGCGGGCAGGCCGCCGACGTTGTGGTGGCTTTTGATCGTGGTCGCTTTCTTGGTCTTGGCGCCGCCGCTCTCGATCACGTCGGGATAGATCGTGCCCTGCGCCAACCACTTCGCGTCTTTCAGCTTCTTCGCCTCGGCCTGGAACACCTCGACGAACTCGCGGCCGATGATCTTGCGCTTGGCTTCGGGGTCGGTCACGCCCGCGAGGTGGCCGAGGAATTGCGCGCTGGCGTCAACCGCAATCACCTTCGCTTGCAGGCGGCCGGCGAACATCTCCATCACCATGCGGCCTTCATCGAGGCGCAGCAGTCCATGATCGACGAACACGCAGGTGAGCTGGTCGCCGATCGCGCGATGGATGAGTGCCGCGGCCACGCTCGAATCGACGCCGCCCGACAAACCCAGGATCACCTCTTCGCTGCCGACCTGCTCGCGGATGCGCGCGACCGCCTCGTCGATGTAGTTGCCCATCACCCAGTCGGGCGCGGCCTTCGCGATCTCGAGCACGAAGCGGTTCAGCAGCGCGCAGCCCTGCGCCGTGTGCGTGACTTCGGGGTGGAACTGCACGCCGTAGTAGCCGCGCGACTCATCCGCCATGCCGGCGATCGGGCAATTCGGGGTCGAGGCCATCAGCTTGAAGCCGGGTGGCAATTCGGTGACTTTGTCGCCGTGGCTCATCCAGACCTTCAGCATGCCGTGGCCCTCGGGCGTGCTGAAGTCTTCGATGCCTTCGAGCAGCCGGGTGTGGCCATGCGCGCGCACTTCGGCATAACCGAACTCGCGGTGGTCGGCGGCCTCGACCTTGCCGCCTTGCTGCACCGCCATCGTGAACATGCCGTAGCAGATGCCGAGCACCGGCACGCCCAGATCCCACACCGCCCGCGGCGCGCGCAGCTCGTGCTCCTCATACGTCGACGCGTGGCTGCCGGACAGGATGATTCCCTTCGGCGCGAACTCGCGGATGAAGGCGTCGCTGACATCGTTGGGGTGAATCTCGCAGAACACATGCGCCTCGCGCACGCGTCGCGCGATCAGCTGCGTGACTTGCGAGCCGAAATCGAGGATGAGAATCTTGTCGTGCATGAGAGCTTGGAACCTACACGGTGGAGGCGTCTGCGGCACGTGCCGACAGACGGGTGCGGCGTGCGCCGCGAAAGTGGACCCAGGCCAGCAGCAGCGCAGCGAACTGCAAAGCGGCGCAGAAATAGAACGGCGCACCAATGCGCCAGTCGCCTCGCGGCAGGTGCGAGACCATCGCCAGCAGCGGCGCGCCGACCAGCGGCGCGAGCACCGCCATCAGACTGTTGAGCGAACTCACCGCACCGAGCGTGCGGCCCTGCGTGCTGGCGTCGGCGGCGTTGGAAATGATGCTCTGGATCGACGCCGTGACCGTGAAGCCGAGCAGGTTGCAGAACACCACCGCGTACATCATCCAGCCTTCGGTGATGGCACCCCAGGCGATATAGGCCAGCGTCGAAGAAATCAGCCCGGCGATGGCCAGCCGTTGCGGCGAAAAACGCTTGAGCAAGCGGCCGAGCAGCACGCCCTGCACCAGCGCCGACATCACGCCCACCGCGAACAAGGACCAGCCGTTCTGCGCCGGCCCCCAGCCGAACTTGAAGGTCGTGTAGAGCACCCAGGTCGTGTACAGAATGAACTGCGCCAGGCCGCTGCAGCAGATCACCGCAACGAGCAGCCCAACCCCCTTGAGCTGGCTCAGGTCGTACAGCGACGCGAACGGGTTCATCGACTTGCCGGTGAATGCACGCCTTTGTTCGGGCGGCAAGGATTCGGGCAGCACGCAGTAGCCGTAAACGAAATTCAGCAACGCGAGCGTGCCTGCGGCAAAAAACGGCCAACGCAAGTCGATGGAACCGAGCACGCCGCCCATCACCGGGCCGAGAATGAAGCCGACGCCGAACATCGCGCCCAGCATGCCGAAACGTTTGGCCCGGTCGGCGGGCGGTGTGATGTCGGCCACATAAGCATTGGCGACCGACGCGTTCGATTGCATCGCGCCGCTGAACAAACGCACCACGATCAACATCCACAGCGCCGTGGCCAGCGCGGTCACGAAGAAGCTCAACGCCAACGCGCAGAACCCGAGCAGCAACACCGGCCGCCGACCGAAACGGTCCGACAGGCCGCCCAGGATCGGCGAGGTGAAGAAGTTGGCGATGCTGAACGCGAACGTCGTCGCGCCGAACCAGAACGCCTGATCGGCCGGCGAACCGGTGAAGGTGCCCACGAGCGCGGGCAAGACCGGAATGATCAGGCCGATCGACACCATGTCGATCAGCACCGTCAGCATGATGAACGGCATCGCCGCCTGGCGCGCCGCCCGGCCGCGCAGGGGACGGCCCGGCGCTCGGTCCGGGGCCGCAGACTCGGACTCTGAAGTTTGCGTCATGCGCGCCCTATTCCATCCGGTAGTTGGGCGCTTCCTTGGTGATCTGCACATCGTGCACATGGCTCTCGCGCATGCCGGCCGACGAGATCTCGACGAACTCCGCCTTGTTGTGCATGTCGGCGATGCTGGCGCAGCCGCAGTAGTGCATGGCCGCGCGCAGCCCCCCGGCCATCTGGAAGATCACCGCGACCACCGAACCCTTGTACGGCACCTGACCTTCGATGCCCTCGGGCACGAGCTTGGTCGTGTTCGGGTTGTTGCCGGACTCCTGGAAATAGCGATCCGCCGAGCCCTGCTGCATCGCACCGATCGAGCCCATGCCGCGGTAGCTCTTGTAGGTGCGGCCCTGGTACAGGACGGTCTCCCCGGGCGCCTCTTCGGTGCCGGCGAACGCGCCGCCCATCATCACCGTGTCGGCGCCGGCGGCGATCGCCTTGGCCAGGTCGCCCGAAAAACGCACGCCGCCGTCGGCGATCAGCGGCACGCCGCTGCCCTTCAGCGCATTGGCCACGGTCTCGATCGCGAAGATCTGCGGCACGCCGACGCCGGTGACGATGCGCGTGGTGCAGATCGAGCCCGGGCCGATGCCGACCTTGACCGCATCGGCACCGGCCTCGACCAGCGCCAGCGCGGCCGCGCCGGTGGCGATGTTGCCGCCGATCACGTCGACCTGCGGGAAGTTCTTCTTGACCCAGCGCACGCGCTCGATCACGCCGGCGCTGTGGCCGTGCGCGGTGTCGACGACGAGCACGTCGACGCCGGCGCGCACCAGCAACTCGACGCGCTCTTCGGTGCCGTCGCCGACGCCGACCGCCGCACCGGCGCGCAGCTTGCCGTGCGCATCGCGCGCGGCGTTCGGGAAGCTCGTCTGCTTGGTGATGTCTTTCACCGTCATCAGCCCGCGCAGCTCGAACCCATCGTTCACGACCAGCACGCGCTCCAGCTTGTGCTTGTGCATCAGCGCCTTGCCGTCTTTGATCGTCGCCGATTCGGGCACGGTGACGAGGCGCTCGCGCGGCGTCATGATCTCGCTGACCGGGGCGTCGAGGCGGGTTTCGAAGCGCAGGTCGCGGTTCGTCACGATACCCACCACCGTCTTGCCCTGCAACACCGGAAAGCCCGAGACGCCGTGCTGGCGCGACAGTTCCATCACGACACGCACCGGCGTGTCGGGTGTCACCGTGATCGGGTCGCGCAGCACGCCCGACTCGTAGCGCTTGACGCGCGCGACCTCGGCGGCCTGCTGCTTCGGCGTCAGATTCTTGTGAACGATGCCGATGCCGCCCTCCTGCGCCAGCGCGATCGCCAGGCGGGCTTCGGTCACCGTGTCCATCGCCGCGGACACGAGCGGCAGGTTCAGGCGGATGTTGCGGGAAAGGAAAGTCGAGAGGTCGGTGTCGCGCGGCAACACCTGGGAGAACGCTGGCACCAGCAACACGTCGTCGAAGGTGAGCGCTTTGCCGAGAAGGCGCATGGGGAAAGGCTCCTGACGCAAAAGCGAATTATACGGATGCGCGCACAAAGACACGGATGGGAAACGCCCGCTTGGGCCGCACCGGGCGCGCCGCATACACTTCGCACCCATGACAAGTTCAAGGATGAACGCCATGGCGCGCTGGAACATCGTCTTCGTGGCCGCCCTGCTCGGGCTGGCACTGGCCTTGCCGGCCGCGGCGCAATGGAAGTGGCGCGACGCGCACGGTCAGACCCAGTACAGCGATCTGCCGCCGCCGCCCATCATCCCCGAAAAAGACATCCTGCAGCGCCCGGGCGGCGCCGCTGCCGCACGCCGCGCTGCGGCAGCCGCCGCGGCCCCGGCGTCCGCCGCATCGGCCGCGCCGCTTGCGGCAGTGCGCGCCTCCGACCCCGAGCTCGAAGCCAGGCGCAAACAGGCCGAGCAGGAGGCCGCGACCAAGAAGAAGGCCGAGGACGACAAGATCGCCGCGGCCCGCGCCGACAACTGCAGGCGCGCCCAGGCGCAGATGCGCACGCTCGACAGCGGCATTCGGATCGCACGCGTCAACGAGAAGGGCGAGCGCGAGATCCTTGACGACACCATGCGCGCCGCAGAGACCAAACGCGCCCAGAGCGCGATCGCCTCCGACTGCAAGTAGCTTGCGTCAGCGCCTGGCCTTGAGCCTGGTCTCGACCTGAGCGCGCTGGCGGCGACGCCGCGCCTCCTTCGGGTCGACCCGCAGCGGGCGGTACAGCTCGACCCGGTCGCGATCGCGCAGCGGGTCGTCGCGCTGACAGAACGCACCCCACACGCCGACCGGCAGCGCCTCGAGCGCGGCGTCCGGGTAGCGCGCCTGCAGGCCGCTGGCGCGCAGCGCGTCGGCCACGGTCGCGCCGCGCTCGAGCGTCAGGTTCACTTCGTCGACCTCGCCCGCGCGAGGGCTGTAGGCCACGCTGACATTCAGCCGTGCGACGCCGTCAGCGCACGCCATGCACCTGCTCCGCGCGCTTCACGAACGAATCGACGAAGGTGTTCGCGATCCGATCGAACACCGGGCTGACCAGCGCCTCGAGCGCGCCGTTGGCGAAGCTGTAGCGCAGGTCGAACTCGATCTTGCAGGCCTTGGCCTGCGGCCCCGCGCCGGCCGGCACCGGCACGAAGCGCCAGGTGCCGGCCAGCACCGAGAACGGGCCGTCGACAAGGCTCAGCACGACGCTCTCGTCCGGCACCTGCGCGTTGCGGGTCGTGAACGACTGGCGCACGCCCAGGTACGACAGGTGCAGGCGCGCGGTCACGCCGCCTTCGTGCGGCTCGAGCAGTTCGGCGCGCTCGCACCAGGGCAGGAAGCTCGGATAGTCCTGCACCGCGGTCACGAGCGCGTACATCTCGTGCGGCGAGTACCACAGCAGAACCGACTTCTTGACGTGCTTCACAATGCCGAAATTGTATTTGGCGCCATCCGCCGCCAACTGAGCCTTCATGTCCATCGCCGAAAACCGTCGCGCTCATTTCGACTACCACCTCGAGGAACGCCACGAGGCCGGCATGGTGCTGCACGGCTGGGAGATCAAGGCGATCCGCGCCGGGCAGGTGCAGCTGACCGATGGCTACGTCGTGATCCGCGACGGCGAGCTGTACCTGATCGGCTGCCGCATCAACGCGCTGCGCAGCGCCTCGACCCACGTCAGCCCCGAGGCCGACCGCACCAAGAAGCTGCTGATGCACAAGGAAGAGATCAGGCGCCTGATCGGCAAGGTAGAGCAGAAGGGCTTCACGCTGGTGCCGCTGAACCTGCACTACAAGAGCGGGCGCGTGAAGGCCGAAATCGCACTGGCCAAGGGCAAGGCCGAGCACGACAAGCGCAACACCGAGAAGAAGAAGGATTGGGAGAGAGAGAAGGGGCGGTTGATGCGCCACAAGGTCTCGTCGAAGCCGAGCCACTGACACCCACGGAGGCTTGCGATGCAAACCGAGCTTGCGCCCGAAGTTCAGGCCGCCGCGCCGCTGCGCGAGATCGCCGACCTGCCGGGGCCGCGCGGGCTGCCTATCGTCGGCAATGCGTTCCAGATCGAGCGCAACCGGCTGCACCAGAACGTCGAGGCCTGGGGCCGCGAGTTCGGCCCGCTGTTCCGCTTCCGGCTCGGCCGGCGCACGCTGCTGGTGCTGTCCGATCACGAGGCGCTGATGGTGGCGCTGCGCGACCGGCCCGACGGCTTCCGGCGCACCCGGCACCTCGAGACCATCGGCCTCGAGATGGGCCTGACGCCGGGCGTGTTCGCCGCCAACGGCGAGGCCTGGAAGCGCCAGCGCCGGATGGTGATGGCCGGCTTCGACCCGACCCACGTCCGCGCCTACTTCCCGTCGCTGCTAAAGGTTGCGCAGCGGCTGCGCGAGCGCTGGCAGCGCGCCGCGAGCGCCGGCCAGGCGATCGAGCTGCAGCCCGAGCTGATGCGCTTCACGGTCGACGCGATCGCGGGCTTGGCGTTCGGAGCCGACGTGAACACGCTCGAGTCCGACGAAGAGGTGATCCAGCAGCACCTGGACAAGATTTTCCCGATGCTGTTCAAGCGCGTGTTCTCGATGCTGCCGTGGTGGCGCTGGTTCCCGCGCGCCGCCGATCGGCAGCTCGAGCGCAGCGTCGCCGCGGTCAACGATGCGATCGCCGGCTTCATCGCCGCGGCGCGTACCCGCCTCGAGGCCGACCCCGCCCGGCGTGCCCATCCGCCGAACCTGCTCGAGGCGATGATCGTCGCGGCGCAGGACGGCGGCGACGTCAGCGACCGCGAGGTCGCCGGCAACGTGCTGACGATGCTGCTCGCCGGCGAGGACACGACCGCGAACACGCTGGCGTGGATGATCTACCTGCTGCATCGCCATCCCGAAGCGCTGCGACGGGCGCAGCACGAGGTGCGCGCGCTGGCGCTCGATTCGAGTTCGTTCACGCCCGAGGCGATGGCCGGGCTCGACTACCTCGAGGCCTGCGCGCACGAGACGATGCGGCTCAAGCCGGTCGCGCCGTTCCAGGTCCTCGAGGCGCTGCGCGACACCGTGATCCAGGGTGTGCGCGTGCCGCAGGGCACGGCGGTCTGGTGCCTGATGCGCGGCGACAGCGTCAGCGAGCGCCACTTCCCCGATCCGCAGGCGTTCCGCCCGCAACGCTGGCTCGCCGAGGCCGGCCCGGCCCAGACCGCGAGCGCCAGCGCGGCCAAGCGGGTGTCGATGCCCTTCGGCGCCGGGCCGCGCGTGTGCCCGGGCCGCTACCTCGCGCTGCTCGAGATCAAGACGGCGATGGCGATGCTGCTGACGCACTTCGACATCGCGGCGGTCGACACGCCCGACGGCGCCGAGGCCGCCGAGCAGATGGCGTTCACGATGATGCCGGTGGGCCTGCGCATGCGGCTGCGGCCGGGCGCCTGAAGCGACTCAGGCGTTCAGCGCCGCGAGCGCCTGGGCCGAGTCGGCGATCAGGTCGTCGACCGCCTCGAGCCCGAGCGAAAAGCGCACCAGCGTGCCGCGCCAGCGCGGGCGCTCGCGCATCGCCGTGAGGTCGTAGGGCACGACCAGGCTGACCGGCCCGGCCCACGAGAAGCCGATCCTGAACAGCTTCAGCGCATCGACGAAGGCATCGACCTGGCGCGCCGTGTAGCGCTCGTCGAACACGATCGAGAACAGGCCCGCCGACCGGGAGCACAGCCGCTGCCAGTGTGCGTGGCCCGGCGAGCCTTCGAGCGCCGGGTGCAGCACCTGCGCGACCTCGGGGCGCGTCGACCACCAACGGGCGAGCGCGCGACCGGCATCGTCGGCGGCGGCGTAGCGCAGCGCCAGACTGGGTAAGGCGCGCAGCACCGTCTCGACGTCGTTGGCGGCCACGCCCCAGCCCATGCGCATGTGGGCGGCGTTGAGCTTCAGGTGCAGCGCCGGATCGCGCGTCGTCACCGCGCCCATCAGCACATCGCCGCCGCCCGACGGGTACTTGGTCAGCGCATGCACCGAGATGTCGGCACCGAGCGTGTCGACACCCGCGCCTTCGAGGCGGAACGGGTTGAACGCGAGGCCGGCGCCCCAGGTGTTGTCGAGCGCGACCAGCGCGCCCTGCGAGCGCGCCACGCGCACCAGCCGGGTCAGATCGGGGAACTCCATCGTCACCGAGCCGGGCGGCTCGATCCAGACCAGCCTGGTCGCCGGCGTCAGCATCGCCGCGAGCGCGTCGACGTCCATCGGGTCGTAGAAGCGGTGCGTGATGCCCCAGCCCGCGAGCTCGTGGCGCGCCAGTTCCTTGTTCGGGTTGTAGGCGTTGTCGGGGATCAGCAGCTCGTCGCCGGAACGCAGCAGCGCCATGTCGGTCAGCGCGATCGCGGCCAGGCCGCTCGGCACCAGCACCGTGTGCAGCCCGCCTTCCAGCGTGGCGATGCGCTCTTCGAGCGTGAACGTGGTCGGCGTGCCGTGCAACCCGTAGGTGTAGCCGACCTTCTCTTTCCAGTTGCGTGCGCGCATCGCCGCGGTGCTGGCGAAGATCACCGTCGAGGCCTTGAAGATGCCGGGCTGCGGCGCCGCGAAGCCGGCGGGCGGCTGGTACGGATGGTGGATCAGCGCGGTCGCGATCGCGCGCTCGGGCAGGTCGGGGTCGGTCATCGGCGCAGTTTAGGTCAGCGGTTTCAGCGCCGCGAACAGCGTGGGCAGCAGCTCGGTCACGGTCGGGTGGATCCACATCGTCTGCGCGATGCGGGTGTACGGCAGCTCGGCGGCCATCGCGAGCAGCAGCAGCTGCACGACCTCGTCGGCCTCGATGCCGAACAACGCCGCGCCAAGCAGGCGCTGCGTCTGCGCGTCGATCAGCACCTTCATGAAGCCGGTCGTCTCGCCGCGCTCGCGCGCGCGGCCGACGCGCGCCATCGGCAGCGTCGCGACCAGCGCCGCGCGGCCGCTCGCGCGCACCTCGGCCTCGCTCATGCCGATGCGGCCGAGCGGCGGATCGGTGTAGAGCGCGTAGGCCATCACGCGGTCGGAGACGCGCCTCGTGCCGCCGTCGAGCAGGTTCGCGCTGACGATCTCGAAGTCGTTGTACGAGGTGTGCGTGAACGCACCTTTGCCGTTGACGTCGCCGAGCGCCCAGACGCCCGGCGCACTGGTGCGCAACTCGTCGTCGACGACGATGTAGCCACGCGCATCGACCGCGATGCCGGCGGCGTCGAGGCCGAGCCCGTCGGAGTTCGGGCGCCGCCCGACGGCGAGCAGCAGGTCGCTGGCGGTCACCGTCTGCGCGGCGCCGGCCAGCGTGTAGCTCACGCGCACGCCGGCGCCGTCGCGTGCCATCGCGAGATTGCCGACGCCGACGCGGACCGCGATGCCTTCGGCTTCGAGCAGCCCGCGCAGCGCCTGCGAGACCTCGGCATCCTCGCGCGCAATCAGGCGCGGCGCCACTTCGATCACCGTGACCGCGCTGCCGAAGCGCCGGTACATCTGCGCGAACTCCAGGCCGATGTAGCTGCCACCGACGACGACCAGGTGTTCGGGCAAGGTGTCGACCGCCATCATCGAGGTGTTGGTCAGGTACGGCACGTCGTGGATGCCCGGCCAGTCGGGCACGGTCGGACGGCCGCCGGTGTTGATGAAGATCTTCGGCGCGGCCAGTTCGTCGTCGCCGACGCGCACCCGGTCATGCGCGACGAAACGCGCCTGGTCCCGGAACAGCGTCAAGGTCGGCAGGCTTTGCAGCCATGTCGTCAGGTTCGCGACCGATGCGTCGACGACTGCGTCCTTGCGCGCCTTCACCGCACGCATGTCGACCCGTACCGCGCCGTCGATCTGCACGCCGAACTCGGCCGCATGGCGCGCCATATGGGCGGCGCGCGCGCTCGCGACCAGCGTCTTGGTCGGGATGCAGCCGTCGTTGACGCAGGTGCCGCCGAGGTGTTCGCGCTCGACCAGCGCGACCTTCATGCCGGCCTGCGCGAAGCGCGCGGCCAGGGCCGGCCCGGACTGGCCGGCGCCGATGACGATCGCGTCGAACTCGTGCTGCATCGCCGCTCCTCGCAGTGCGCCGCCCACTCTACGCCAGTGACGCCGGCGTCAGATCGGCACGCCGACGAGGTCGTGCCCTTGCGTGCCGACGATCTTCACGCGTGTGAACTCGCCGACCTTCAGCGTCTTCGACGCCTTCTCGGGCGGCAGCAGTTTCACGCTGCCGTCGATCTCGGGCGCGTCGGCGTACGAGCGCCCCACCCCGCCCTTGCGGCCGAGTGCCGGTGCCGCATCGACCAGCACCTGCATCGTTGCGCCGACGCGCCGCCGCAGCTTGGCGGCCGACACGCCTTCCGCCACCGCCATGAAGCGCGCGCGGCGCTCCTCGCGCAACTCTACGGCCAACATGCCGGGCAGCGCGTTCGCGGTCGCCCCGTCGACCGCCGAGTAAGCGAAGCAGCCTGCGCGGTCGATCTGCGCCTCGCGCATGAAGCCGAGCAGGTGCTCGAACTCCGCCTCGGTCTCGCCCGGAAAACCGGCGATGAAAGTGCTGCGAATCACGAGCTTGGGGCAGGCTTCGCGCCAGCGCTGCAGCCGCTCGAGGTTCTTCTCGCCGCTCGCCGGGCGCTTCATGCGCTTGAGCACGTCGGGGTGCGAATGCTGGAACGGCACGTCGAGGTACGGCAGGATCGCGCCGCTGGCCATCAGCGGCAGGATCCGGTCGACGTGCGGGTACGGGTAGACGTAGTGCAGCCGCACCCACGCGCCGTGCCTGGCGGCGAGCTCGGCGAGCCTCTCGCACAGCTCGGTCATGTGGGTCTTGACCGGGCGGCCGTCCCAGAAGCCGGTGCGGAACTTGACATCGCCGCCGTAGGCACTCGTGTCCTGGCTGATCACCAGCAGTTCCTTGACCCCGGCGTCGAACAGGCGCTGCGCCTCGCCGAGCACGTCGCCGATCGGCCGCGAGACCAGATCGCCGCGCATGCTGGGGATGATGCAGAACGTGCAGCGGTGGTTGCAGCCCTCGCTGATCTTCAGGTACGCGTAGTGGCGCGGCGTCAGCTTCACGCCAATCTTTGGGTCAAAGAAGGCGGGCACGAGATCGACGAACGGATCGTGCGGCTTGGGTAACTGCCGGTGCACCGCGTCCATTACCTCGTGGGTCGCATGCGGGCCGGTCACCGCGAGCACGCTCGGGTGCATCTGGCGCACCAGGTTGCGGGCGCCCTCACCGGTGTCCCCTGGAACAAGCTTGGCGCCGAGGCAACCGGTGACGATGACCTTGCCGTTCTCGGCCAGCGCCTCGCCGATCGTGTCCAGGCTTTCCTTGACCGCGTCGTCGATGAAGCCGCAGGTGTTGACGATCACCAGGTCGGCGCCGGCGAAGGTCTTCGAGGTGGCGTAGCCCTCGGCGCGCAGCTGGGTGAGGATCAGTTCGGAGTCGGTCAGCGCCTTCGGGCAGCCGAGCGAGACGAACCCGATCTTCGGGGCCGCCGCTGCGGGGGTCGAACGGACGAGCGTGTCTTGGGTCATCCGCGGATTTTCGCCGATTCGCGGCGGCCCGCCGCGATCAGCGCTTCGGCGGCTTGAAGCCGGGCATCCCCGGGAACAGCGCGCCGGCCTGCTTGGCCATCTGTTCCTGCATCTGCACGAACATCTTGCGCGACTGATCGAGGTAGTTGCCCATCAGGTTCTGCACCACCGGCGCCTGGCCGTTCAGGAACTGCGACCACATCTCGGGCGTCTGCGCGCCCGGGTCGAGCAGGCCCTTCGACTGCTCGGCCAGCCGCGCCTGGATCTCGGTGAAGGTCTGCAGGTTCTTCTCGAGGTACGAGCCCATCATGCCCTGCATCGAGTGGCCGTAGAAGCGGATCACCTGCGCCAGCATCGGCGCCGAGAACATCGGCACGCCGCCGCCCTCTTCCTCGAGGATGATCTGCAGCAGGATGCTGCGCGTCAGGTCCTCGCCGGTCTTGGCGTCGCGCACCTCGAAGCTCTCGGAAGCGAGCACCATCGCCTTCACGTCGGTCAGCGTGATGTAGCTGCTGAGCTGGGTGTCGTACAGGCGCCGGTTCGGGTATTTCTTGAGGATGCGCAGCCCGCCGGCCGGCGCGGGTGCCGCAGAAGCGTTCGCTGGCTCGGCGGCCGCCTCGGGTTTGACTGCGCGGCGGGACTGGGCCATCTTCGGCAACTCCTTCTTCCATGTGCGACTGCACAACGATTCTAGAAGGCCCCTCCGACCCCGGCCGAAGGGGTTTTCCCGCTCGGGCTGCGGCTCGGGTCAGGGCTGGTACTTCCAGGCCCCGTTCTCGATCCTGACCATCACGCGCGCGCGCTGGTCGAGGCCGAGGTGGTCGGTGGCCGACATGTTGAAGATGCCGTGCGCGCCGTGCACTTCCTTCGCGCCCTCGAGCGCGTCGCGCAGCGCGGCGCGGAATTCGGGCGTTCCCGGCTGGGCCTTCTTCAGCGCGTTTGCGACCGCCACCTGCATCAGCTGGCCGGCGTCCCAGGCGTGGCCGCCGAAGGTCGACACCGAGCCCTTGCCATACATCGCCTCGTACTTGGCGATGTACTCCATCGCGGACTTCTTCACCGGGTGGCCGGCCGGCAGCTGCGCCGCGACCAGCACCGGGCCGGCCGGCAGCAGCGTGCCCTCGACGTCCTTGCCGCCGACGCGCAGGAAGTCGTTGTTCGCGACACCGTGGGTCTGGTAATACTTGCCGGCGTAGCCGCGTTCCTTCAGCGCGCGCTGCGGCAGCACGGCCGGTGTGCCCGAGGCGCCGACCAGCACCGCGTCGGGCTTGGCCGCGACGATCTTCAGCACCTGGCCCGTCACCGAGGTGTCGGTGCGCGCATAACGCTCGTTCGCGACGATCGTCAGGCCCTTCAGTGCCGCGGCCTTCGCGAACTCCTGGGACCAGCCCTCGCCGTAGGCGTCGGCGAAGCCGATGTAGCCGACCGTCTTGACGCCGTTGTCGGCCATGCTGGTGGCGATCGCGAGCGACATCATGATGTCGTTCTGCGGCGTCTTGAAGACCCAGTGGCGCTTCGCGTCCATCGGCTCGACGATGCGCGCCGAGGCGGCCATCGAGATCATCGGCGTCTTGTTCTCGGCGACCACGTCGATCATCGCGAGCGAGTTCGGCGTGACGGTGGAGCCGAGGATCACGTCGACCTTGTTCTCGGTGATCAGCTTGCGCGTGTTGCTGACGGCCTGGGTCGTGTCGGAGGCATCGTCGAGCACGATGTAGTTGATCTTCTGGCCGCCGATGGTCTGCGGCATCAGCGCGATCGTGTTCTTTTCCGGAATGCCCAGCGACGCGGCCGGGCCGGTGGCCGAGACGGTCACGCCGACGTTGACGTCGGCATGCGCGAGCGCGGCGGCCACGAGCGTGGCGGCCAGGGTGACGAGGGATTTCTTGAAGGTCATGGATGTCTCCGGTACCGGGTTGCTTCGATCGAAAGGAAAAGGGGGGTCAGGCGCGGCGCGCGATCTTCTTCGCCGCGGCCGCGGTGCCACGCGCGGGCGGCGCCTGCGAGGCCGGCAGCCGCACCGCGTTCAGCCCGCCGAAAAACAGATCGGCGACGATCGGTGCCATCGCCGCATGCGTCAGCTTGCCGCCGGGCTGCAGCCAGGTGAACATCCAGTTCATCATGCCGAACAGCAGCATCGTCAGCGGCTTGTGCAGTTCGGTGGCGCGCAGCGCGGGGCGCGTGTCGGCGATCGCCTCGGCGAATGCCGCGACGACCTCGCGCTGGGCGTCGAGCACGCGCTCGCGATCGACGGGCTCGAGGAACTTCACGTCCTCGGTCAGCACGCGATGCGCGGCCTGCGCATCGGCGTAGACCTCGAGGAAGCTGCCGATCAGCTCGCGCATGCGCGCCGGCGGGTCGAGCGGCAACTGCTGTGCCCGCGCGACCAGCGCCTTGAGCCGGTTCACGTGGTCCTCGGCGATCTCGACCAGCAGCTGGTACTTGTCGCGCACGTAGTGGTACAGCGAAGGCTTGGACACGCCGCAGGCCAGCGCGACCTGGTTCATCGAGGTCGCGGTGTAGCCCTGGCGCGCGAACAACTCCGCCGCGCACGCGAGGATCTGCTCGCGCTGCGTGTCGTAGCCGGGGGCGCGTCCGCGGGGCATGCGGCTTATCTTTCGTCGAACGACAGAACCACACGCTCGGTCAGCGGGTGCGCCTGGCAGGTCAGGATGAAGCCAGCCGCGACCTCGTGCTTCTCCAACGCGAAGTTGCGCTCCATGCGCACCTCGCCTTCGAGCAGCTTGGCGCGGCAGGTGCAGCACACACCCGACTTGCACGAATACGGCACTTCCAGGCCGGCGTCGGCCGCGGCGTCGAGGATGCTCGCGTGCTCGCTGCG
>JANXZN010000140.1 GCA_025355545.1 Rhizobacter sp.
TATAGATCACGGGAATTTCCATGATGGCCGCCAGCCGCATGGGCGGCTTCGAGTAATCGCTGAAGATCAGGAACCCCGAGCCAAACGGACGTACCTTGCTGAGCGACATTCCGTTGAGGATGGAGCACATCGCGTGCTCACGGATGCCGAAATGAAAATTCCGGCCGCCGTACTGTCCGGCCTCGAAGTCTCCCGCGCCCTCGAAGGTCATACGGGTCTTGGTGGAAGGCGCAAGATCGGCCGCGCCGCCGATCAGCCACGGCACCTGGGCGGCGATCGCATTCAGCACCTTGGCGGACGAGTCGCGCGTGGCCAGGCCCTTGGTGTCGGCCGCGAAGCGCGGCAGCGCGGCGTCCCAACCTTCGGGCAGCTCGCGGCGTTGCATGCGCTCGATCTGCGCGGCGAGGTCGGGGTACTGCACGCGGTAGGCGTCGAACAGCGCGTTCCAGGCCGCGCGGGCCTGCCTGCCGCGTGCGCCGAACTGCGCGTCGAAATGTGCCGGCACGCCGTCGGGAATGGCGAACTGCGCGTCCGGATCAAAGCCGTAAAACTGCTTGGCCAGGCGGGTCTCTTCGGCGCCGAGCGGCTCACCGTGCGCCTCGCGCGTGTCGTGCTTGTGCGGCGCGCCGTAGCCAATATGGCTGTGCACGATCAGCAAGGTCGGCCGATCGACGCTGTCGACGCCGGCCTGCAGGCCGTGCGTGATCGCAGCCAGGTCGTTCGCATCGGCGACGCGCACGACCTGCCACCCATACGCTTCAAAACGGGCGCCAACGTCCTCGGTGAAGGTGATCGCAGTCGAGCCTTCGATGCTGATGCGGTTGGCGTCGTAGATCCAGCACAACCGGTCCAGCTTCAGGTGGCCGGCAAGCGACGCCGCTTCGGCACTGATGCCTTCCATCATGTCGCCGTCGCCGCACAGCGCGTAGACGCGGTGGTCGAACAGCGCGAAGCCGGGGCGGTTGTAGGTCGCGGCAAGCCAGGCTTGCGCGATGGCCATGCCCACGCTCGTGGCCGCGCCCTGGCCAAGGGGGCCGGTGGTGGTCTCGACGCCGGCGGTCCAACCGTATTCCGGGTGGCCGGTGCAACGGCTGCCAGCCTGGCGAAAGGACTTCAGGTCGTCCAGCGTTACTGCGGGCCGGTCCGTCGCGGTGTGCTTTTCGTCGAGTGCCCTGACCCCGCACAAGTGCAACAGCCCGTAGAGCAGCGCCGACGCATGGCCGACCGAGAGCACGAAGCGGTCGCGGTTCGGCCATTCGGGGTCGGTCGGGTCGTAGCACAGGAAGCGCTGCCACAGGCAGTACGCGGTCGGCGCGGCGCCCATCGGCGTACCGGGGTGGCCCGAGTTCGCTTGCTGCACCGCGTCGATGGCGAGCGTGCGCAAGGTGTCGATGCACAACTGGTCGAGTCGCGCGCCGTCGTTCATGGCGCCGCTCCCGCTTCCGCTCCCGCATTCGCGAGGCGCCCGCGCTCGAAAACACCGACCCAGTCGCGGAAGCGGCCGGCGATCTGCGCCGCGGCCTGCGCGCGGGTCAGCGTCTGCGCGCGAAAACCGGCGACCGCGTCCCAGAAGCTCGTGCGCCCGACCGCGAAGCCGATGAAGCCGGTGACGCTCGCGGCGGTCGCGAGCCAGCTGCGCACCTTCGCTTCGTCGGCGCCGCGGCCGAGCACAATGCAGCCGACCGCATCGCGCCCATCGCGCCGCGCAGTCTCGACGATGCGCTCGCAATCGGCGCGGCGCGCCAAGCCTTCGATCTTCCAGACATCGGGCTCGACGCCGGCGTCCTGCAATGCGCGCATCGCATCGATCATTAGCCGCGGACGAGTACGCTGGTCGTAGGCGTTGGTGTCGCCTGCGACGCGTTCGAGTTGCGCTGCAGTGGCCGGCACCAGCAGCTCGAACATGAAGCGGCGCTCGCTGCGGTGGCAGGCGTCGGAAAGCTGCTTCAGACGCTCCTCTTGCCGCTGGTTCAGAGCTCGCTCGCCCTGCGGGTTGTAGCGCACCAGCGCCTTCGCGAAGATCGGCGCGACCGCTTCGATGTGGCACGCGAAGTCGGCGCCGTATTCGAACTCGAATTCGTCCGAGCCGCTCTTCTCGGTCGAAACGGCCGTGACGAAGCCGCGCTGCCGCGCGTCGTGCAGGAGCGCCGCGCCGAACTCTTCATCGACCAGGATGCCGGCGGCGCCCGGCGGCACGCCGGCGCCGGCAGCCTGCTCGAAGCCTTCGTAGATCAGCCGCTTGCTGTCGGCAACCGCAGCGTGCTGCTCCTGCGTGAGCGGCGGCTCGAAGTGGAACATGCCGCTGATGTAGGAATGCCGGTGGTCGAACGGCAACAGGTACAGCGGCTGGTCGTAGCCGAGGGGTGTCATGGCGCTTCCTTTCGCAGCCGTCGGTAGCGGCGTATCAGCGTGTTGGTCGAGCTGTCGTGCGTGAGCGCCGGTGCTTCGACGCCTTGCAGGTGGAGCAGCGTGCGTTGCGCCAGCACCTTGCCGAACTCGACGCCCCACTGGTCGAACGAATCGATGTTCCAGATCACGCCCTGCGTGAAAACGCTGTGTTCGTACAGCGCTACCAGCGCGCCGAGCGCGTGCGGCGTCAGCCGCTCGGCAAGCAAGGTATTGCTCGGCCGGTTGCCCTCGAACACGCGGTGCAGCACGAGCGCCTCGGGTGTGCCGTCGGCGCGCACCTCGGCGGCGGTCTTGCCGAAGGCGAGCGCCTCGGTCTGCGCGAACAGGTTGGCGATCAACAGATCGTGCCGGTCGTCGTCGCGGCCGGGCGGGTTCAGGCCCTGGCAGAAGCCGATGAAGTCGCACGCCACCAACTGGGTGCCCTGGTGCAGCAGTTGGTAAAACGAATGCCGCCCGTTTGTGCCCGGCTCGCCCCAGACGATCGGCGAAGTGGCGCAGTCCACGTGCGAGCCGCCCAGGGTGACGTGTTTGCCGTTGCTCTCCATTGTCAGTTGCTGCAGATAGGCCGGCAGGCGCTTCAGGTATTGCTCGTAGGGCAATACCGCGAGCGTGGCCGCGTCGAGGAAGTCGGTGTTCCAGATCGCCAGCAGCCCCATCAGCGCCGGCAGGTTCTGGCGCAGCGGCGCGGTCTGGAAGTGCTCGTCCACCGCATGGAAGCCGGCGAGCATCGCGCGGAAGTTCTCCGCACGGACGGCGATCATGGTCGACAGCCCGATCGCCGAATCCATCGAGTAGCGCCCGCCGACCCAGTCCCAGAAGCCGAACATCAGCGCCGGGTCGATGCCGAATTGCGCCACCGCTTCGGCGTTCGTCGACACCGCGACGAAGTGTCGGGCCACGGCGCGCGCTTCGCCGAGCTGCGCCACGCTCCACGCGCGCGCCGCGTGCACGTTGGTCAGCGTCTCCAGCGTCGTGAAGGTCTTCGAACAGACGATGAACAGCGTCTGCGCGGCATCCAGATCGCGCGTCGCCTCGAAGAAATCGGTCGTATCGACGTTCGACACGAAGCGCAGCGTCAGGTCGCGCTGGCTGTAGTGGCGCAACGCCTCGAACGCCATCACCGGGCCGAGGTCGGAGCCGCCGATGCCGATGTTGACGACGTTGCGGATGCGCTGGCCGGTGTGGCCCCTCCACTCGCCGCTGCGCAGCTGGTCAGCAAAGACGGTCATGCGATCGAGGACCGCATGCACTTCGGGAACCACATCGGTATCCTCCACGACGAGGCGCTCGCCGCGACGTGCGCGCAGCGCAGTGTGCAGGGCGGCGCGCTTCTCGCTGGTATTGACCGGGTCACCGCGGAACATCGCGGCCATGCGTTCGCGCAGCCCGCGGCGTTCGGCGAGTTCGAGCAGCAGCCGGATCGTCTCGTCGGTGATGCGGTTCTTCGAGTAGTCGACGTACCAGCCCGCCGCCTCGGCGCTGAAGCGCTCGCCGCGCCGCGGGTCGTCGGCGAACAGTTGGCGCAGGTGCAGCCCTTCGATGTCGCGGTGGTGCGCCACGAGCGCCTTCCACGCCGGGCGGCTGGCAAGCGGCGGCGACGACGACCCCGAGCGTGCGCTGACGACGACGCGGCTCATCAGGCAACCTCCATGCTTCGCACTGCGGTATTCGCCTTGGGACCGGCCCGGCGGCTCATGGCGCGCCCGACGGTGCGAGCGCTTCGCTTTTGGCTTGGATGCCGTCCAGCAGCGCGCGCCATGACGTGCTGAACGCATCGGCGCCTTCGCGCTGCAGGCGCTGCGCCAGCGCGTCGTCGTCGACGCCTTCGCGCCGGCATTCGGCGAGCACCGCTTCCGAGTCGCCGCCTTCGAGCGCCAAGACCTGCTTCACCTGGCCGTGATCGGCGAACGCGGCGAGCGTCTTCTCCGGGATCGTGTTGATCGTCTCGGGTGCGGCGAGCGCCTCGACGTACAGCGTGTCGGGGGCGCCCGGATCCTTGGTGCCGGTGCTCGCCCACAGCAGCCGTTGCGTCTGCGCGCCGGCCGCAGCCAGCGTGTGCCAGCGCGGCGACGCGAGCAGCTCGCGGTAGGCACGGTAGGTCTGCGTCGCGACCGCGATGCCGATGCGATTGCGCAGGCCCGGCGTGGTCAGCTCCCTGGCCGCGACGTCCCAGCGGCTGACGAACAGCGACGCGACCGAGGCGACGCGCGCATCGCGGCCGGCCGCGATGCGCCGCTCAATGCCGCGCAGATAGGCCTGCGCCGCCGCCAGATACTGCGCGCGCGAGAACAGCAGCGTGACGTTGATTGGCACCCCGGCGAAGATCGATTCCTCGATCGCCGTGATGCCGGCCGGCGTGCCGGGGATTTTGATGAACAGGTTCGGCCGCGCGGCGCGCGCATGCAGCCGCGCCGCCGCCGCGATGGTGCGCGCGCCGTCGTCGGCCAGCAGCGGCGACACCTCCAGCGAGACCCAGCCATCGACCCCGCCGCTCGCGTCGAACGCCGGGCGGAACAGGTCGGCGGCGCGCGTCAGGTCTTCGAGCGCGAGTTCGAAGAAGAGGGCCTCTCCCGACGCGCCCTCGCCCGCGTGGCGGCGGATCGCTTCGTCGTAGGCATCGGACTTGCCGATCGCGTGCTCGAAGATCGTCGGGTTCGAGGTCAGGCCCGTCACCGCGAAGTCTTTGATGTAGCGAGCCAGCGTGCCGCTGGTCAGCAGAGAGCGCGTGATGTTGTCGAGCCACAGGCTCTGGCCGAGGTCGTGCAGTCGTTGAGTCGCGTTCATGGCGTTTCCTTTGACGGGATGTGGGCCGGGCGCTGCCCGAGCAAGTCAGGCAGGCCGACGCCGGCCAGGTCGCCGATGCACTCCAGCGTGATGTCGGCGGGTGGGTAAGCGGCAATGTTGTGCGGGTCGACGGCGTAGTGGCCCTGGCGCGGGAACACCGTCGTCAGCCGCTCGCGCAGGGTCTGCTTCATCGCCGCGAGAATGCGCAGCTTGTCGTCCACCATCACATAGTGGTGCGCCGGGTAGTGCTGCTGCACTGCGTCCAGCATCTGCTCCTTGTGGATGTAGATCAGCACACGGCCCTCGACCGCCTGCCACAGGCCCGAGCGCTGCACCTTGCGCGGCTGGAACACGACGTCGCCATCGCTCAGGATCACCGCCGGGCCGAAGCGCCGAAGGTGTTCGATGGCACGCAGCGCGCCCGGGTACAGCCGCGCGACGAACGGGTAGTCGATCAGGAAGGTCGACAACTGCAGCAGTGCGGGGTCGGGGGTCGCGTCGCCGGGCCCGTGCACGCGGTAGCGCTGCAAGGCGCCGAGGTAGTCGGCGTACCCAAGCTCGCTGCGCAACTGCTCGAAGATCGCCCAGTAGCGGTCCGCACTCGCCGCGCCGAACGCCTGCACCAGATGGCCGCGCAGATCCTCGACCACGCGGTCGTTGTCGAGCAGCGTGTTGTCGACGTCTAGCAGGAATACCACCGCGTGCGTCATCGTTTCAACCCGCAGGTTCGGGGTTGTGCCAGCCGCCCAGGTCCGCCGCCAGTCGGTCGGCTTGCGGCGGGCCCCAGGATCCGCGCGGGTAGACGATCGCGCGTGGCGGCGTGGCGAGCACCGGCTCGACCACGGCCCAGGCCGCTTCGACCGCGTCCTCATGGGCGAACAGCGCGTCGTTGCCGGCCATCGCATCGGTGAGCAGCCGCTCGTACGGCATGCGGTCTGCGGCCTGCTCTTCCACCAGATACAACTCCTGCTGGTCGCCAATGAAGGCTTGGCCGGCGCGCTTGACCCGCGCCGCGAGCGCGATCGCCGAATGCGGCGACAGCCGAAAGCGCAGGTAGTTGGCCTGCGCGCTGGTGGTGGCCGCGTCTGCGAACAATTGTTGCGGTGGCGGCTTCAGACGCACCAGCACTTCGCACGCCGTCGAGGGCAGGCACTTGCCGGAGCGCAGCAGCCACGGCACGCTGCTCCAGCGCCACGAGTCGATGTGCAGGCGCAGTGCGCAGAAGGTCTCGGCGTCGGAGTCCTTTGCGACCTGAGGCTCGCCGCGGTAGCCGGCGTACTGGCCGCGCACGATGTCGGTGCCGACGAGCGGGCGCATGGCTTGAAAGACCTTCGCCTTCTCGGCGTGCGCGCCGGCGACACCGCAGCGGGTGGGCGGCTCCATCGCGAGCAGCGCGACGATCTGGAACAGGTGGTTCTGCACCACGTCGCGCAGGCAACCGGCGCTCTCATAGAACGCGCCGCGGCCCTCCACGCCGAAGGTCTCGGCCAAGGTGACCTGCACGCTCGCGACATGGTCCCGGTTCCAGATCGGTTCGAGAAACGAATTGGCGAAGCGGAAGTACAGCAGATTCATGATCGCTTCTTTGCCGAGGAAGTGATCGATGCGGAAGATCGCATCGGCGTCGAACGCTTCGAGCGCGACCCGGTTCAGCGCACACGCCGAAGCGAGGTCGCGGCCGAACGGCTTCTCGACGATGACGCGCGCGCCCGCGGCGAGGC
Source organism: Rhizobacter sp. (assembly GCA_025355545.1). Lineage (GTDB taxonomy): Bacteria > Pseudomonadota > Gammaproteobacteria > Burkholderiales > Burkholderiaceae_C > LMDS01. Next base: position 6,915 of record JANXZN010000140.1, read on the forward strand.
CGGCCGCACCCAGGCCGTGGATGACGCTCGCAAACAGCGCCGGCGGGATCGCCAGGTAGTGCAGCGGGTGCCGTGCCGCAGCGCTCGCACCATCGAGCGCGCACTTCAGCGCAGCGAAGCTGGCGGCGTCGTTGTAGTCGCCGCTCACGTAGTGGAGCAGCGCCAGCATCCGTTCGAGCGCGCCCGGGTCGGCCGCCGCGTCCGTCTCGCCTGCTGCGGCGGCGTGCTCGACACTCTCCCTCGCACGCGCGCGCAACTGCTCGATGCTCCACGCCGACGAGGCGACACCGATCACCGGCACGTTCAGCGCGCCGTGCCGGCACATCGCGTACAGCGCCGGAAAGATCTGCTTGTAGGCCAGGTCGCCGGTCACGCCGAAGAGCACCAGCGCGTCGGAGAGCGCGGCGGCAGGGGCAGGATCGTCGCGCATGGTCAGCCTCCCGCCCGTGGATCGGCCTTTTCGACATGACCGCCGAACTCATGGCGCATCGCCGACAGCACGCGGTTCGCGAAGTCGGCCTCACCACGCGAAGCGAAGCGCGCGTAGAGCGCAGCACTCAGTACCGGCGCCGGCACCGCTTCGTCGATCGCCGCCTGCACCGTCCAGCGCCCTTCGCCAGAGTCGGACACCCGGCCCTCGAAGCCGGCGAGCATCGGGTCGGCGGCGAGCGCGGCGGCGGTCAGGTCAAGCAGCCACGAGCCGATCACGCTGCCGCGGCGCCAGACTTCGGCGATCGCCGGCAGGTCCATCTCGTACTGGTACAGCTCGGGCTCGCGCAGCGGCGTCGTCTCGGCGTCGGCCGTGTGCGCGCGCTTGCCGACATTCGCGTTGCGCAGGATATTCAGGCCCTCGGCATAGGCCGACATCACGCCGTACTCGATACCGTTGTGGACCATCTTGACGAAGTGCCCGGCACCGTGTGGCCCGCGGTGCAGGTAGCCTTGGTCCGCACTGCCGCTGCCGGGCTTGCGGCCCGGCGTCGGCGGTGCCGCACCGGCCCCGGGCGCGAGCGTTGCGAACAGCGGCGCGAGGCGCTGCACAACGCTGTCTTCGCCGCCGATCATCAGGCAGTAGCCACGCTCGGCCCCGGCAACGCCGCCGCTCGTGCCCACATCGACATGGTGGATTCCAGACGCCTGCAACGTGGTGGCGCGGCGAATGTCGTCGCGGTAGTTGGAGTTGCCGCCGTCGATGACGATGTCGTCGGCGTCGAGCAGGGGCACGAGTTCGCGGAGTGCGCCATCGACGACCGCCGCCGGCACCATCAGCCAGATCGCCCGCGGCCGCGCCAGCGCCGCGACGAGTTGCGGCAACGATGCCGCGCCGGTCGCGCCCTGCGCCGTGAGCCGCTCGATCACGGCCGGATGCACGTCATGGACGACGCAGGCGTGACCGCCGCCCATCAGGCGGCCGACCATGCTGGCGCCCATGCGTCCGAGCCCAACCATACCGATCTGCATTGCCTGGCTCCGTTTCGTGGCGCAGGTGCGTGCCGGCACTTCATCTTGCGCCGGCCGCCGACCCGGCACTGCCGGATGCGGCGCTGTGCGCGCTGGCGACGATGGTTGCGTTCACTGTCAGCGGCGTCCTACGAGGCCACCGGTGGAGCGTCAGGCGCGGCCGGCCGGCGCAACCCGACGACATGATCGCGGCGGTCATCGACCAGCATCAGCACCGAGCCCGGCAGCAGCGCGCCGTCGATCGCGTGGCTTGGCACCGCCCCGGCATCGGCGCCGCCCAGCACGGTGATGTGATACATCGTCTCGCGGTAGCGGTAGTAAACGCGGAACGAGGGCCAGTGCGCCGGCATGCACGGAACCACCTGCAAGGTGCTGCCTTCGAGCCGCAGCCCCAGCAGCGACTCGACGATGAAGCGGTACATCCAGCCGGCCGCGCCCGTGTACCAGGTCCAGCCGCCGCGGCCAGCGTGCGGCGCAAGCGAATAGACATCCGAGGCGAGCGCATAGGGCTCGGTCTTGTAGACCGCGATCGCCTGCGCCGAGTCGGCGTGATGGATCGGGTTGAGCAGCGTGCAAAGCTCCCACGCGCGCGGCGCGTCGCCGAGTGCCGCGAACGCCATTGCGGCCCAGACCGCCGCGTGCGTGTACTGGCCGCCGTTCTCGCGCACGCCGCGCAGGTAGCCCTTGATGTAGCCGGGGTTCGGCTCGGCGTGATCGAACGGCGGGGCCAGCAACTGCACCAGCGCGCTCTCGCGCTTGACCAGCAGCCGGTCGACCGCGTCCATCGCGCGGCGGGCGCGCTGCAGCTCGCCCGCGCCTGACAGCACCGACCAGCTCTGCGCGATCGAATCGATGCGGCATTCGGTGTTGGCCGCGCAGCCCAGCGGTGAGCCGTCGTCGAACCAGGCACGGCGGTACCAATCGCCGTCCCACGCGCTGCGCTCGATCGCGTCGCGCAGCCGGGCCGACTCGGCCGCGCAGCGCTGCGCGAACGCGGCGTCGCCGCGGCGCGTCGCGAGTGCGCCGAACTGCGTCAGCACCGCGAACAGAAAGAAGCCGAGCCAGACGCTCTCGCCCTTGCCACCGGCACCGACCAGGTTCATGCCGTCGTTCCAGTCGCCCGCGCCCATCAGCGGCAGGCCGTGCGCGCCGAAGCGCAGGCCGTGCCCGACAGCGCACACGCAATGGTCGTACAGGCTGGCCGCGTCGGCCGAGACGGTCGGCTGCTCGTAGCACGACGCGTCGCCGGCCTTCGGCATGTTGCCCTCGATGAACGGGACGACCTCGTCGAGCACGCCGGTGTCGCCGGTGGCAAGCACGTAGCGGCAGGTGGCCAGCGGTAGCCACAGGAAGTCGTCCGAACAATGGGTGCGCACACCGCGACCCGATGGCGGGTGCCACCAGTGCTGCACGTCGCCCTCGCGAAACTGGCGCGCCGCGCAACGCAGCAGGTGCTCGCGCACAAGTCCCGGCGCGGCATGCACCAGCGCCATCACGTCTTGCAACTGATCGCGAAAACCGAAGGCGCCGCTCGACTGGTAGAACGCGGTGCGGGCCCAAAGCCGACACGCCAGGATCTGGTAGACGAGCCAGCCGTTCACCCAGACGTCGAGCGCGCGGTCCGGCGTCTCGATTTGCACCGCGCCGAGCGTGTGCTGCCAGTGCCGCTTCACCGCGGCGAGCGCATCGTGCGCCGCCGTCGCGCCGCGCGAGCGCAGCACGAGTTGGCTCGCCTCGTCGGCACTGTGCGCAGCGCCGAGGCGAAAGACGATCTCGCGGGTCTGCGCTTCGGCCAACTCGAACGGTAGCCGGATGGCGGCGCACGGGTCGAGCGCGCCGCCGACGCGGCCCGACAGGCGCGGTTGCGCCAGCGCCGCCGGATCGCGCAGCGTGCCGTGCCGCCCGAGGAATTCGGCGCGGTCGCCGCACAGGCTCGCCGCCGCGATTTCGTCGACGTCGAAGAAGGCGGTGCGCCCGGCGAATTCGGTGTTGTAGGGGTTGCTCGCGAACAGCGCACCGCTGCCCGGATCGATCGCGGTGCTGACGTGCATGCGCGTCTTTGCGGGCTCGTCGCCGAGCACCCATTCGAGGTAGCCGGTGACCGACAGCCGGCGCGCGCGGCCCGAGGTGTTGTGCAAACGCAGCCGCGCGAACTTGACCGGGGCGTCGATCGCGACGTACAGGCACAGCTCGGTGGCGATGCCGTCCTCGTCGTGCTCGAACACGCTGTAGCCGAAGCCGTGCCGCGTGATGTACGGCCCGACCCCGCTGCGGGGCAGCAGCGTGGGCGACCAGCAGTGGCCGCTGCCTTCGTCGCGCAGGTAGAAGGCCTCGGTGTTCGGGTCGCCGACCGGGTCGTTCGACCACGGCGTGAGACGGAACGCCTGGGCGTTCTCGCTCCAGCTCGTGCCGCTGCCGCTCTCCGACACGAGCGTTCCGAACGACGCGTTCGCAAGCACGTTGACCCACGGTGCGGGTGTCATTCGCCCAGCTGCGCTGGTGATGACGTATTCACACCCATCGGCGCTAAAGCCGCCCATGCCGTTGTCGAACAGCAGACTGCCGGGGTCGGTCGCCGTGTGCCGAATGAGGGCCTGCGGTGTGGCCTCGACGACGCGACCCTGGGCATCGGATGGTGAGGTCGATGGCGACCTCGCGACGCGTTGTTCGAGTTGATGCGGCAACGATCCGTCGCGGTCACTGATGACGACACGGGCCACCGTTTGCAGCAAGATTCGGTCCGCTTCCGACACTTTCTCGGCAGACCGCACGAAGATGCCACCGGGTCGATCGATGCGGTCGGTAGCGCCGCAGACGGTGACCTGCGTGGTGATCTTCACGCCCAGAGCCTCCTCTTGCCCGCCAAACTCCTCGGCGATGATCACCAGGTCCGCCGCCAGACCGTGCGTGCGCCAGTACGAATGTGCCTGGATCAGTTGGCGGGCGAGCTCGATGTTCGCGGCGTCGGCCATGCGCAGCAACACGATCGGCAAGTCGCCGGAGATGCCGTACGCCCACAGGTTCGACTGGCCGCCCCGGTTCAGGGCGAGCACGGCCGGATCGGCGCGCAGCGATGCGTCGGCGTAGATCACCGAACGAGCCAAGTGAGCGTAGTGCCCGGCCTCAACTTCGCTGACATGCAGGCGCTGCAGAATCGCCCCGCCGTTTGCCGGCGCTGCGCTGAGCACATGGTCGGCGGCCTGACTATCGCGGTACTTGTGGATCAGCGCCATGCAAGCATCGCGCGTGTCGGCGATGCCGGTGACCCAATCGATGATGGCGCTTGCGCCCGGATCGAGCGTGAGGCGGCACCGGATCGCGGCCACCGGATCGAGCACCGGGCCGGCGCTGCCCGACAGGCACGCGTCGGCGTCCAGCGCCTGCGGGCGCGCCGTGCCGCGGCCGCGGCCGATGAAGCGCATGCGATCCGTCTCGAAGGTGGGTTCGCTGCCCGCTGGCTCATGCGCGACGGCGAGGTGGAACATCCACGGCGCCGGATCGTCGGGAGCGCGTGCACGGTGCGTGCACAGGATCGCCTGCAGCTCGGGCAGGATCTCGGTCTCGACGAAGAGCTTGTTGAACACCGGATGGGCGGCGTCGGTGGCGGCCGGTGCGAGCACGACTTCGGCATAGCTCGTGGCATCGAGCACCCGGCGGGCGTTGGCGCAATTGGTGATGCACACGCGCCGCAACTCGACGTCGTCGTCCGCCGAGACCGCGATGTCGGTCTGCGTTTCGATCCCGCAGTCGTGGCGGCGAAATGTGGCGATTCCAGCGGCAAACCTTGCCTCGTACGAATCTGCCCGCTGCAGGGTCGGCTGCAAGGTGATGGACCACACATGGCCGCTGTCGAGGTCACGCAGATAGCAGAACGAACCCCAGGGATCGCAGGTGGCGTCCTCGCGCCAGCGCGTGACTGCCAAGTCTCTCCAACGGCTTGAGCCGCCGCCTGCACTCGTGAGCATCACGTGATAGCGGCCGTTCGACAGCAACTGCACCTGCGGCACCGGCGCGCCCGCAAGGCCGGAAAGCAGCAGCGATGATTCGTGACCGCAGGCAATCATGATGGGCGGCAAGGAGCAGGCTCGAAAACCCGAGTCTTCGAGCAGCTATTGACGGGCGCCACCAAGCGCCTTCGTCAGCGCCACACCCTTGTGCATCGCGATGTGCTCGGTCTTGTTGCTCTTGATTTCGTACTGCGGATCATCCGGGCTCGCATGGTGCGTGTAGCCCTTGTAGTCCGCATCTTGCGTGTGGACCTTGATGATGCGGCCACTGACATGACCAGCCTCGGAATTCCAGGTCACCTGATCGCCAAGCTTGAACTTTGCCGTCATGGTGTGTGTCCTCGTTGGGTCCGGGTTTTATGGCTCGATGCATGCAACGCAAGGTCACGCAAGCTTGGCCGTCGCTTGCTCGAATTCAAGCTCGGCCCGCAGGCCATCCAGGTCGCGATGGACTACCGCCACCGCCAGCTTCTTTCCGGCGCGGCGGTAGGTGATCGTGCAGTCCTGCGTTCCGGCGTCGAGCCGCCCGTCGATCTCGGCCTGGTCCCAACCCTCGGCGTGGCCCACATAGGCGAGTCCGAAATCGTATTGCTCGGTCCAGAAGAACGGCACTGCATCGAAGCGCTCGCGCCGGCCGAGCATGTTGCGCGCCGCCGTTTGCCCCTGGCGCTCCGCGACCACCCAGTGTTCGACGCGAATGCGTTCGCCGCTGAGTCTGTCGGGCCAGCGTGCGATGTCGCCGGCCGCAAAGATGCCGGGCTCGCTGGTCTCTAGGTGTTCGTTCACCGAGACGCCACGATCGAAGGCGAGTCCTGCTTGTTCCGCCAGGGCCGTCATCGGCCGCACGCAGATGCCGACGACCACAAGGTCGGCCTGCAAGACCTCGCCGTTCTTCAAGTGCACGCTTTGCTTGTCGATCATCGCGGCGGTGGTGCCGAGATGGAACCTCACATCATGGCGTTCGTGCAACTCACGGATGAACCCGCCCACGTCGGGTCCGAGGATCTTCGCCATCGGAACAGCATCGGGTGCGACCACCTGCACATCGACATGGCGCGCGCGCAACGCCGCCGCGACCTCAAGGCCGATGAAGCTCGCACCGATCACCACGGCGCGCTGCGAAGTCAGCGCCTTCGCGACCAGCGCGCGGCTGTCGGCGAGGGTGCGCAGGTAGTGCACATGGCGCAGGTTTCCACCCGGAATATCGAGCCGCACCGGCTCGGCGCCGGTGGCGAGAAGCAACATATCGAAGGCGACGCGGCTGCCGTCCACAAGATGCAACGCTCGCCCCTTCGCATCGAGCGCGGTGACGGGTGCGTCCAGCTTCAGCTCAATGCCGTGTTGCAGGTAGAACTCTGGCGGACGCAAGGGGTTCGACTCCGCCGCCGCCGTGCCCGCGAGAAAACCTTTCGACAGATTGGGCCGATCACAGGGCCGGGTCGCGTCAGCACTGAGCATGACGATCCGGCCTGCGTAACCCTCGCGACGCAGCGTTTCTGCGGCGGCGTTGCCCGCAGCTCCCCCGCCCAGGATCGCCACGGTTCGCGGCGCGCCAGCCATCGGCGCGATCGGCTTCGGTTCAACTGCCGTGAGCTTTTCGCACACGTAGGCGCGGCCATCGCGCTGTTCGATGCGCCAGCGCGCAACCGGGTCCAGCGCCGGCGCGCGCAACGGCGCGCCGCTACGCAAGCTGAAGCAGGCATGGTGCCAGGGGCAACGAACCGTGTCGCCGACCAATAACCCGTCAACGAGCGGGGCACCGTAGTGCGTGCAGGTGGCACCGATCGCGAACAACTCGTCGCCGCGACGGGCGAGAAGCACCGGCTCGCCGCGGGCGTGGCCGACCCACATGGCACCGTCGGCCACGTCGGACAATGCCACCCCGGCGACGAAGTCGGGTCCGCTGAGCTGATTCGCTGTGTCGTTCATTCGGTCCGCCCGTCTGGGTTGGGCACCTCTTCGCTCGACACTACGCGCGAGCGCTGCGAGGAGGAATGGGCAAACCTCGACGACGCGAGTCAGAAGTTCTTGACCGCAAGCGCCAAGGCTCGGACCGAATGGCCTGGTTCTGCATGTCCATCACGCTACAGCCCCAGGTAGGCACGCTTCACCGCCGGGTCGTCGATCAACTGCCTGGCCGTGCCGCCGTGCACGATGCGGCCTGTCTCCAGCACGTAACCCCGGTCCGCACCCGAGAGCGCCAACTGCACGTCCTGCTCGACCAGCAAGATCGTCACGCCGTCGCGCCGGATCCCGGCCAACACCTCCATCAGTTGCTCCACCACGACCGGGGCCAGGCCGAGGCTCATTTCATCGACCATCAGCAGGACCGGCGCGGCCATCAATGCGCGGGCCATCGCGCACATCTGCTGCTCCCCGCCGGACATGCTGCCCGCCAGTTGACGCCGACGGTCTGACAGGCGCGGAAACAGCGCATACATCCTGTCGAGGTCGCGCGCGACCGTTGCCTTGTCCGCGCGCCGATAGGCGCCCATCAGCAAGTTGTCCTGCACGCTCATGCGATCGAACAATTGGCGCCCTTCGGGTACCTGGACCAGCCCGAGACCGAAGGCCTGGTCGGGCGTCATCCCGAGCAGTTCGTGCCCGTTCATCACGATGCTTCCGGTGCAGGGCAGCACTCGCGACAGTGCGCGCAGCAGCGTCGTCTTGCCCGACCCGTTGCTGCCCACCAGCGCGACCATCTCGGTCGGGTGGATCTCCAGCGCGACATCGTGCAGCACCAGCATCTCACCGTAGCCCGCGCTCAAGCCACGGACGGTCAACAAGGGCGTTCGATCGGGCGGGGTGCTCACGTGCGCCTCTTGCCGAGATAGGCCTCGACCACCACCGGATCCGACAGCACCGCATCGGGTGCGCCTTCGGCGATCTTCTGGCCGTGATGCAGTACCAGCAACCGATCCGACAGACTCTTGATCGCCTTGATGACATGCTCGATGACCAGCAGCCCGATGCCCTGGTCGCGCACCTTGCGCAGGAGATCGATCACTTCGTCGATCTCGACGTGATTCAGGCCGGCCATCACCTCGTCGCACAGCAACACCTTCGGCTGCATCGCCAACGCCTTGGCCAGTTCGAGGCGCTTGCGGCCCGGGCCACCCAGTTCGTCGGCGCGTTGATCGGCATGCCGGCCCATGCCGACGAAGTCCAGACAGGCGCGCGCCTGCTCGCGTGCCTGTGCCAACCCCGCACGCCCGCCGGCACGCCGGAACAGGGCGCCGACCGCCACGTTGTCGAGCACCGACATGCCGGGAAACGGACGCATGATCTGAAATGTGCGGCCAATGCCCAAGCGAGCACGGCGAAACGCCGGCAGGCCGTCGATCCGCTCGCCCAGGAACAGAACCTGGCCGTTGGTCGCGGCGAGCGTTCCGCTGATGATGCTGATCAGTGTCGTCTTGCCCGCGCCATTCGGGCCGATCAGGCCGAGAATTTCGCCCGGCGTGAGCGTGAAGCTGACATCGTCAACGGCCAACAGCCCGGCGAACCGCTGGGTCGCGTGGCGGACTTCGAGCAACGCACTCACAACCGATGCGCCTTGATGTTGTCGATGAAATAGCGCCAACCGGTCTTGCGCAGGTGGCGCAGCATGTCGGCCAGGCCGCGCGGCATCAGCACCACGGCTGCCACGATGACGATGCCGAAGAACAGACCGGCGAAGCTGGTGACCGCGCTCGACAAGTACTCCGAAATCGCCGACAGCGTGAATGCCCCGACGATCGGCCCCAACACCGTGCCGGGGCCACCGAACACCGCCATGATGATCATCTTGACGTTGAGGCCGATGTCGAACGCACTCTCGGGATCGAGGAATGTGATCCAGTAGGCGTGAATCCCGCCAGCCAGTGCGCTGAACACGCCCGACAGCGCAAACGCGAGCACCTTGTACAGCGTGGTGTTGACGCCCATCACGGCGGCGGCTTCCTCGTTTTCGCGGATGGCAATCAGCCCGAAACCAAACCGACTTCGCGTCAGCCACAGGATGCTCAAGGTCGTGATCATCAGCAACCCGAGCGCCAACTCGTAGAACAAAGGGTCGTTGTTCAGCGGCGGCAGCACCAAGCCGATGTTGCGCCCGGCAATCCCCACGTTTGAGACGATGACCATCATGACCTGTGACAGCGCGAGCGTGGCGATCGCGAAATAGTGGCCCCGCAGGCGCAGCACCGGCAGGCCGAGCACAAATGCGAAGATGACCGCCAGCACCACGCCGAAGGCCATGCCGACGCCGAACGGCAAGCCCCATTGCACCATCGCGATGGCCACACCGTAGCTGCCCAGACCGTAGAAGACCGAGTTGCCGAACGAGGCATAGCCGGCGTAGCCGCCGATGATGTTCCAGCCTTGCGCCAGCACGGCCAGGAGCAAGGTGTTGATGCCGACCTGCACCAGCAGGTCGGAGCCGTACCAGGGCACTGCGGCCAGCAGCAGCACAAGCGCCAGAATCACGCCAATGCGCCACGCCTTCATGCGGTCTTTCCCAGCAAGCCACCGGGGCGAACGACCAGCACGAGCACCAGGATGCCGAAGCTGGCGACATCGCGATACGTCGGACCGATGTAGAGCGAGGTCAGCGATTCGACGATGCCGAGAACCAGCCCGCCGACGATGACGCCAAGCGGGTTGTCCAGACCCCCGATGATCGCGATCGCGAACGACTTGGCGGTCAGCGAGGCGCCGATGTACGGATTGACCTGAGACACCGTGCCGTACAGGCCGCCGGCAGCGCCCGCCAACGCCAGCCCCAAGCCGAAGGTCACTGCGTAAAGGTGGCGCGGCTCAACGCCGTACAGGCGCGCCGCGACCAGGTTCTGCGCGGTCGCGCGGATGGCGCGCCCGAGCCGCGAATGCAGCAGAAAAAGCCACATGCCGACGGTCAGGATGATGGCCACCCCGAAGGCGCCCAGGCGCACGAGTGGCAACACCACTGGCCCCCACTGTAGGCTTTCACCCGAGTACGGCGGGTTGATCGTGCGGAAATCGGCTGAGAACGCAAGCTGGGCGAGAGAGGTCAGAACGACCTCGAGACCGAAGGTGATGAGCAAGGTGTTGAACATCGGCGCACGCACCACCAGGTTCAACAGACCACGCTGCAGCGCGTAGCCGAGCGCGAACATCAGTAGCGCCGTGATCGGCAAGCCGATGAACGGATCGATGTGTGCATCGGTGTAGAGGTACCACGACACATAGGCGCCCAGCATGATGAACGCACCGTGCGCCAGGTTGACGATATTGAGCACACCCCAGACCAGCGCGAGGCCGAGCGCCATCACGGCGTACAAGCCGCCCAGCAGCACGCCGTTGAGCAGGACTTGGGCGAGCAGATCCACGCGTCGTTCCTGGGGGGCGGCCCCTCAGCGCGCGTTCCAGAGCGGCATCGGATACCTTGGTTGCGTGACGAACCCTTTCGCGCCGTAGATCTCGACCAACGCATCACCCTGCACCTGGATCACCACCTGCGGCAGATCGATTTGTCCGCGATCGCTAAAGGCAATCGGACCGTACAAGCTGTCGAACCTGACCTTGGCCAGCGCATCGCGAACCTTCTGCGGATCGGTGCTGCCGGCATTTTCCATGGCCTGCACCAGCGCTTCCACATCGGCCACGCCGGACGCCGCGTGGTAGTCGGGGTCATAGCCGAAGCGCGCCTTGTAATCCTTCGCGAATCGCTGGGCGTCGCCGAACCAGCGGTCTTTCAGCGCTGCCGACGGCAGCCACGCCGTCATGCCGAACGCGTAGTCAGCGTCCTTGCCCAGGGCTTTGCGGAAATCTTCGCTGGGCACGCCCACGGTGAACGAATACATCCGCGGCGCCACGGCCAGGCTCCTGGCCTGCCGCACGAAATTCAGGATCTCGGTTTCGTGCCCGGCCACCAGCACCACATCGACGTTCTTGCTCTTGACCTGCGACAGCAGCGAATTGAAGTCGGTGGCATTGGTGCTGTAGCGCTCGTCGATGACGATGTCCAGGCCTGCCTGCTTCAGCTTCGGCCGCGTCCCCTCGGCCACCGAGACATCGAACGCATCGTCGGCATACAGCAACGCGACCGACCTCGGCGCCGGCTTGAGCAACTTGAGCATGTCGATGGTGCTGCCGAAGTAGTTGCTCGCCGGTGCCAGCGTACCGAAGATGTACTTGAAGCTGCGCGCGAAAATCTGGTCCGAGGCGCCGCCGCCCTGCACCATCGGCACCTTGTATTTTTCCGCCACGGCCGAATCGGCCAGCGCGAAGTTGCTGGCGAACGGGCCGAGCAGCAGATCCACTTTGTCTTGCGACACCAGCTGCGTGTACTGACGCACACTCAGATTGACGTCGGACTGGTTGTCGTAGAGCTTGAGGGTCAATCGGTGAGCCTTGCCGGCGACCATGAACCCGCCCGCAGCGTTGATCTTGTCGATCGCGAATTGATAAGCATCGCGGTAGTAACGGCCGGTGTTGGCGACCGGGCCGGTCAGCTGTACCGATGCGCCCAATACAACGTCATGAGCGACATCCTGTGCCGACGCGGCGCATGCGACGCCCACCGTGAAGCAGCCAGCCAGTACGGCAGGGAAAAGACGCAAGACACCGAGCAGCATGATGTGATCTCCGCGAAGAGTGGCAATGAACCGTGTACCGGACCCATACCGTCGCCGAACGGTGCACCGCAGTGCGTGCCGACGGCGCCGGTCACGAACGAACCGTGTATCTGACCGCGCCGCAGTGCACTCCTTGGCTCGACGCTATGCGCAAGCGCGGCGGGAAGGAATGGGCAAACCTCGACGTCGCGAGTCAGAGTTCCTTGACCGCAAGCGCGTCCGCCTGCTCAGGGCGGCGTCAACCCGCTGGCGATCGCAAACCTGACCAGACCCGCAAGGTTGTCGATGCCGAGCTTGTGCATGAGCCGGCTGCGGTAGGTGTCGATCGTCTTGGGCGACAAGCACAGCGAGCGTGCGATGTCCGCCGTGCTCTTGCCCTCGGCCACGCCTTGCAGAATCTGGCGCTCGCGGCTGCTCAGGGTACCCAACGGGTCGATCGGATGGTGATCGCGAATGTAGTCGTCGACGACCGTTTCGGTGATCTTCTGGCTCAGATAGCGTTGCCCGGCATGGACCCGCCGCACGGCAACCACCAATTCGGCTCCTGCCGATTCCTTCAGCAGATAGCCTTTGGCTCCCGCCTGAAAGGCACGAAAGATGTGCTCGGTGGTCGAGTACATCGAGAGGATGAGCACTTGCGTGGAGGCCGACGACCGGCGCACCCGCCGGGTCGCTTCGATGCCCTCGAGCTCGGGCATGACGATGTCCATGATCGCCACGTCGGGTTTGAGCTCGGTCGCCTTGTGCACGGCTTCCCGGCCGTCTTTGGCGTGCGCCACCACGGTGAGATCGTCCTGGGCTTGAAGCAAGGCGGCCAGGCCATCGCGCAGAATCGCGTGATCGTCCGCCAGCAACACTCTGATCGTCATGACGTCATGACCCACGCCTGACTGCGGCGATCACGCTCGTGCCTGCACCCGGTCGAGACTCGATCCGCAATGAACCGTTCACCGCATGCAGGCGTTCCTGCATGATGAGCAGGCCCAACCCCTGGCTGTGCCCACCGGTCGGGAGCTGCACGTCGAAGCCGCAGCCGTCGTCGGCAACGGTCAGGGAAACGCTGTCGGCATCGACCGCGAACGCAAGGCGCACCGTGGAGGCCAGCGCGTGCTTCAAGACGTTGGTGAGCGCCTCCTGGCCAATCCGAAAGAGAGCCAGCTCGGCTTCTCGTTGCAACCGAGGAACCGGCTGCGGTGCCGTGACGATGACGCGGACACCGGTACGCACCGCGAATTGCTCGCCGTAAGACTTCAGCGTGATCACAAGTCCGTAGTCGTCAAGCACCAGCGGGCGCAGCGCGCCGGCCACATCGCGCACCGCTTCGACCGTGCGTTCGACCAAGGCCACAGAGTCGTCGAGTCGGGGACCGATCTTGGCCAACACCTCTGCCGAGAGCTGTTCCCTGATGAGGTGCAGATTCAGATTTATGGCCACAAGATCCTGGCCGAGCCGGTCGTGCAACTCAGCGGACAGGTCACGTCGTTCCGACTCCTGCAGCTGGACCATGCGCTGCGAGATGGCCTGCAGCTGCTCGGCGCGGGTCCGCGCTTCGCTCTCGGCGCCTTTGCGCGCGGTGATGTCGATCACGGTGGCACGGGTGTGCACGAACGCACCGTCGTTGCCCCGAACGGCCGCGATTCGAAGCAACGCGTGGAACATCGATCCGTCTTTTCGGATCAGCTCGATCTCGATCTCTGCAATACCGCCTGCGGCGATCAGCGATTGGATCGTGTGTTCGTACGCGCTGCGGTGGCGCTCCGCGACGAGTTCTGCGAAGTTTCGCTTCCCGACCAGTTCCTGCGCGGTGAATCCGAGCCAGTCCAGTTCGGTGCGGTTCATGCGCAGGATGGCCCAGTCCGGGCCGATGCTGTGGTACCCGCAAGGCGCGTTCTCGTACAAGTCGTTCAGGTCGAGGGCGACCCTGTCGCTTCGGTCATCAGATCGGCATTCGATCGCCATTGCACTCGTCATCCTGCTTGTAGCCGCCTTTGGCCGTGCCGAGCTTGGACGGCACTGATGACGTGCGCACGAAAGCGGCCATGATGAAGCCTCGAAGACCAGCCGGCAACCCATTTCTTCGCACGGCCATCGGCGGGCGCCGCGCAGCGCCTTCCACAGCCCCAAACCTTGGCGCATCACGATGTGCTTGGTCTCGGCGCTCCTGATTTCGTACTGCGGCTCGATCGGGCATGACCGGCGTCGGAGTTCCAGGTCGCGTGCAGTTCCCGCTACAGCGATTTCAGGTACTGCGCCAGATCAGACATCTGGCTTGGCGTCAGACCCAGGGCTTGCTTCGTGTTGTAGGTCTGAACCACCGCCTCTAGCGTCGGTGCGGTGCCGTTGTGGAAATACGGCGCGTGCTGCCACAGCCCTTTCAGCGGCGCGGTCCGGTACTGCTTGGTGGCACTGCGCGATGCGTAGCTGGGCGCGCCGTTTGGCTCCGGTTCACTGACCGCGTCGCTCGGTGGATGCAAGCGCGAATTGGCGTCGGTGAACTCGGTTCCACTGTGGCAGGTCACGCATTTGCCGGCGTTGTTGAACACGAGCTTGCCTCGATCAGACGCGGCGGCATCGAAACTCCCGCTCGGTGGTGGTGGTGCTGCCAGCGAGAGCTGATACGCCTGCAGGGCCGGCAGCTTCGCGGTGATCAGGTCGTCCGTTCCGTTGGTGACGTTGACGCCGGTGCGCGGCTCGACGAACGATCCGTGTCCGCCCATCTGCGTCACACCCACGTAGCGGTTCCAGTAGGCCAGGTCGTCGCCATCGCCGGTCGAGATGATCTTGTGGATGCCGGCCAGGCCGTAGGCCGGCGGAATGACCTGCGGGCCGTTCTTGCCGTCCAGGTTGAAGCGCGGGTCGTACTTGCCGGGGCCCCAGGAGTTGTAGACGGCCTTCACCGCAGCGCTCAGCGCCGGCGATAGCGCGATGATCGCGCCGGGATCGAGGTCGCGATTCGGCCAGCCGTCGAGCCGCTTGCCGATGCCGGGTGCGAACGAATTGTCGACCGTCGAATGGCACAGCGCACAGGTGACGCCGACCCGTGTCAGCACGTCCTTGCCATTGATGGTTTCGACCGTACCCTTGAGGCCGACCACAGCGTTCAGCTTCAGCAACGCCACCGTGGTGGCGGGGCTTTTCAGATCGACGGACCCGTTCTGAATGCCCGTCACGACCGCCGCCGGCAAGGCTTCGGCATCGACCTTCAAGCCGACCGACAGCGCGGTCACGGGGTCGACCGCCGTGCGGATCACTTCATGCATGCGCAGCGTGTCGGTCCACTGCGTCTCGTCGCCAAAGGTGTCGAAGCGGAAGATCTGCTGGCCCTGTGCAATCGGAGCTTGATCCTCTGCATCCGAGTCACCGCCGCAGGCGCTGAGCAGAGCCGCCGTCACGACTGCGGCACTCAACACCATCCCGCTGCGGGAGCGGCCGCGTCGCGGTTGCTGGTGTCCACTGTGCGCTGCGGCTGCCAGCGCGTTGATGCAAACCGCTCTCGGTGTGTCGGAAGCTCTCATGAGATTCTCCTTGTCGGTAACGCATCAGATGCAGCCACGGCATCGCGCGTTCCCGTGGGAGAGCACCTTCCACGCCAACACCCATCGACCTCAACTCGCGCTTGTGGATGCCGCAGGCGAACCACCGGCAGGCGGAGAACAGGCAGGCGCAAAACGGGCAAGTGCGGGCGGCGTCAATGCGAAGTGGGCAACACGCGCTGCGGCGCCGCCTTGGCGCATTCAGGCGTGTCGTTGACATGCTTGAGGTAGGCGATCAGGTCGGCGCGTTCTGTTGCGTCCGCCACGCCGTCGTAGGTCATCGCGCTGCCGGGAATCATCTTCAACGGCTTGGTCAGAAAGCGGTCGAGTGTCTTGTCATTCCATACGATGCCCGACTTCTTCATGGCCGACGAATAGCTGAAGCCCGGCACGCTGCCGGCGCGTCGCCCGAACAGGCCGCAGTGCCGCGGCCCGACACGGTCATAGGCCAGCGCATGGCAGGCCAGGCAGCGTGTGTAGATCGGCTCGCCCCGGGCTGCGTCCGGGGCCGATTTCTCGCCGCCAAGCGCTGCCGAGATCGAGCCGATCGCCAGCACACCGGCCAGCAGCAGCCGGCGCATGGTCAGGCCATGAACGCTGACGGGACCGGCACTTCCCCCAACGCCTGGCGCAGGATGGCCCAGTGCATGGCCTCGTCGCCGAGGATGCTGGCAGCGGCCTTGGCGAGGTCGCGGTTGCCGAACAAGGGCACGGCACCCAGGTAGGCGCTGACGGCGCCTTGCTCCAGCTTGGCTGCGAACTTGAGCACGTCGGCCTGTGACTTCAACTGGTCGACCGGGAAGTTGTAGCTCGCCTTGGCCAGCACGGGCTTGCCACCGAGCTTCTCGACCGTCTTGACCAACACGTCGGCGTGGGCCTTGTGATGGCCCTGGAAGGTCAGCGCGAGATCGAGCACGGGCGGTTGCAGCAGCTTGCTCTCGGCACCCAACTGGTAGGCCGCAATGGCCTCGAGCTCGGCACCGAGCGCGGTGTTGAGAATCTGCACGTCGCGGGCGTTGGCGCCGCCGGACTTGGCGGCGAGCGCCTCGTTGCCGGCGAGCAGCGCCACCGCCGCGCCAGACAGCACGAGGCCGGACTGGCCAAGAAACAAGCGACGCGCAGCAATGGGGCTAGGCATCTGGAAGAACGACATGGCAATCTCCTTGGGTAGAACCACACGATCAGGGGGATTCCCGATCGTCGGCAAGCTTCGCCAGCACGCCGGCGACGATGCGGTCGCAGCGTGCCCCGGCGAATGAAAATGCATCGCCGATCGCAAGATCGACGTCGCGCGCGAGTCCCTCGCGCAGCAAGCCACGTGCGCGGAAGAAGCGGGTTCGCACGGTGGCCTCCGGGATCTCCAAGGCCACGGCGATCTCCTCGACGCTCAACTCTTCGACCGCGCGCAGCATGAACACGGTCCGAAAGGCATCGGGCAGCGTGTCGATGCGGGCTTCCATCAGACGGCGCACTTCAGCGCGCATGGCCACACGGTCGGGCCGCTGGTCGGGGTCGTCCTCCATCCATGCCTCCGTCGAGTGCTCGGCCAAATCCATGGCGGTGTCCAGCGGGATCACCTGGGCTCCGTGTCGGCGCAGGCGCCCGAGCGATTCGTTGATCACGATGCGCACCAGCCAGGTCGAGAGCTTCGCCTCGGCGCGAAAGCTGGCCAGGGCGCGCCAGGCTCGCAGGTAGGCCTCCTGCAGCGCGTCTTCGGTTTCGGCGTCGTTTTTCAGGATGCTGCGCGCGGTACGAAACAGCAGCCGGTTGTGGCGCCGCATGATGGCCTCGAAGGCGGGTTCGTCGCCATTCGCAGCGCGTGCGGCGAGCTCGGCGTCGGTGTCTGAGCTGCGCTGCGAACCGGTCGTTTCTATCGAGAGTGCTGCGTTGTGCATGGTTTGCTTTCATCCATTGGATGAGGTGACTCGTCGCGACGTTCCCGGTTTTCCGGGCCGTCGGAAATTCGCTGGCAACTCGCCGTCGTTGATTCAGTAACCGTAGAACTCCTCACTGCGAATGTCGTCGTCATCGATCCCCGCACGATTCAAGGTCTGGCGCATGGCTTCGACCATGCCGGGGGGCCCTGCGATGTAGAAGATCGGCGCGGACAAGTCGCCGACGGCGCTATGCACCAGTTCTGCGGTGATCAGGCCCGTCTGGCCCGCCCAGGGAAGATGGGAGGCGTGCATCTGCGTCATCGTTGCCACCAGCCTGAAGTTCGGGTTCTTCCCTTCGACCTGTTGCAGTTCGGCAAGAAACGCGGCGTCTTCGGGTCGGCGGTTGGAATACAGCAGGATCAGGCGCTGTTGCCGCTGGTCGTTCGCCGCTTGCCGCAGCATGCTCATGAACGGCGTGATGCCGATACCACCGGCGATGAGTATTCCGGCACGCGCCGGGTCCTTGTGCAGACCCAGCGATCCGGACGGCCCATCGATGGTGACCGGGGAGCCGACGGTCATGGACTTGAGCGCACGCTTGTAGGCGCTGTCGCGCATGCGTGTGGCAATCACCAGATCGTCCTCGAAGGGCGCACTCACGATCGAGAAGGTGTGGCGTGTGCTCTTATCCTCGGGCGCGCTTGCTTTCAACGTGAGGATGACATCGATCGCCTGCCCGGGATTGAAGTCGAAACCGATCGGTTTGCGCAGATGAAAGGCCATCGTGCCTTCGGCGATCTCTTCGCGCGCTTCGAGTGTGGTGGCGTAAGTGGTCATGAGGCGATTCCGTTCATCGGGGACGCGCTGTCTTGTTGCGCTTGCCACTTAGACGCGGCCAGCGATCGAATCATTCCCACGACCACAGGCTTGCCCGGTTCAGCGCCATCGCGGAACGCCAGTCGGACTCGTCAACCCACCTCAACCATAAAATCCGGATCGAAACGCGGGTTCTCGTTGACTCCGGCCTTCGCATATCCACGTGGATTGCAGACGATGCGTGTTCCATTCACGCGGTAGTCGAAGCTGTCGTGGGTATGGCCGTGAATCCACAACTTCGCCCGATCTGCGCCAATGAGGCGCTCTGCATCGGAAACGAAACAGGCGTTCAGCAGCGAGTCGGCAAAGCGCGGATGGATGCTCCTGCGCGACGGTGCGTGATGGGTGATCACGACCGTCGGTCCGTCATGAACTGCGGCCAACCTGTCATCGAGCCAGCCGGCGTGACGCTTGAACAGTGCCACCGAGTCTTCAGGTGAGAACATGGCATTCGTCGCTTCGACGAGCGCGATCCTGCTGAAGTCACGGATCAGGCGGCGCGCCTCAGCCATCGCCGTTGCCTTCTTCTCACCGCCGCCGAACAACTCGAAATCAGTCCACAACGTGGTGCCGAGAAAGCGCACACGGTCGATGACTGTCTCGGTGTTGTCGAGCACCTGGATCTGGGTTCCGTTGCACAGCCGCTTGACCTCGTCTGCAGCGCCGTCGATGCTGCTGCCATAGAACTCGTGATTGCCGAGAACGTAGAGCACCGGCTTCTCGAAGCGCAAGGCCCAGGCGACCGCCTCTCTCGGTCGCGATATGTCCCCGGCCAGGATGACCACGTCGGCATCGCTCACCGGCCTGTCGAACGCACCGAACCCCAGATGGAGGTCGGACAGGATGTTGAGCTTCAAGGGTCGGGCCTCCTTGCGATCGACGGGCCGGCTGCTTCGGCCCCGGGTCGCCGTAGCGTTGCGAAGGGCTGCTCCCAAGCCGTTGTTATACATCACACCGTGATATATAGTGATGGAAAGAAGGCAATCGCCATGTCCAACCGCAAGATGTCCAAGACCGACTTCGAAACACTTGCTGGTTTTCGCTACCAGCTACGCCGCTTTCTGCGCTTCAGTGAAGAAGTGACGCATCGCAACGGCGTGACGCCACTGCAGTATTTGCTGATGCTGCAAATCAAGGGCTTCCCCGGACGGGAGTGGGGGACGGTGGCGGAGCTCGCCGAGCGCCTGCAGGGCAAACATCATGGCGTCGTAGCGCTGGTATCCAGGTGCGAAGCGGCCGGTTGGGTGCAACGCACCGCGAGTCGGAACGACAAGCGATGTGTGGAGGTTCACCTGACAGGGGCAGGCGAAGAGTGCTTGGAGCGGCTCGCTCGCCTGCATCGAGAAGAGCTGCAATCGGTGAACGCGGGGTTTTCGGTGCCTGGCGTTACGGGATCGGGCGCCGAGTAGGACCACGCAGACAGGCGGTCATTGCATGAACTTGAATCATTCGCCAGAGCACGTCGGGCTGCAGGCCGATCTGCGACTGTTCGAAGCCATCGTCGAGCAGACGCCGGATGCGATCATCTTCGCCGACTGCGAGGGATTGGTCCAGGTGTGGAACCGCGGGGCCGAAGCGGTATTTGGTTTCTCGGCCGCCGAGGTTATCGACTGCAGCCTCGACGTCATCATTCCGGAGCGCTTCCGGCGCGCACACTGGGAGGGCTTTCGCCAGGCCATCGCGAGCGGGTGCACACAGCACGGCAGCCACGTGCGGACGACACGGGCGACCCACAAGCTCGGGCACCGGCTCTACGTGGACCTCGCCTTCGGCCTCGTGACGGACGGGGTAGGTTCGGTCATCGGTTCGGTGGCTGTGGGCCGTGAATGCAGCGAGCGATACCTGTCAGCGAAAGCGCTGCGCGAACGACTCGCGGAGTTGGAAAGGAAGGCGTCATGACGATTGACCTGCCAGGCCACTCGGCACCCACCGCCGGATTCGATGCCCCGATCGAGATGCTCTCGGCGTGCGACCATCGCATCGAGCGTCAATGCGCGACGGTGCGCCTTCTCGCGCCGCATCTGGCCGCCCACGGCGCAGACGTCGAGGCGCGTACGGCGGCCACCAGTGTGATGCGCTACTTCGATACGGCGGCGCAGCAGCATCACAGCGACGAGGAAGAAAACCTCTTCCCGGCGCTCATCGAGTCAATGGCGGGCTCGGACGCGGTGTGCCTGCGCGCGTTGACCGACAGATTGACGGCGGACCACCGCGAACTCGACTCGCTCTGGCAGCGTGTGCGCATCGCGCTCGAGCAGGTTGTCGCCGGGGATGGCGTGTCGCTGCCCGCCTCGAATGTCGAAGCCCTGGTCGGCTTGCATGAGCAACACATCGAGCGCGAAGAACGCGACCTCCTGCCGATGGCGGCGCGGCTGTTGAGCGACGACGCGTTAGAGCGCATCGGCCGCGCCATGCGCGAGCGGCGCGGGATCGAGCCGGTCGCATGAAGGATCGTCAGTCAATCTTCATGGCACGCCACGAATCCAGTGGTTCGCTGGACGACTTGCTTGCGCAGGTGCGCGCCTGCAGCGCGTGCGAGGCGCACCTGCCTCTCGGCCCGCGCCCCGTGGTGCAGGCGGGTGCGCGGGCGCGGATCCTCGTCGTCGGCCAAGCCCCGGGCGCTCGGGTGCATGCGAGCGGCATTCCGTGGGACGACCGCAGTGGTGCCCGACTGCGCGAATGGATGGGCATCGATGCCGAGCACTTCTACGATCCGGCCCGTGTGGCGATCGTGCCGATGGGCTTTTGTTATCCAGGGCGCGGACCCGGCGGCGACCTCCCCCCGCGGCCCGAGTGCGCGCCGCTGTGGCAGGATCGTTTGATCGCGCAACTGCCGGGGATCGAACTCACCTTGCTCGTCGGCGCCCACGCGCAGGCCCACCACCTGCGGCGCACCGGCCATGTGTCGGTGACGCGGACCATGCGCAACTGGCGTGCCCATGCGCCCTGCGTGATGCCCCTGCCGCACCCTTCACCGCGCAATATTGCATGGTTCAAGGCCAATCCCTGGTTCGACGATGAACTCCTGCCCGTGTTGCGGCAGAGCGTCCGCAAGCTCATCGGCGGCTGACCCGCCGAGCCCAAGAAGCGCGCCACGCCGGCGGGTCGCGCGTCGCCCGGCGACACCGCCGAGTACATCGCTAGACGCAACGCCGAACAACGATGGCAGCGGGTGCCAGGTGTTGATGGTGGGTCATTCAACGCGCTCGATCGAGGTCTTCATCGAGTTGCTCGTTGCCCATGAGGTCACGCAGCTGGTCGACGTGCGCACGGTGACGCGCTCCCGGCACAACCCGCAGTTCAATGCCGAAACACTTCCTGGACAGTTGGCCGGCGTGAACATCGGCTACGTCCATGCGCCCGGGCTTGGCGGCTTTCGGCGTCCGGTGCCGGACTCACCGAATGCCGGCTGGCGCAACCTGTCGTTTCGCGGCTATGCCGACTACATGCAGACCGCCGACTTCGCCGCGAACCTCGTGAGCCTGATCGAACTCGCGCAGCGCGATCGAGTTGCGCTGATGTGCGCCGAAGCAGTGCCCTGGCGATGCCATCGCTCGCTGATCGCCGACGCCCTGATCGTGCACGGCGTTGCGACCTGCGAGATCGTCGCCCCGCAGCGGCTGCAGGCGCACACGCTGACCCCATTCGCGCGCGTGTCGGGTCAAGAGATCAGCTATCCAATCTATGAGTCATGATCGAAGCGCGCCGTGAGGGCACACCTTTGCCAGAGCATCGATGCCGGTCGAGGGCGACTGCGTATCGACGTCGTCCACTGTCAGTGCATTAGCGGGCCAAGTTGTTGCCAGGACGCGGACCGACGACTTACGGTCGCGATTGAAACAACAGGGGCGCCTCATCATGCTTGAACGTAAGCCAGGTTTCGTGGATCTTCCGCACCAGCTTCAACGCGAAAGAGCTCTCTTGAGGTCGGAAAGCAATGGCGGCGCCGGGCTCGATCGCGACCAAGATGGCCCCATCGCAGATCTGGTACAGCCCGATGTTCCGCCGTCGACGAACGCCGAACAGGTTCAGCTTCATGTCCGCGTGATCGCGCTGGAGAACCTGGTGATCGCACTCCTGGCAGAGGCGCCTGATCGCCAACTCGAGCTTGCTCGCGAAATGTCAGCCTACATCGCTCCGAGGCCAGGCTTCACCCGCCACCCGCTGACGGTCGACGGGGCCGCCCAGATGATCAGTCTTGTCGAACGAGCCCGCCATTTCCGGGGATTGCGGCTCTCATGAGCAAGCCATCAACGACCGGTTTGGAGGGGATGTGGTGGTAAACGCCGACAGACCGGTCGTGGCCGGGCCCTGCCGCAAGGCACACCATGTCGAAGGTCGGGTCAGCGCAACATCGTCGACTTTCACACAGGCACATCCGAACGCACCTGTTGGGTTGGTACCGTCAGTTCAGGAACTGAGCCCGACCGACGGCTCGCGCTGCTCGCGCGGCTTCTCCTGTCATGAACTCTGTGCCGTTTTCTTGCGCCTAACTGTTAGCAAGGCTCCAGAAGCGTTGTACCTCCCGGGGTACTTGGTGTCGTAGAACGCCGGTTTGCCGGCGGGGCGGCACTGGTAGCGCATCGGCTTGATGACACGCCAACCGTTCTCCATCACCATGACCGGCACATAGTCTTACTGTGTTAATAAAATCAAGCCATTATGCGCACTTCTTCAAGCGAAGGGTGAGCTGCTATGGGCGACTTGCTGGAGTTCGAGCGGTACATGGCCCATCTGAACGAAGGCCTGGGCCATGCAGACCGGCACGCCGGTCTGCATGGGTACTGCACGGGGCTGATGTCGCCGCTGTCGCGCAAGAGTGTGGAGCCGATGGCCGCGCACGTGGATCCGCTGAAGGTGCGCTCGCGGCACCAGTCGCTGCACCACTTCGTGGCCGATGCGAACTGGTCGGATGAGCAGATGCTGCTTCGCGTGTGCCAATGGGTAGTGCCGCTGATGGACTTCAGCGACGGCGGCTGGTGGATCATCGACGACACCGGTTTCCCCAAGCAGGGGCGGCATTCGGTAGGGGTGGCGCGCCAGTACTGCGGGATGCTGGGCAAGCAGGACAACTGCCAGGTGGGCGTGAGCGTATCGCTCGCGTGCGAGGCGGCCAGCGTGCCAGTGGCTTGGCAGTTGTACCTGCCGCGCGAGTGGGCCGATGACCCGGCACGACGCGACAAGGCCGGCGTACCCGAGGCGTGTCAGTTCGCGACCAAGCCGCAGATCGCCATGCAGCAGATCGAGCACTTGATGGGCCAGGGTGCACCCCGGCACTGTGTTCTGGGCGATGCCGGCTACGGCGTGGACACGGCGTTTCGTGAGCGCCTGAGTGAGCTGGGCCTGCGCTATGTGATGGGCGTGACCGGCAGCGTCACGGTCTGGGCCCCCGGACGCGAGCCATTGCCGCCGGCAGCCTACGTTGGTCGCGGGCGCGTGGGCAAGCGACTGCGCCTGGGCGGCACCGCTTTGCCGCAACACCATCCGCAATCCATCAAGGCACTCGCCCTGGAACTCGGGCCGGAGCATTGGCACAGCGTCACCTGGCGCGCAGGTACGAACGCCAAGCTGCGTTCGCGCTTCGCCCGCGTGCGGGTGCGCGCGGCGCACCGGGACAATCTGCGCGATGAAGTACGCGAACCCGAGTGGCTGCTCATCGAGTGGCCCAAGAGTGACGCCGAGCCGCTCAAGTACTGGCTGTCCACGTTGCCCGAAGACACGCCGCTGCAGCGCATGGTGTACGAGGCCAAGATGCGTTGGCGCATCGAGCGTGATTACCAAGACCTCAAACAGGATCTTGGCCTGGGCCACTACGAGGGCCGGGGCTGGCGGGGCTTTCATCATCACGCCAGCCTGAGCATCGCCGCCTACGGCTTCCTGCTCGCCCAGCGGCTACGACACCCCGACGAGATCGGGGGTAAAAAAAACTCCGCTCAACGCCAAGAGCCTGCCCTACCCACGCATTACAAACCTCGCGGAAGCCCACCGAGCGCAGCGCCACGTCCCATCCTCGATCACGAGCTTGCGAATACGTATCGGATCGCTGCTGGCCCAAAATCTCCCGCGATGCCCATGCTGCCTACGGGTTCGAGAAGGACAACGTTATTAACACAGTAAGAATAGTGACCGGGAAAGATTCTGGAATCGCGGTCCTTGAGTTCTGTACGCCTCAGATCAGAGAGCTTGCCCATCGCCCAGTCGATCTTGTCGGCGGCGAT
>JANXZN010000016.1 GCA_025355545.1 Rhizobacter sp.
CAACCTCGCCACCGCTCTGTCCTTGAATGCCTGTCCGTATCGAGCCAATGTCTTCCTTCATCGCCGCCCCCGAGGTTGCTGTTCTATCGGGGCGACAACTATTCTGACGCGGGGGGGTCCAAGTCGAGCAATTCCTCCTGGTAGGCCGTCAGCAGCCGTTCGGCACGCCGTTGAAGCTGAACGAGCTCGCTCGAGATCCGGTCCTGATGTTGCTTGGCCGGATGCGCGGTCTGCGCCGCCTCCAAGCGCCGCGTCAGTTCCACCTCGATCAACGTAGGATCCTCGAGCAGTCGCGCGACCTCGCGCCAGACGATGTCGTCGAGCAGGTCCTGACGGATCGGGCGTGCGGTGCACCGTGCCTGTCCTTGGTAGCGCCATGCGTCCGAGCCGAGGCAGCGGTAGTAGTAGATCTTGCGGGCGCTGCTGTGCGTGGACGTGCGGTACAGGGCGTAGCCGCAGCCGGCGCAATGCACCAGGCCCTGCGCGATGCTCGGCTCAATGGTGCGGCGCGGGGCGAGCCGCTTGTTGTCCTGCAGTCGCTCTTGGGCCAGATCGAAGGTGCGTTCATCCACCAGCGCCGGCACGGGAATCGGGATCCACTGAGCCCGGGGCGTCTCGCGTTGCGTGCGTGCCCCGCGCCGCGGGGGCCGCTCTCGCATGCGCACAGCGCGGCTGCCGCGACGCTGTCGGGCCGACTCTTGGGTCTTGCCAAAGCAGGCCGTGCCGCGATACGCCGGGTTGCGCAGCATCGCCCAGACAGTCGAGCGCTCCCAGCACGAATGCTCCTTGCGGGTGGGCACGCCCAGCTCGTTGAGTCGCCGGGTGATCGCGCCGATGCTCAATCCCTGCACGGTGTACAGATCGTAGACTTGGCGGACCACTTCGGCCTGCGCTTCGATCACCTCGAAGTAGGCCGCGCGCTCCTCGGTCTTGCGCACGTAGCGGTAGCCGTACGGAGCCGCGCTCAGAACGCTGGCCTCGCCCTGCTTGGCGCGGTGGCGCTTGCCGCGCCGCGAGCGCTCCAGAATCTGGGCACGCTCGTATTCTGCGATCATGCCCTGGAACTGCAGCAGCAGTTGGTCTTCCGGCGAATGCGACTGCGGTGCGTTGACGAAGACCGTCTCTACGCCCTGGCGCAACCACTCCTCCGTCAGCAGGACCTGGTAGGCGTACTTGCGGCTGAGCCGGTCGGGCGACAGTACCAGCACCGCCTGGACCTGGCCTTCGGCGACCAGGTCGCGCACGCGCTCCAGGCCGGGGCGAACCAGCGTCGCGCCGCTGAAGCCCTCGTCCTCGAAGATCCATTCATCCGGCACGCCGTAGCCATGGCTCGAAGCGAACGCCGCCAGCGCGGCCGTCTGGCTGGCAATCGTCTTGTCCTGCTTCTGCTGATCCGAGGACACCCGCGCATAGATCGCTGCTGTCTTCATGCTCATGGCCGTGTCCTCCTATTCGGGCAGGTGTACCGGTGCGCCAAGAGCGGTCCGGAACCAAGAGGTCGTAGACCTGTTCGAGCTTGGCGCTGCACAGACGGTCAAAGCAATATTCGAGACGGACATCGCGGCGCTGGCAGCGCTCAGGCACGCCGACGCTCCCGCGCGATCAGGCCCGCGACGGCACGGGCCACCACGTCGCCGATCGTCGAACCCGTGGCCTGCGCGTGCGAGCGCAGAGTCGCTGCAATCTCCTCGGGCACCTTGACCGTGATCGCCACGCTCGCAGACGTAATCGGCACCGGTCGCTTGATCGTCTGGGCCTCTTGCACGTACCGGGAAGCCTGGCGCCGCGACAGGCCGAACGCATCCGCCAGCATGTCCGTGGCTTGCGCGACCGCGCAACCTTGGGCAAGCAGATCGAATGCAGCGTTCAAGCGTTGGGCCCTCTCGGCGCCGGTGGATCGCGACATTGGCCATAAACATATTACCGCTTGCGCCGAAAGTCAAGCAACGAAAGCGTCCGGCATAGCGCCACGCGTCGCTCGAACTCGAAGTTATCTTTTGCGTCTACGGCGTGATCTCACCGCTGCTTGCCAACATCTATCTGCACTACGTCTTCGACCTGTGGGTGCAACGCTGGCGGCGCAATGCCAAAGGGGACGTGATCGTTGTTCGCTATGCGGACGACAGCGTTGCCGGCTTCGAGAGCAAGGCCGAGGTCGGGCGATTCCTTGAGGCGCTGAAGGAGCGGTTCGCGAAGTTCGGACTGACGCTGAACGAGGATAAGACACGTGTGCTGGAGTTCGGTCGCTTTGCGGCCCAACACAGCGCGCAACGTGGCCTGCCAAGGCCGCAGAGGTTCGACTTCTTGGGGTTCACGCACGTTTGTGCGACCAAAAGGGCGAACGGTCGATTCACCGTGAGGCGGCTGACCACAGCGAAGCGAATGCGCGCCACCCTCAAGGCGCTGCGACAAACGTTGAACCGACGCAAGCATGAGCCGATCCCTGTGATCGGCAAGTGGCTGCGGCGTGTGGTTCAGGGCTACTTCAACTACCACGCCGTCCCGGGAAACAGCCGGCGCCTGAGTGCCTTCCGTAGGGATGTTGCTCGGGCCTGGCTGCATGCCTTACGGCGGCGTGGGCAGCATGGTCGGATGCCTTGGGATCGGTTCAGGCGACACGTCGCGCGCTACCTACCACTCGTTCGGGTGCTTCACCCGTATCCGAGCGAGCGCTTCACGTCATGACTCAAGGCAGGAGCCGTATGCGGTAGTGCCGCACGTACGGATCTGTGCGGGGGGCGGGGAGCAATCCTCGTCCCTACCGCGACCG
>JANXZN010000079.1 GCA_025355545.1 Rhizobacter sp.
CCCAACGTCAATTTCTTCGCTACAGTTTGGTTTCGGCATTGCCCGCTCGTTCATCAAGATTCGACACCTCGATAAACGGGCATCCAAAGGGCAATGCCGTCCTCGTTTCTACGGGGGAGCGTGAAATATCCGGGCTAGAGCGAAGCGGCGCCCGGCCACGCTTCGATCCGCGCGCAGCTTCGCCCAGTCAGCCGCCGGCGCGCCTGACCGTCCAGCCGGCCTGCTTCAGCCGTTCGATCACGCGCTCGACGTGATCGCCCTGGATCTCGATCACGCCGTCCTTCACGGTGCCGCCGCAGCCGCAGGCAGCCTTCAGCTGCCTGGCCGTTTGCGTCAACGCCGCCGGGTCGAGCGCCAGGCCCTTCACCAGCGTCACGCCCTTGCCGGCGCGGCCCTTGGTCTCGCTCGAGACGCGCACGATGCCGTCGCCGGCCGGCGCTGCCTGCTGGTTGCACACGCAGGCGGCGATCGGCTGCCGGCACGCCGGACACATGCGCCCGGCGTCGGTCGAGTAGACCAGCCCGCCCTGGCGGCGGCTCCTCATGGCGCCGCCGCAGCGTCATTCGCCGCGTCGGCGGCCACCATCCACGGCAGTCGGGCGACGATGTGCTCGGCCATCGGCGAGCGCGTGCGGCCGCGCAGGGTCACGACGCCTATCGCCGAGAACAGCGCTGGTGCGTTGCATGCCGTTTACTCCAGCTTGATGTTGGCGTTCTTGATCACCGTGGCCCATTTCGCGACCTCGGCCTTCTGGAACGCCGCGATCTGGTCGGTGCTCATGTCGGCACCCTGCATGCCGAGCTTGGCGATGCGCTCCTGCATCTCGGGCTCGTTCAGGATCTTCGCGATCTCGATGTGCAGCCGGTCGACGATGGGCTTGGGCGTGCCGGCCGGCGCGAAGATCGCCTGCCACGAGATCACCTCGTAGTCGGCCAGGCCGGGGATGCCGCTCTCGGCGACGGTCGGCACGTTCGGCATCGTCGCCAGGCGCTTCGCCGACGTGACCGCGAGCGCGCGCAGCTTGCCGCTTTCGATGTGCGGGCCGGCGACGACGGTGGCGTCGAACATCATGTCGACCTGGCCGCCGATCACGTCCTGGATCGCCGGGCCGCTGCCCTTGTACGGGATGTGCGTGATGTCGACGCCGGCCTTCGCCTTCAACAGTTCCAGCGCCAGGTGCTGCGAGGTGCCGCTGCCGGCCGAGGCCGAGCTCAGCGGCTTCTTCGCCTTCGCGGCGGCGACCACGTCGGCCAGCGTCTTGTACGGGCTCGCCTGGTTCACGACCAGCACCACCGGGTTGGTGCCGATCAGGGTGATGGGCACGAAGGACTTGATCGGGTCGTAGCCGAGCTTCGGGTATAGGCTGACGTTGATCGCGTGCGAGCTGATCGTGCCGCCGAGCAGCGTGTAGCCGTCGGGCGCGGCGCGCGCGGCGATCTCGGAGCCCAGGCTGCCACCGGCGCCGCCGCGGTTGTCGATGACGATCGTCTGGCCCAGCGCCGTGCCGAGTTTCTGGCCGATCAGGCGGCCGAGCACGTCGGTCGTGCCGCCGGCCGGGAACGGCACGATGTAGCTGATCGGCCTGGTCGGCCACTGGCCTTGTGCGCGAGACGCGCCGGTGAGCCAGCCGAGCGCGGCGGCGAGCGTGACGGTGCGGCGGGTCATCAGCATGCGAGGAGCCTCCGAGGATTTCAAAGGTATGACGATTGCCGCAAAGCGTCGCCGCGTCAATCGGTGCTGATGCCCGGCGTGGCGAGACCGCGAACGAATTGCCGGAGAATCGCGCCATGCCCGAGACCGCCGCCCGCGCCCCGCTGTGCATCGCGATGCACGTGCTCGACAACGTCGCGATCGTCGCGAACGACGGCGGCCTGCCGGCCGGCACGGTGTTCGCTTCCGGCCTGACCCTGGTCGACAAGGTGCCACAGGGCCACAAGGTCGCGCTCGTCGATATCGCGGCCGGCGGCGCGGTGCGGCGCTACAACGTCGTGATCGGGCGCGCCGCGCGGGCGATCGCCAAAGGCAGCTGGGTCCACGAGCGCCTGCTCGAGCTGCCCGACGCGCGCTCGCTCGAAGGTTTGCCGATCGCGACGGTGCGGCCCGCGCCGATGCCGCCGCTTGCGGGCTACACGTTCCAGGGCTACCGCAACGCCGACGGCTCGGTCGGCACGCGCAACATCCTCGCGATCACGACGACGGTGCAATGCGTGGCCGGCGTCGTCGAGTTCGCGGTCGAGCGCATCAAGGCCGAGCTGCTGCCGAAGTACCCGTTCGTCGACGACGTGGTCGGGCTCGAGCACAGCTACGGCTGCGGTGTCGCGATCGATGCGCCGGGCGCGGAGATTCCGATCCGCAGCCTGCGCAACATCAGCCTGAACCCGAACTTCGGCGGCGAGCTGATGGTGGTGAGCCTGGGTTGCGAGAAGCTGCAGCCCGAGCGGCTGCTGCCGCCGGGCAGCTTCGCGATCGTCGCGAATGACGGCGGGCACGGCGCAGCCCCCGAGCTCGATGTGGTCTGCCTGCAGGACGAGGGCCACATCGGCTTCATGTCGATGATCGATTCGATCATCGCGAGCGCCGAGGCGCACCTGGTGCGCCTGAACGCGCGCCGCCGCGAGACCTGCGCGGCCAGCGCGCTCGTCGTCGGCGTGCAGTGCGGCGGCAGCGATGCGTTCAGCGGCGTCACCGCGAACCCGGCGGTCGGCTTCTGCACCGACCTGCTGGTGCGCGCCGGCGCGACCGTGATGTTCAGCGAGACCACCGAGGTGCGCGACGGCATCGATCAGCTCACGTCGCGTGCCGCCACACCCGAAGTCGCCGCCGCGATGATCCGCGAAATGGTCTAGTACGACGCCTACCTCGCGCGCGGCTGCGTCGACCGCAGCGCGAACACGACGCCGGGCAACCAGCGGGGCGGCCTGGCCAATATCGTCGAGAAGGCGATGGGCTCGATCGTCAAGAGCGGCAGCGCGCCGATCTCGGGCGTGCTGGCGCCGGGCGAACGGCTGCGCGACCAGGGGCTGCGCAGCGGCCTGGTCTACGCCGCCACGCCGGCGAGCGACTTCATCTGCGGCACCTTGCAGCTCGCCGCCGGCATCAACCTGCATGTCTTCACGACCGGCCGCGGCACGCCCTACGGTCTGGCCGAGGTGCCGGTGATCAAGGTCGCGACGCGCAGCGAGCTGGCGCGTCGCTGGCACGACCTGACGGACGTCAATGCCGGCCGCATCGCCGACGGCACGGCCAGCACCGAAGAGGTGGGCTGGGAGTTGTTTGGTCTGATGCTCGAGGTGGCCAGCGGCCGCCGCAAGACCTGGGCCGAGCACTGGAAGCTGCACAACGCGCTGGTGCTGTTCAACCCGGCGCCGGTGACCTGAGCGCCCGGCGGCGATACTGCAGGCCCGCGATCGCCTCCCGACCCATGCCGTCCATCATCTCCGTCGCCGACGTCTCCAAGACGTATGCATCCGGTTTTCGCGCGCTCGACCATGTCAGCCTGGAGGTCCAGCACGGCGAGATCTTCGCGCTGCTCGGCCCGAACGGCGCCGGCAAGACCACGCTGATCGGGCTGATCTGCGGCATCGTCAAGCTCGGCAAAGGGTCGGTGAAGGTGGCGGGCCTGGATATCGTTGCCGACTACCGCGCGGTGCGCTCGATGATCGGCCTGGTGCCGCAGGAACTGACGACCGACGCGTTCGAGACCGTCTGGGCGACGGTCTCGTTCAGCCGCGGCCTGTTCGGCAAGCCCCTCGACCCGGCGCACATCGAGAAGACCTTGCGCGCCTTGTCGCTGTGGGACAAGAAGGACAGCAAGATCATGACGTTCTCGGGCGGCATGAAGCGCCGCGTGATGATCGCCAAGGCGCTGTCGCACGAGCCGCGCGTGCTGTTCCTCGACGAGCCGACGGCCGGTGTCGACGTGGCGCTGCGCAAGGACATGTGGGCGATGGTGCGCTCCTTGCGCGAGTCGGGCGTGACGATCGTGCTGACCACGCACTACATCGAGGAGGCCGAGGACATGGCCGACCGCGTCGGCGTGATCAGTCACGGCAAGATCATCCTCGTCGAGGACAAGGTGACGCTGATGCATAAGCTCGGCAAGAAGCAGCTGGTGCTGCAGCTGTAGCAGCCGCTGGCGCGCCTGCCGGAGAGCCTCGCGGTGCACGCGTTGAGCCTGAACCCGCAGGGCACCGAATTGACCTACGTGTACGACCCGCGGGCGTCGCGCAACGACGTCGCGGCGCTGCTCGACGATCTGCGCCGCACCGGCATCGGGCTGCGCGACCTGCAGACGACGCAGAGCTCGCTCGAAGACATCTTCGTCAGCCTGGTGGAGGGCGCACGATGAACCTGCACGCGATCCGCGCGATCTACGCCTTCGACATGGCGCGCACCTGGCGCACC
Source organism: Rhizobacter sp. (assembly GCA_025355545.1). GTDB lineage: Bacteria > Pseudomonadota > Gammaproteobacteria > Burkholderiales > Burkholderiaceae_C > LMDS01. The sequence continues at coordinate 4,405 of JANXZN010000079.1, forward strand.
GTCACGCAGAGCATCATCTCGCCGGTGCTGTCGACCGCGCTGTACTTCGTGGTGTTCGGCTCGGCGATCGGCTCGCGCATCGACAGCATCGGCACGGTCAGCTACGGCGCATTCATCGTGCCCGGCCGGATCATGCTGTCGGTGCTGACGCAGAGCATCTCGAACGCGTCGTTCGGCATCTACTTCCCGAAGTTCACCGGCACGATCTACGAGCTGCTGTCGGCGCCGATCTCGCACGTCGAGATCGTGCTGAGCTACGTCGGCGCCGCGGCGACCAAGTCGGTGCTGGTCGGGTTGATCATCCTCGGCACCGCGGCGCTGTTCGTGCCGACTCACATCGCGCACCCGGTCTGGATGCTGCTGTTCCTGGTGCTGACCGCGGTGACCTTCAGCCTGTTCGGCTTCATCATCGGCATCTGGGCCGACGGCTTCGAGAAGCTGCAACTGATCCCGATGCTGATCGTGATGCCGCTGACCTTTCTCGGCGGGCCGTTCTACGCGATCAGCATGCTGCCGCCGCTGTGGCAGAAGCTGTCGATGCTGAACCCTTCGGTCTACCTGATCAGCGGCTTTCGCTGGAGCTTCTTCGGCAGCTCGGAGATGCACGTCGGCATCAGCTTTTCGGTGACGCTCGTGTTTTTCGTGGTGGCGCTGTGGTTCGCCACCTGGATCATGCGTTCGGGCTGGCGGCTCAAGGCCTGAACGCGATCTCCCGCGGGGATCGGCCCGGCTTGGGGCGGCCCGGCGCTCGGCCCTAACGCACCGTGTAACCGCGTGCATCCATGCAGGCGCTGATCGCGCGCCGGAACACGCTCGGGTCGACGGTCGCGTTCGGTTGCGCGCCGGCCCACTGGCTGCAGGCGTTGCCGTCGGCGTCGGTCTGAGCGGTGCTCTGGCCGGTGCGCGGGTAGATCACCGGCTGCGGGCCGGCGGCGGGCACCGGCTGCGGGTTGGCGTAGACCACCGGCGAGTCGACCACCACGTAGTCGGGCGATGTCGCGTACCAGGGCGCGCCGTAGTAGTAGCTGCCCAGCCCGAGGCCGATCCCCAGTCCGACCCCGCCCCAGACCGGCCAGCCGCCGCCCCGGTAGCCCCAGCGCGGCCCGCCGCGGAAGCCGCCATGGAAATGCCCGGCCGACGCGCCGCCATGGGCGAAATGCCCGGCCGATGCGCCGCCATGGGCGAAATGCCCGCCGCCATGCTGGCCGTGCCCTTGAGCCTGGGCACCCGCGCACAGCGCCAGCGAGGCACAGGCCAGCGCCAACACGCGAACGGCGGATCGAACGGTGGGAGGGGTGAGGACGTTCATCGATGCTCTCCTGAGCGCGCCGCGCCAAGCGAACCGCCGGGCGCAGGCGAGCCATCGATGTCTGACCGCCATTCGACGCCGCGGTTCCGCGCAGCGCCGGGCTTTACCGCACTTTGCCGGGCGCAGACACGGGAGCGACCGCTCAGCGGCGGCGGCGCGCCACGAAGCCGCCGGCGACGAGCCCGGCGAGCAGCAGCACGTAACTCGCAGGTTCGGGCACCGCCGTCACGACCACGTCGCGAACGAAGAAGTTGACGTTCGAGAAGCCCGGCACGTTGCCGCCGTTGTTCAGCCACCGGATGACCCAGCTCCCGTCCTGCGCGGTGGTCGCGAAGGAGGCGTGTTCGTCGAACAGGAAGGCGCCGCTGTGATTCGACGCGTGCATCGCAAAAACGAGATCGAAGCTCGCGTTCTGGTCGGTCGTCAGGCTCCAGGTGCCGGTCGTCCCGGTGGTCTGCGTGAAGGCCAGCGTGAAGTTGACGCCGTCTATCGTCGCCGAACCGGGCCCCTTGCTGATCAGCGACCAGCCGCTGCCGAACACGCCGTCGAAGCCGCTGGTGTTGCCGTTCGGCCCCTGCGAGGGGTTGACGCCGGAGATGACGCATTGCGACGAGGCCAGCCCGCCCAGCGTCACGTCGGCGGTCGACGCCGCGCCGATGAAGCTGTCTTGCCCGCTGGTGGCGGTGCAGGCGGCGGCCTGCGCGACGCTGGCGCCGAACAGCGCGCCGAATGCGAGGGTCATTGCGCCCAGGACTCTCAAGCTCGTGTTCATCGTGATCGCGCTCCAGACAGTTCGCGCTGACTCACAGCAACGCATGATTGAAGGGTAGAGACTCATGCGCGACGCCCAACCCCGTGATTTAGGGGTTTGTGTGTCCAATGGTCGCAATCGAAACCAATACTGTCGGCTGCTTCGCGCGGCGACACAAAGTCGTAGGACGCGACCGACAAGCGATCGCGACGCGCGCCGCTGGGCCGCGCGGACCGGCCGCCCTATCCTCCACAGTTCTCAAACGCCAGAGGGTGAAACATGAAGCAACTCAAACTGACCTTGATCGCCGCGGTTCTTGGCGCCACCTGCGGCACGGCGGTGCTGGCCGCCGAGCCGGGCTCCGAAGCGCAGCGCCGTGATCGCATGGATCGGGCCTACGAGGATTACCGTAACCCGGCCCCCGGCCCCGCGCGCGCCGAGACCTCGATCAAGCGCGGTGCGCACCGCACCGGCAGCGCGATCAAGCACGGCGCGCAGAAGGTCGGCCACGCGGTCGGCAAGGGCGTGCGCAAGAGCGGCGAAGCGATCGGCCGCGGCGGCGAGAAACTCGAAAACGCCGCGACGCCCAAGCCGTAGCATGATCCGCGTGGTGCAACGCGGGAGTCGGCTCATGAAGGTGTTCGCGGTCTCGAAGGTCCGGCTCGACGCCGACGGGCGCATCACGCACGTCTACTGGGGCGAGGTCGATACGCACAAGAACGACTGGGCCGGGCCGGAATCGGTCGCGACGGTGACCGATGTGGTGCGCGCGATTCATGGCCACCACCAGGTCTTCGCGTTGTTCCCATCGACCCACGGGCACCTGCCCGACCGCCCGTTCATGGTGGTCGACTACGACAGCGGCTGGGAAACCATCTCGCTCGACGGGCCGCCGACCCACGAGCGCGAGGTGCACGACATGGAGCGCCTCGCCCCTTAGCGCCGGCCGCGCCGGCTGCGGCTATTCTTCGGTCCTTGGCGCCGCACGCGAAGTCGCGCGGCTTTCGCATCGGCCGACAGAAAGGCGCGGGGGTCGTCATGATCGACAAGCAGGTGGCGTCCGTGGCGGACGCGGTAGCCGACACGGCGGACGGCGCGACGGTGATGATCGGCGGCTTCGGCGGCGCCGGCCAGCCGAACGAGCTGATCGACGCGCTGATCGCGCAGGGCGCGCGCGAGCTCGTCATCGTCAACAACAACGCCGGCAACGGCGAGACCGGCCTGGCGGCGCTGCTCAAGGCCGGCCGGGTGCGCAAGATCATCTGCTCGTTCCCGCGCCAGGCCGATTCGCAGGTCTTCGACGGCCTGTACCGCAGCGGCGCGCTCGAACTCGAGCTCGTCCCGCAGGGCAACCTGGCCGAGCGCATC
>JANXZN010000101.1 GCA_025355545.1 Rhizobacter sp.
GCCTACATCGCGCACCGCAAGACCGAGCGCGTGTCGATCGACGAGCTCGAGGGCCGCATCACGACCTCGCTGCTGACGCCGTACCCGCCGGGCATCCCGCTGCTGATCCCGGGCGAGCGCTTCAACAAGAAGATCGTCGACTACCTGAAGTTCACGCGCGAGTTCAACGCCGCGTTCCCGGGCTTCGACACCGATGTGCACGGGCTGGTCGAGGCCGACGGCGACGCCGGCACGCACAGCTACTTCGTCGACTGCGTGCGCACGGAGTAGGCCCTACAGCGCGCGCGCGGCGCCGAGCAGCGCCGGCGACACCTCGGCCTGGATCACGTAGACCGGGATCGGTTCGAGGTAGGCGCGAAACCGCCCCTTGTCCTCGAAGCATTCACGAAAGCGCGAGCGCGTGAACGCGTCGCCCAGGCGCGGCACGATGCCGCCGCCGATGTAGACGCCGCCGCGCGCGCCCAAGGTGAGCGCGAGGTTGCCAGCGACGTTGCCGAGGAAGGCGCAGAACAGATCCAGCGCCTCGACGCAGGCCGGTTCGGTGCCGGCCAGCGCGCGGCGGCTGATCTCCACGGCCGCCAGCGGCGCGGCGCCCGGGGTGCCTGCGAGCACGACCAGCGCGGCGTGCAGGGCCTCCAGGCCTTGCCCCGAAACCGCGCGTTCCGCCGACGCGTGACCGAAGCGCTCGCGCAGCACCTGCAGCACCGCGGCCTCGCGCGCGTTGCCCGCGGCCAGCGTCACATGCCCGCCTTCGCCCTGCAGCGCGATCCAGCGGCCCGGCTCCTGGCCTGGCAGCAGCCCGGACACGCCCAGCCCGGTGCCGGGCCCGATCAGCGCCAGCGGCGCGCCGGCGACGGCCGCGCCACCGCCCAGTTGGCGCAGGTCGCCGGGTGGCAGATCGGGCAGCGCCAGCGCGAGCGCGGTGAAATCGTTGATGACGACGAGGCGCTCGAAGCCGAGTTCGCGCCGCACCGCCTCGATCGAGAACGACCAGTGGCTGTTCGTCATCTGCACCCGATCGCCGGTGATCGGGTTGGCGATGCCGATCGCGCACGACGGCGGCGCAGCGCGGCCGAGGCCGCGCAGGTAATCGGCCAGCGCCGCCGCCAGGCTCGGATGGGCGGCGGTCGGGACCGCGACGATGTCGCGCAGTGGCGCGCCGTCGCCGTCCTGCCAGCCGAAGCGCGCGTTCGTGCCGCCCACGTCGCCCAGCAGCCGTGCCGATGCGGCGCTCGGCATGTCACGTATCCGCCAGGCCGCCCAGCGTCGCCTGGCTGAAGCCGCCGTCGACGTAGGTGATTTCCGAGGTGATGCCGGCCGCGAGGTCCGACATCAGGAAGGCGGCGGCGTTGCCCACGTCATCGATCGTCACGTTGCGGCCGAGCGGCGAGTGGCTCGAGGCCTCGAGCATCTTGCCGAAACCCTTGATGCCGGACGCCGCCAGGGTCCTGATCGGCCCGGCCGAGATGCCGTTCACGCGCACGCCCTTCGGGCCGAGCGACGCGGCCAGATACCGCACGCTCGCCTCGAGCGAGGCCTTCGCCAGGCCCATCGTGTTGTAGTTCGGCAGGCTGCGCAGCGCGCCGAGGTAGGTCAGCGTGAGCAGCGCGGCGCCGGGGCGCAGGCGCGGCGCGGCGGCCTTGGCCAGCGCCGGGAAGCTGTAGCTGGAGATGTCGTGGGCGATGCGGAACGACTCGCGCGACAGCCCTTCGAGAAAGTCGCCGGCGATCGCCTCCTTCGGCGCGAAGCCGATCGAATGCACGAAGCCGTCGAACCCGGGCCAGACCTGGCCCAGGTCGGCGAACATCGTGTCGATCTGGGCGTCGCTGGCGACGTCGCAGTCGTAGACGAGCGTCGAATCGAACTCGGCCGCGAACTCGGCCACCCGCTGCCTGAAGCGCTCGCCGACGTAGCTGAACGCGAGTTCCGCGCCCTCGCGCCGGCAGGCCCTGGCGATGCCGTAGGCGATTGAGCGATTGGAGAGCACGCCCGTGATCAGGAAGCGCTTGCCGGCGAGAAATCCCATGTAGTCACCCCAGGTTCGTTCGGGCCCGGATTTTGGCATGCGCTCGGGCGTGAATTCTGCTTCTTGACAGGCCAGCCACTTGCCTGTAGTTACGCGTCGGAGTACAATCCGCGTTTTGCTGAATAGCTAGAACTGGTTGAAACACCAGCGCGATCTTGGGCGGATTCATCCAGCCCATTTTTTTTGCTTGAACGGTTTTCTGCGGCATATATCAACTCCGAGGCTGGACCTGCTTTTGACGGTGATGACGAATTGGCAAAGTGCGGTGGAACGCACTGTGACGGGCTTGGGCTACGACCTAGTCGACGCCGAAAAGAGCGCCGGCGGCTTGCTGCGCGTGTTCATCGATCATTTGCCGCCGTCGCCAGCGTTCATCACGGTCGACGACTGCGAGAAGGTCACGCGCCAGCTGCAGCACGTCCTCGAGGTCGAAGGCTGCGCCTACGAGCGGCTCGAAGTGTCGTCGCCGGGGCTGGACCGGCCGCTGACGAAGGCCGCCGACTACGCGCGCTTTGCCGGCGAGCAGATCGAGATCACGCTGAAGCTGCCGTTCAAGGGCCGCAAGAAGTTCAGCGGCCGGCTGCAGGCGCTGGGCGAGGGCTGGCGACTCATGCTCGACGAACCGCGCGCCGGCCGGGCCGCGAAGCGGGCCGCTGCAGCGGCCGCCGCGGGCGCCGAGACCGCTGCAGGCGCCGAAGGCGCGTTGGCTGACCAGGCACTGGATTTTTCCCTGGACGAAGTACGGGAGGCACACCTCGTGCCGGTGGTGGACTTCAAGGGCCGCCGTTTCGCGGCGCCCGGAACCGCAACCGGCGCAGCGCTCCCAGACGATGAGATTGACGGAGGTCGTATTCAATGAACCGCGAATTGTTGATGCTGGTGGACGCCATCTCGCGCGAGAAGAGCGTGGATCTGGAAGTCGTGTTCGCAGCCGTCGAAGCGGCGCTCGCGTCGGCCTCGAAGAAGCTGCACGGCGGCGAGGTCGACATGCGCGTGTCGGTCGACCGCGAGAGCGGCGAGTACGAGACCTTCCGACGCTGGCACGTGGTGCCGAACGAGGCCGGGCTGCAGCTGCCCGATTCCGAGATCCTGCTGTTCGAGGCGCAGGAGCAGATTTCCGACATCGAGGTCGACGACTACATCGAAGAATCGGTCGAATCGGTTTCGATCGGCCGCATCGGCGCGCAGGCCGCGAAGCAGGTGATCCTGCAGAAGATCCGCGACGCCGAGCGCGAGCAACTGCTGACCGATTTCCTGTCGCGCGGCGAGAAGATCTTCGTCGGCACCGTCAAGCGCCTGGACAAAGGCGACATCATCGTCGAGCAGGGCCGCATCGAAGGGCGGCTGCGCCGCAGCGAGATGATCCCGAAGGAAAACCTGCGTTCGGGCGACCGCGTGCGCGCCTACATCGCCGAGGTCGACCCGACCCTGCGCGGCCCGCAGATCCTGCTGTCGCGCAGCGCGCCCGGCTTCATGGTCGAACTGTTCGCGCAGGAAGTGCCCGAAATCGAGCAGGGTTTGCTCGAGATCAAGTCGTGTGCCCGTGACCCGGGCTCGCGCGCGAAGATCGCCGTGGTCTCGCACGACAAGCGTGTCGACCCGATCGGCACCTGCGTCGGCGTGCGCGGCTCGAGAGTCAACGGGGTCACGAACGAGCTCGCCGGCGAGCGCGTCGACATCGTGCTGTGGTCGGAGGATCCGGCCCAGTTCGTGATCGGTGCGCTGGCGCCGGCAAACGTGCAGTCGATCGTGGTCGACGAGGAGCGCCATGCGATGGACGTGGTCGTCGACGAAGAGAACCTCGCGATCGCGATCGGTCGCGGCGGTCAGAACGTGCGGCTGGCCTCCGAGATGACCGGCTGGCGCATCAACATCATGACGGCGGAAGAGTCGGCGACCAAGCAGGCCTCGGAGTCGGATCATGTGCGCAAGCTGTTCATCGACAAGCTCGACGTCGACGCCGAGGTCGCCGACATCCTGATCAACGAGGGCTTCGCGAGCCTCGAGGAAGTGGCCTACGTGCCGATGCAGGAGATGCTCGAGATCGAGAGCTTCGACGAAGACACCGTCAACGAACTGCGCACCCGCGCCAAGGACGCGCTGCTGACGATGGAGCTGGCGAAGGAAGAAGGCGTCGGCGACGTGTCGCAGGACCTGCGTGACCTCGAAGGCCTGACGCCCGAGCTGATCGGCAGGCTGGCGGTCGGCGGCGTGCACAAGCGCGACGACCTGGCCGACCTGGCCGTCGACGAGCTGGTCGAGATGACCGAGGTCGACGAGGCGCAGGCCAAGACGCTGATCATGAAGGCGCGTGAACACTGGTTCACGACCTGATCGCCGCACGCACGCCGGCCCGCTAGAACGACAGACTGCAGACTGCAACACCAAGGAACGCTACCCATGGCTTCGACCACCGTCGCCCAACTCGCCGCCGAGCTGAACCGCTCAGCCGCGGCGCTACTCGAGCAGCTGCAGTCGGCTGGCGTCAGCAAGGCGTCGACGGACGATTCGCTGACCGATTCCGACAAGGAGCGCCTGCTCGATCACCTGCGCGTCTCGCACGGCACCGTGGCGGGCACCGAGCGCAAGAAGATCACGCTGACGCGCAAGTCCACCAGCGAGATCAAGCAGGCCGATTCGAGCGGCAAGGCCCGCACGATCCAGGTCAAAACGCTCAAGACGCGCACGTTCATCAAGCGCGATGACGCGGTGCCTGCCGTCGAGGAGCCGGCCGAGTCGGTGATCGACGACAAAGAACTCGCGCGCCGCGAAGAGGAAGCCCAGGCCCAGGCCGAGCTGCTGCGCCGCCAGGAGGCCGATCTGGTCGAGAAGCGCCGCCTGCGCGAAGAGCAGGAGGCGCGCGAGCGCGAGCTCGCCGCCTCGGCCGCGCGTGAAGCAGCCGACAAGCTGGCCACCGAAAAGGCCGACGCCGCGCTCGTCGCCGCCTCGGCGCCGCCGCCCAAGCCCAAGACCGTCGAGGAAGCGAAGGCCGACGCCGCGAAGGCGGCCGAGGCGCCCGCACCCGCGCCGGTCGAGCCGGTCAAGCCGGCGCTGCGCGTGATCAAGGCCGCCGACGTCGTCGACGAAGAGAAGCAGCGCGCCGCCGACCTGGCGAAGCGCCGCAAGGCGGCCGAGGACGAAGCCTCGGCAATCCGCGCGATGATGAACGCGCCGAAGAAGGTGCTGGTCGCGAAGAAGCCGGAAGAGGTCAAGCCGGCCGCGGCCGAGATCAAGGGCACGATCCACAAGAAGGTCGGCGCTCCGGGCGCGGCGACCACCACCGCCGCGAAGCCGGGCGACAAGAAGGCCGTCAAGTCCGAGAAGCTCTCGTCGAGCTGGGCCGACGACGCCAAGAAGCGCAGCGCGCTCAAGCCGGGCCAGCGTGCGCCGGCGGGCGGCAATCGCCCGGGCTGGCGCGCGCCGCGTGTCGGCCGCCGCGGCGATCGCAACGACGGCGCGCCGTCGAACTTCATCGCCCCGCAGGAGACGCAGGTGCAGGAAGTGCACGTGCCCGAGACCATCAGCGTCGCCGACCTGGCACACAAGATGTCGGTGAAGGCCTCCGAGGTCATCAAGCAGCTGATGAAGCTGGGCCAGATGGTCACGATCAACCAGCAGCTCGATCAAGAGACCGCGATGATCCTGGTCGAGGAGATGGGCCACAAGGCGTTCGCCGCCAAGCTCGACGACCCGGATGCGTTTCTCGAAGAGGATTCCGAAGCCGACTCGAAGCACGAGCTGCTGCCGCGAGCACCGGTCGTGACCGTGATGGGCCACGTCGACCACGGCAAGACCTCGCTGCTCGACTACATCCGCACCTCGCGCGTGGCCGCGGGCGAAGCCGGCGGCATCACGCAGCACATCGGCGCCTATCACGTCGACACGCCGCGCGGCATGATCACCTTCCTCGACACCCCGGGCCACGCCGCGTTCACCGCGATGCGGGCGCGCGGTGCCAAGGCGACCGACATCGTGATCCTAGTGGTCGCGGCCGACGACGGCGTGATGCCGCAGACCAAGGAGGCGATCCACCACGCGAAGGCGGCCGGCGTGCCGATCGTCGTCGCGATGAACAAGATCGACAAGCCCGAGGCCAACGTCGAACGCCTGAAATCGGAGCTGGTGGCTGAAGCGGTCGTGCCCGAAGACTTCGGTGGCGATTCGCCCTTCGTCGCCGTCTCGGCGCGCACCGGCCAGGGCGTCGACACGCTGCTCGAGCAGGTGCTGCTGCAGGCCGAGGTGCTGGAACTGAGGGCGGCCAAGGACTCGATGGCCAAGGGCCTCGTGATCGAAGCGCAACTCGACAAGGGCCGTGGCCCGGTCGCGACCGTGCTGGTGCAAAGCGGCACGCTCAAGCGCGGTGACGTGGTGCTGGCCGGTTCGAGCTTCGGCCGCGTGCGTGCGATGCTCGACGAAAACGGCAAGTCGATCACCGAGGCCGGCCCGTCGATTCCGGTCGAGATCCAGGGCCTGACCGAGGTGCCGCAGGCCGGCGACGAGTTCATGGTGCTCGGCGACGAGCGCCGTGCGCGCGAGATCGCGACCTTCCGCCAGGGCAAGTATCGCGACGTGAAGCTGGCCAAGCGCCAGGCCGCGAACCTAGAAACGCTGATGGACCAGATGGGGCAGGGCGCCACGCAGACGCTCGCGCTCATCATCAAGGCCGACGTGCAGGGCTCGCAGGAGGCGCTGGCGCAGTCGTTGCTGAAGCTGTCGACGGCCGAGGTCAAGGTGCAGATCGTGCACGCCGCGGTCGGCGGCATCAGCGAGTCCGACGTCAACCTGGCGATCGCCTCGAAGGCCGTCATCATCGGCTTCAACACGCGCGCCGATGCCGGCTCGCGCAAGCTGGCCGAGAACAACGGCGTCGACATCCGCTACTACAACATCATCTACGACGCGGTCGACGAGGTGAAGCTGGCGATGACCGGCATGCTGGCTCCCGAGCAGCGCGAAGAGGTCATCGGCACGGCCGAGATCCGCACCGTGTTCGTGGCCAGCAAGATCGGCACGGTGGCGGGCTCGATGGTCACCGCCGGCCTGGTGCGCCGCGGCGCGCGCTTCCGGCTGCTGCGCGAAAACGTGGTGGTCTACACCGGCGAGATCGAATCGGTGCGCCGCCTGAAGGACGATGTGCGCGAGGTCGCTTCCGGCTTCGAGTGCGGTATCAAGTTGAAGAACTACAACGACATCAAGGAAGGCGACCAGCTCGAATTCTTCGAGGTGAAGGAAGTGGCCCGAACGCTGTAAGGCGGTTTTGGTCTCGTCCCGAACCCCGCCCTCCAAAAGACGGCGGGGTTTGTGTTTACGGAGTCCTCATGCGACACAAACGATCCATCCCGAACCGCGGCTTTCGCGTCGCCGACCAGATCCAGCGCGATGTGGCCGAGCTGATCCGCGACCTGAAGGATCCGCGCATCGGCATGATCACGATCAACGCGGTCGAGGTCACGGCCGACTATGCGCATGCAACCGTGCTGTTCTCGCTGCTGATCGGCGACCCGACCGAATGCGAGGCCGGGCTGAACGAAGCCGCCGGCTTCATCCGCAACGGCCTGTTCAAGCGCCTGCAGATCCATACCGTGCCGACCCTGCACTTCAAGTTCGACCGCACGACCGAGCGCGCGCTCGAACTGAGCGAGCTGATCGCGAAGGCGAACTCGACGCGGGCGAAGGAAGACTGAACCCGTGCTGCCGCAGCGTCCACGCATTCAGCGACGTGCCGTGCACGGCGTGCTCTTGCTCGACAAGCCATTGGGCCTGTCGAGCAACGACGCGTTGCAGAAAGCCAAGCGCCTGTACCGCGCCGAGAAGGCCGGCCACACCGGCACGCTCGACCCGCTCGCGACCGGCCTGCTGCCGCTGTGCTTCGGCGCGGCGACCAAGTTCTCGCAGGTGAGCCTGGACGCCGACAAGCGCTATCTCGCGACCCTGGCGCTGGGTGTCACGACGACGACGGCCGATGGCGAAGGCGCGGTGATCGAGCGGCGCGAGGTGGACGTGACGCGCGCGCAGATCGAGGCCGCCTGCGCGCAGTTCGTCGGCGCCATGCGTCAGGTACCGCCGATGCATTCGGCGCTGAAGCGCGACGGCAAGGCGCTGTACGAGTACGCGCGCGCCGGCATCGAGGTCGAGCGCGAAGCACGCAGCGTGACGATTCACGGCATCGCCGTCATCGGCGGCGAACACGACACCTGGACGCTGGACGTGCGTTGCAGCAAGGGCACCTACATCCGAACGCTGGCCGAAGACATCGGCAAGGCCTTGGGCTGCGGCGCGCACCTGAGCGCGTTGCGCCGCACCGGCAGTGGGGCACTGACGCTCGAGGGCGCGCGCACACTGGATCAACTGGCGGCGATGTCGGACGCCGAACGCGATCTCGCCCTGATGGACGCCGATGCCTTGCTCGCCGACTGGCCGCTCGTGCGCCTCGACACCGACGACGCGGGCCGGTTCCTCAGCGGCGTGCGTCGCCGCACTGCGCTGCCCGACGCGCCGCACGTGCGCGTCTACGGCCCCGAGCCCGGCGCATTCCTCGGCGGCGGCCACATTGCCGCCGGCGAACTGATTTCAACCAGGCTGCTGAGCCCCGTGGAGGTGCAAGGCCTTCTGGACACCAAAGAAGTGAAAGCTGCCACACCATGACCCGACAGATCCGCAACATCGCCATCATCGCCCACGTCGACCACGGCAAGACCACGCTGGTTGACCAGTTGCTGCGCCAGAGCGGCACCTTCCGCGAGAACGAGAAGGTCGCCGAGCGCGTGATGGACAACAACGACCTCGAAAAGGAGCGCGGCATCACGATCCTGTCGAAGAACTGCGCGGTCGAGTGGAAGGGCACGCACGTCAACATCGTCGACACGCCCGGCCACGCCGACTTCGGCGGCGAGGTCGAGCGCGTGCTGTCGATGGTCGACTCGGTGCTGCTGCTGGTCGACGCCGTCGAGGGCCCGATGCCGCAGACGCGCTTCGTGACCAAGAAGGCGCTCGCGCTGGGCCTCAAGCCGATCGTCGTCGTCAACAAGGTGGATCGACCGGGGGCGCGCGCCGACTACGTGATCAACGCCACCTTCGAGCTGTTCGACAAGCTGCACGCGACCGAAGAGCAACTCGACTTCCCGGTGGTCTTCGCCTCCGGGCTGAACGGCTGGGCCACGCTCACGCAAGGCGAGATCGGCACCGATCTGGCGCCGCTGTTCGACACGATCCTGAGCCACGTGCCGGCGCACGCAGGCGAGCCCGACGCGCCGCTGCAGCTGCAGATCTGCTCGCTCGACTACTCCACGTACGTCGGCCGCATCGGCATCGGCCGGGTCAACCAGGGCACCTTGAAGCCGATGCAGAACGTCGCCGTCTACAGCGGCCCGGAGAGCACGCCGTTCAACGCGCGCGTCAACCAGGTGCTGAAGTTCGAGGGCCTGGAGCGCCAGCAGGCGACCGAGGCCGGCCCGGGCGACATCGTGCTGATCAACGGCATCGAGAACATCGGCATCGGCGTGACCCTGACCGACATCGAGAACCCGGTGCCGCTGCCGCTGCTCCAGGTCGACGAGCCGACCCTGACGATGAACTTCTGCGTCAACAACTCGCCGCTGGCTGGCCGCGAAGGCAAGTTCGTGACCGGCCGCCAACTGTGGGACCGCCTGCAGCGCGAGCTGCAAAGCAACGTCGCGCTGCGCGTGAAGGAGACCGACGAAGACGGCATCTTCGAGGTGATGGGCCGCGGCGAACTGCACCTGACCATCCTGCTTGAAACGATGCGCCGCGAAGGCTACGAGCTCGCCGTCTCGAAGCCGCGCGTCGTGTTCCGCATGGAAGGCGACGAGCGCCTCGAGCCGATCGAGCAAGTCACGGCCGACGTCGAGGATCAGCACCAGGGCGCGGTGATGCAGGCGCTCGGCGAACGCCGCGCCGAGCTCGTCAACATGGAACCGGACGGCATGGGCCGCGTGCGGCTGGAATACAAGATTCCGGCGCG
>JANXZN010000151.1 GCA_025355545.1 Rhizobacter sp.
CAGATTGACGATGACTTCGTGACTCACCAGGGGTCGCCCGCGCCAGTTCTGGGTGATGTGGCAGAACATCCGGTGCTCGATCTTGTTCCACTTGCTGGTTCCCGGCGGGAAGTGGCACACATGGATGGGCAGTCCCAGGCGCAGTGACAGGGTCTGCAATGCCACCTTCCACAGACGGCATCGGCTGCCATTGCTGCCACCGCCGTCAGCGGTGATCAACAACGCGTTGGCATGGGGATAGCGCTTGGCACCCATCTTCTGCCACCACCGGCCAACCGCTTTCGCCGCGAACTGCGCGGTGTCGTGGTCGATGCCCACGCTCACCCAACCTTCGTTGCGACTCATGTCGAACACGCCGTAGGGAATGACTTTGCCGAGTTCGAGGTCCGGTAAGTCGTGAACGTCCACTCGTTCGGGTTCACCTTTGCGCTGCCACTCGCGCCCGTTGTTCTCGTAGGGGCCGACGAGTTCTTTCTTCTTTGTGTCGACCGAAATCACCGGCTGCCCGCGCTGCTGGAATCGCTTCACTTTTGCGTTGATGTGCTCGAACTGAGAATTGCGATCGGGGTGCTTCGTTCCCTCCAAGGTCTTGCGGTTGCCCTGCAAGCTGTAGCCCGCCGCATTCAACAACTGCGCCACAGCCCTTGCGCTGATCGAGTGCCCCTGCTGCGATAACTCTTGCGCCAGACGACTCGTGCTCTTGCATGTCCAGCGCAATGGCGACTGAGGATCGCCTCGTGTCAACGGGTCAACCAGACGATCCAACTCCGCGCTCAACTGCGGGTCCGTTTCGGTCAGGCGCTTGCGCCCACCTCCGGGCATTCGCAACCGCGCAGTGACTTCAGCATCGGGGTCGGCATCTCTGACCGCCAATTCGACCAAGCCTTTGCGTATCGTATTTGGCGACATCCCCGTCGCCTCGCTCACCGCGCTGACGCCGCCCCAGCCATACGCCCGCGCCTCGGTCGCCGCCCAATGTCGGCGCGCTCGCTCATCCAACACCGACGCAAGCGATCGGTACTTCGACTCGATGTGCCCTATCGCGAATGCAATCTGCATTCCGCTTTAGAACACATCATCAAATATCTATCAAGTTATTTTTGCGCGACGCCTAACGCCACGTATCGCGTGGCGTGGGCTCAGCCGGTACGACGGCTGCGCGCGACGAAGCCGACGCCGACCAGCCCCGCCATCAGCAGCGCATAGGTCTGCGGTTCCGGCACCGCGCCGACCGGGCCACCGGCATTGGCGATGAAGAAGGTCTCGTTGCCGCCGGTGGCGTTGCTCGCACTGGCCGACAGGCCGGCCCGGATCGAATCGAACGAGAAACCGGAGGTACTGACCGCCGCCTTGAACTCGGCGGCCTCGGCGCTGGTCAGCCCGAACACGAAGCCCGAGTTGCCGGTCCCGTTGAAAGTATCGGCGTAGGCGATCGGCGCCAGCAGGCTGGCGCTAAAGATCAGGCTGCCCGTGGTAGGCGCGTAGGCCGAGAAGGTCAGCGCGTCCAGCGTGATGCCGTTCAAGCCGTTGCCGGGTTCCGAGGCGTTGAACACCACCCGCAGCGAATCGGCCGAGACCACGCCGAGTTCGCCGAGCGTGCGCGTGAGCGTCTGCGACGCGCCGGTCTTGACGTCGCCGCTGAGCACGTCGGCCGAGCCGTTCCAGGCCACGCTGCCGATTTCGGAGCTCGAGCTGCCCGGGCTCGTGATCGTAAGGATCGTGTTCACGGCGCCCAGCCCGGTACCGCTGAAGTCCACGGGATCGAGCGGGGTGAGGTCGGCGCGTGCACCGGTGGTGAACAAAGCGGTGATCGCGAGCGCGGCGAGCGACAGACGGGTCTTGTGGATTTGATGTTCCATGCTTTCTCCGTGGCAGTGTGAATCGGGGGTGGCATACCACTCCCGGCGTCGTGCCAGTGTCGAAGCTCGTGCGAGCCTGGCCCGTAGGAGATAGCGCCGTGGCAAAGTCGGCACAGGTCGGGCGCGGCGGGCGCATCGACCTTCATTCGAGGGGTGCCGTGCGGCTCGAGCTGGCGTAGATTCGCGCCAGACCGCCGACCGATTCGCAGGATTCGCCGGCACCCGAGGAGCCCACATGTTGACCGCCGTTTTGATCGTCCTCGCCGTCGTGGCGGCTTGGTTGCTCGGGGACTGGTTGCTGTCGCGGCGCGACGAGCGCCTGCAGCGCGGCCGCGCTGCCTGGCTGGACGCCGGCCCGAACCGCAGCTTTCACTCGACCGCCTGGGACGACACGGTGCCGCCGCTGGAGGCGCACGACGAGCCGACCGACAGCTTGCGCAAGCCGGCCCGCGAACGCGCGGCGTTGTGAACGGCGCCCGACGATTGGGCACGATGCTTACGGAAGTTGGGTGACGAGCCTGACCCCGGCACTGGTTGCAACGGTTGGGGCTGCTTCGTTCCCGACCTGACCCGGTTCGCCGCGCTTCCATGCGGGGAGGCCCGTCACAGACGATTCTAGGCGACGCGGCGATGGCCCCACGCCCGATCGGTGTTCAGGGCTGGCTTTCGGGCACGAAGAACGACAGCATCATCAGGCGCAGGCGCTGCGGCAGGCTGGTATCGGGGTCGAAGTCGAGCTCCTCGGGGCTGCCGGCATCGACCGCCACCCAGCGCACGCCGGCGCCGCCGGGCGCCAGCTTGACCTGGTAGACGCCGCCCAGCGAATCGACCCTGAACGCGGTCAAAACCATCTTGGCCAGTCTCGGGCTGGCGATGCGCACCCCGGATCCCGGTGTTGACGCTGGACGAACGCGGGTCCAGGTTCATCGAGCCGACGAGCCCGAGACGGCGGTCGAGGAAGCCGATCTTCGCGTGCAGCCGCCCGGTCGAGGTGCCGAGCAGGCCCTCGAGCGTGCGGTCCAGCTTGAGCCGGTTCGAGCTCAGTTCGTAAGGCTCGACGCCCATCTTCACCACCTCTACCTGGTGGCGCTCGAGGCCGATGCTGACCAGCGGTTCGTCGCTGACCGCCAGCGCGTTCGTAACGACGCGCACGCCGCGCGCAGCAGTGGCCGGCCGGTCGAGTCGTCGGCGATCAGGTAGTACTGCCGTCGAGCGCACGGTGTGCGTTCTCGATCATGGCCAGGCGCGTGTCGAGCGCGTAGCTGCCCTGCAGCAGCGGCCACCCGCCCGCCTGGCCGGCCGGGATGCTCGCGTGGCGCGCGACCTTGGCCAGCGGCGCGTCGGGCGCCGCGACGGGCATTTCAGCGCAGCTGAAGGTCGTCGTCGCCGAAGCGAATGTTCAGCGGCTCGATCAGCAGTTCCTTCGGCCCGGGCTCGACCGCGCCGGCGACCAGGGCCTCGACGCCTTGCGCACGCGCGACCTCGACAGTGCGCTGCGCGTCCTCGGCCGCGACGAAGATCGCGAAGCCCGCGCCCATGTTGAGCGTGCTGTAGGCCTCGCGGTCGTCCTGCCGCGCATGGCGCTGGATGAACTTCAGCACCGGCGGCACGGCCGGCACGGTGTGGACGCGGTAGCGCTGCGCGGCCGGGTGCCGCAGCAGCTTGCGCCAGCCGTGGCCGGTGATGTTGGCGCAGTAGCGCGGCGTTATGCCGGCCGCGAACAGCGCCTCGGTGACGGGCGAGTACAGCACGGTGGGCGCGAGCAGCGCATCGCCGTAGCTCAGGCCGGTCTCGACCTCGGTCAGGTAGCCGTGCGGCAGCCGCTCGACCAGCTTGCGCGCCAGGCTCAGGCCGTTCGCGTGGATGCCGCTGGAGGCCAGCAGCACGATCGCGTCGCCGGGCGCCAGGTGTTGGCCGAGCGACAGGCGCGACTTCGGGTTGACCAGCCCGGTGCAGGCCGCGGCGAGGTCGATGCGCCCGTCGGCGACGATGCCGGCCAGCGCCGGCGTCTCGCCGCCGCCCCAGGCGACGCGGCAGGTGTCGCAGGCGCGCTTCCAGCCGGCCACCAGGGCCTGCGAGCGCTGCGCGTCGGCGAACCAGTCGGAGCCGCCGGCGGCCCAGTAGGCCTGCACGACCAGCGGCGTGGCGCCGACCGTGATCAGGTCGTTGATCGCCATCGCGATCGTGTCCTGCGCGATGCTGTCGTAGTAACTCTTGCCGGTGAGTTGGCGCATCTCGTCGGCGACCAGCGCCTTCGAGCCCAGGCATTCGACGATGCTGGCGAGGTAGAACGGGCCGACGTCGACCACATAGGCCGATTCGCCCCGCGAGGCCGTGACTTCGCTGAAGCCGTGGCCGCCGAGGTGGACGGCGGTGGCGGCCGCAGCGCGTTGCGCGCTGACCTTCAGCGGGTCGATCAGGTCGTAGTCGACGCCGGCCTGCTCGTAGCTGAGCGTGGCGCCTTGGGCGCTGGAATCGGTAGTTGGGTTCATCGGGCGGGGCCGGGCTGCGGAAGCGGAATTATCCGGTAACGGCGTGGGAGCGGCCACGCATGCCCGTCGCCCGCCCGGCGCGGCCGCGCCGGCAGCGCCCGTAGAATGAATCCATGTCGTATGTCGTTCTCGCCCGCAAGTACCGGCCGCCCAACTTCGAGGCGCTGGTGGGCCAGGAGCACGTGGTGCAGGCCCTGGCGAACGCGCTGACGCAGCGGCGCTTGCACCATGCTTACCTGTTCACCGGCACGCGCGGCGTCGGCAAGACGACGATCTCGCGCATTCTCGCCAAGTCGCTGAACTGCACCGGCACCGACGGCCAGGGCGGCATCACCGCACACCCCTGCGGGGTTTGCGACGCCTGCCGCGACATCGACGCCGGCCGCTTCATCGATTACGTCGAACTCGACGCGGCCTCGAACCGCGGTGTCGACGAGATTTCGCAGCTGCTCGACCAGGCCGTCTACAAGCCGGTGCTGGGCCGCTTCAAGGTCTACATGATCGACGAAGTGCACATGCTGTCGACGACCGCGTTCAACGCGATGCTCAAGACCCTCGAGGAGCCGCCCGAGTACCTCAAGTTCGTGCTCGCGACCACCGACCCGCAGAAGGTGCCGCCGACCGTGCTGTCGCGCTGCCTGCAGTTCAACCTGCGGCCGATGGCGCCGCAGACGGTGCAGGAGCACCTCGCCGCGGTCCTCGCGCAGGAGCGGATCGACGCCGAGCCCGGCGCGCTGCGCCTGCTCGCACGCGCGGCGCGCGGCTCGATGCGCGATGCGCTGTCGCTGACCGATCAGGCGATCGCCTTCGGTGCCGGTGCGCTCGCCGAAGATGGCGTGCGCCGGATGCTGGGCGCAGTCGACCGCGGCCACGCGGTGCGCATCGTCGAGGCGGTCGCTGCCGCCGACGGCGCCGCGCTGGTCGGCGTGGTCGACGCGCTGCGCGGCCTGGGCCTGTCGGCCGCCGGCACGCTCGAAGAGATGGCGGCACTGCTGCAGCAGATGGCGCTGCTGCAGGCCGTGCCCGATGCGGCCGATGCAGATGACCCCGACGCCCCGCAGGCGGCGCGGCTGGCGGCGCTGCTCGCGGCCGACGAGACCCAGCTGCTCTATAGCATCGCGCTGCATGGCCGAGCCGAGCTCGGCCTGGCGCCCGACGAATACAGCGGCCTGGTGATGGTGCTGCTGCGCATGCTCGCGTTCCGACCGAAGGGCGAGGGGGCCAAGGCGGGCGCGCCGGCGCTGCCGGTGGCGGCGGTGCCAGCGGCGGCGAAACCGCGCCGCGTCGTCGTCGCCGCGCCGCTCGCCGCCGCGCCCGGGGTCGCGCAGCCCGCTGTGGTCGCGAGTGCACCGGCCGCGCGCGTGCCGGCGCCGGCGAACGAGCCGCCGCCGTGGCTGGACGCGCCGTTCGAGGACGAGGTCGTCGAGCCGTCCGCGGCCACGGCGCGCGAGCCCGCGCCGCCGCCGTTCGCCCCGCCATCGGTCGAATTCACGCCGACCGCGCTCGGTGCGCGCTGGGCCGAGCTGGTGCAGCGGCTCAACGACGCCGGCAGTGTCAGCGCGTTCGCGCGCGAGCTGGCGATGCAGGCGCAATGCACCGTGCTCGACGAGCAGGCCGCGCCGGTGCGCTGCCGGCTGCGCGTCGAGCGCGAAACGCTGCGCGCCGCGGCGCCGTGCGAGAAGCTGCAGGCGGCGCTGGCCGATGCGCTGCAGCGCGCCGTGCGGCTCGAGGTCGAGGCCGGCCCGGCCGACGATTCGCCGGCGAAACGTGAAGCCGCCGAGCGCGCGCGCCGCCAGGCGCAGGCCGAACAGATCATCCACGACGACCCGCTGGTGCAGGCCCTGATGGCGCAATACAAGACCGCGCGCATCGTGCCGGGGTCGGTCAAACCGCATTGACCAACATTCAAGGAACACACGATGATGAAGAACCAGTTGGCCGGGCTGATGAAGCAGGCCCAGGCGATGCAGGACAACCTGAAGAAGGCGCAGGAAGAGCTCGCCCACATCGAGGTCGAGGGCCAGTCGGGCGCCGGCCTCGTGAAGGTCACGATGACCTGCAAGCACGACGTCAAGCGCATCACGATCGACCCGAGCCTGCTCGCCGACGACAAGGACATGCTCGAGGACCTGGTCGCCGCCGCGTTCAACGACGGCGTGCGCCGCGCCGAAGAGGTGAGCCAGGAAAAGATGGGCAAGCTGACGGCGGGCATGCCGATGCCTCCGGGAATGAAATTCCCGTTCTGAGCCCCCATGACCTTCGCCTCTCGAGTCGGATGACCGAACCGTCGCTCGAAGCGCTGGTCGAGGCGCTGCGCCGCCTGCCGGGCATCGGCGCGAAATCGGCGCAGCGCATGGCCTTCCACCTGCTGCAGCATGACCGCGAAGGCGCGCAGCGGATCGCGCTGGCGCTGCAATCGGCGCTCGCCAACGTGCGCCACTGCGAACGCTGCCACACCTTCACCGAGGCGGCGATCTGCGGCGTCTGCCTCGACGGCAGCCGCGACGCGCGCCAGCTCTGCGTGGTCGAGACGCCGGCCGACCAGGCCGCGCTCGAGCGCACCGGCAGCTACCGCGGTCTGTACTTCGTGCTGATGGGGCGCCTGAGCCCGCTCGACGGCGTGGGCACCGGCGACATCGGGGCGCACGAACTGCTGGCGCGCGCGAGCGACGGCCACACCGAGGAAGTGATCATCGCGACCAACTTCAACGCCGAGGGCGAGGCCACCGCGCACGTGCTCGCCGAGGCGCTGAAGGCACGCGGGCTGCGCGTGACGCGGCTGGCGCGCGGCGTGCCGATCGGCAGCGAGCTCGAGTACCTCGACCTCGGCACGATCGCGCACGCGCTGATCGACCGGCGCTGACGCCGGCGCGCCGCGGAATCAGTCGCGCGCGACGCGCACGTGGGCCTTGCGACTGGCCGCGACGCTGCGCGTGGCCGGGTGGCCGGAGGGCTTGTTCGCCGCGGCACGCGTCGCCTTTGCCTTGCCGACCTTCGCGGCGACGTAGACGACGATGGTCTGGCCCGGCTTGAAGCTGGCGCCGGCACCGACGCCGTTCCATTGCGCCACCTGCTTCGCGCTGATGCGGTAGCGTTGCGCGACGCTGGCCACGCTGTCCTTGCGCCCGGCCTTCAGCGCCATCTTGCGCAGCGGCGGCGCGTCGGGTGCGAGCGCCATCATCGCGTTGTCGGCGACCTGGCTCGAGACATCGGCGCGGGCGTGCTCGCTGCGCGGCACCAGCAGGGTCGAACCGACCTTCACCAGCATGCGCGGCGGAATGCGATTCACCTCGCGCAACCGCGCCTCGCTCATGCCGACCTGCTTGGCGGCGTCGGCCGGGCGCAGCGTGCGTGGCGCGACCCAGGCGGTCCAGCTCGCGAGCTGGCCGCGGTGCAGCGGCAGTTCGCGCACGAACTGGTTCGCGTTGTCGTAGGGCAGCAGCACCTGCGGCGTGCCGGCGGCCAGGATCACCGGCTTGTTCATCTGCGGGTTCAGGGTCTGGAACTCCTCCAGCGGCATGCCGGCGAGCTTGACCGCGACCGCGACGTCCATGTCGCGCTCGATCGGCACGCTCAGGAAATACGGGTGATTGCGCAGCGGCGGCAGGCTCAGCCCGAAGGCCGCAGGCCGGGCGACGATGTTCTTCACCGCCTGCAGCTTGGGCACGTAGTACTGCGTCTCGTTCGGCATCTTGAGTGACGCGTAATCGGTCGGCAACCCGAGCTTCTGGTTGCGGGCGATCGCGCGCTGCACGCTGCCTTCGCCCCAGTTGTAGGCCGCCAGCGCGAGGTGCCAGTCGCCGAACTTGGCGTACAGCCTTTGCAGGTAGTCGAGCGCGGCACGGGTCGACGCGAGCACGTCGCGGCGATCGTCGCGGAAGATGTTCTGCTTCAGCGCGAAGTCCTTGCCGGTGCTCGGGATGAACTGCCACATGCCGGACGCGCGCGCGCTCGACATGGCCTGCGGGTTGTAGGCGCTCTCGATGAACGGCAACAGCGCCAGCTCGGTCGGCATGCCGCGGCGCTCGAGCTCCTCGACGATGTGGAACAGGTAGCGCCCACCGCGTTCGGTCATGCGCTGCACGTAGTCGGGGCGGGTCGCGTACCACTGCTCGCGGTCGCGCACCAGGTCGCTGTCGAGATCGGGCATCGTGAAGCCCTGGCGCACGCGTTCCCAGAGATCGGTCTGCGCGGCGCGGTCGTTCAGGTCGAGCCGGACCTCGGGGCGCAGCGGATCGACCGGCACGGGCATCGGCGCGGCGGCGGTTTCGGTCTCGGCGACGGCTGCGCTGGCCGCGTCCAGAGGGGTCGGCGCGGCGGCGGATGCCGGCGTGTCTGCGGTTGCGGTTGCGGCAGCGGGTGCGGAAGCGGTGGAGGAACCGGGCGATGGTGGCCCGCCCGGAGCGGCGCAGGCGGCGAGCACAAGCAGCGGCAGCATCAGCAACGCGGCGCGGGTGGACAGAAGGCGGCTCAACCGGCCGGGTGTGCTGAATGGCGTCATCGCAAAGCGTTCTTCCAGGGTCGGACCGCGGCCGCAAGGGCCGCGGCTTCGGCGGGGCTCGCGGGGTGCAGGCCGGCGTGGTGGTGGGTCACTAGAATCGCCGCCAACACCCGCTGCTGCGCAGCGCGTGCGGCGAACGGTGGCGCGGATGCGCCCGGATCGACGACGCCGGCGTAGTGGCCGTCGTGGAGCATCCAGTCGGGGTGATCGGTGAAAGCAAGCGGGGCGATCAGGTTCATGGCGGAACGCGCGATTATAGGTTTGAGCGATTGGCTGAAAACACCCGCAGGTTGTTATGTTCTGCAATGGGAACAGGCCCATCTGGACACTGCCGTGGCCGACCTGTTCGGCTTTCACGCGCTCCAGCTCGGCCTGCCCGAACTCGACGCCCTGCGAGCGAACCGCATGCCGCACCGCTGGGTCGCGACCGAGCACTCGCAGGCGCTCGCGTCGCCGTCGCCGTCGCCGTCGCCCGCCGCGGGCGTTGAAACTTTACAAGGTGAACCCGCGTCGCCTGCGCGCGCCGCGGTCGCGCTGAACTGCGACTTCGATGCCTTGCCCTTCGACAGCGGCAGCCTGGACCTGATCGTGCTGCCGCACGCGCTCGAGTTCGCGCGCGACCCGCATCTCGCGCTGCGCGAGGTCGAGCGCGTGCTGGTGCCCGAGGGGCGTGTCGTGATCGTCGGCTTCAACCCGACCAGCCTGTGGGGCCTGCGCCAGCATCTAGGGCGCTGGCGCAGGCGCCTGGCGCCGAACTCGCCCCTTGGCCCGTTCCTTCCGGGTGCCGGCGAGTTCCTGCGCTACCGGCGGCTGCGCGACTGGCTGCGGCTGCTGAGCTTCGAGGTCGAGGACGGCCGCTTCGGCTGCTACCGGCTGCCGGTCGCGTCGATGAGGTGGCTGTCGCGTTTTGCGTGGATGGAGCGCGTCGGCGACCGCTGGTGGCCGGTGTTCGGCGCGGTCTACTTCGTGGTCGCGGTCAAGCGCGTGCGCGGCATGCGGCTGGTCGGCATGGTGCGTGCGCAGCACGCCGCGCCGAAGGCCGCGCCCGCGCCGGTGGTCGCGACCCACCACAATCACGATTTGCACGAACCCGAGCCATGAGCAGCATCGCCAGCACCACAGAAACGCCCGGCGCGGCAGCGGCCATCCGGCGCCCGCACGTCGTGGTCTACACCGACGGCGCCTGCAAGGGCAACCCGGGGCGCGGCGGCTGGGGCGCATGGCTGCGCACCGGCGAGCATCAGAAAGAGCTGTTGGGCGGCGAAGCGCTGACGACCAACAACCGCATGGAGCTCACCGCGGTGATCGAGGCGCTGAACTCGCTGAAGCGCACTTGCGACGTGACGGTGCACACCGACAGCGAGTACGTGCGCAAGGGCATCACCGAATGGATTCACGGCTGGAAGCAGCGCGGCTGGAAGACGGCCGACAAGAAGCCTGTCAAGAACGCCGAGCTGTGGCAGCGGCTCGACGCGCTGCGCAACCTGCATCACGTCGAATGGCGCTGGGTCAAGGGCCATTCGGGCGACCCGGGCAACGAGCGTGCCGATGCACTCGCGAACCGCGGGGTCGAGCTGGCGCGCTGAGCCTGCGTGCCGGTCAGCGCAGACCGCGCTCGACTTCCATCAACTGAAAGCGCGCCAGCGCGAGGTTGGTGTGGTGCCGGTCGAGCAGCACGACGAGGAACAGGTCGGGGTGGCGCGACACGGTGCGCATCACCTGCTGGCGCGAGCCGGCGCTGGTCATCACCTCGTCGATCTGGTCGGCCAGGCCCATGCTGCGCGCTGCCTGCCGATGCGCGCGCAGCACCTGGGCGCAGGCCGCGGCGGCGAGATCCATGTTCACCGACGGCTCGCCACGCAGCTCGCGCGCCAGCACCAGGCCGGTGGTCGAATCGACGACGGCACAGCCGAGCAGGCCGTCGAGCGAGAGCATGCCGGCGAGCGCGAGCCGGGCGCGCGCCGGGTCGAGCACGTCGCGGCTGACGCGCAGCACCGGCGGCGCACCGGCGCCGGCCTGGTCGAGCGGGGCGGCCGGAGCGCCCAACTGTCCGATCTTGATCGGGAACTCGCGCGCGTCGATCGACGGCGCGCTCGCGGCGGGCTCCCAGCCCGGCTGCGCCTTGACGTGGTTCCACATGCCCAGCATCGCGTTCCAGACCGAGGACGCGCCGGTCATCGATTCGCTCAACACGTGCACGTGCAGCCGGCCCGGCCAGGTGATCGCGCTGATCTTGTTGGCGATCCATACCGCGTTCGGCGGCAGCATGAACAGCAGGTTCGGGCAACGCCAGGTCGGCAGCATCGCCGCGGCTTGCAAGGCCGCGAGCAGGGCGTCGATCGCATGCGGCTGGAGCGGGCCGATGATCACGGTGGTCATCTGGCTGCGCTCCATCAGCGCGACCGGAATCTCGGCGTTCTCGCTGCCCGGCGCCCGCACGTCGGCGTGGTAGATGCGCAGCGTGTCCTCGTGGCGCCGCACGAGGGTCGTGCGCTCGATCGTCGCGAGCGTGCGCAAGGTGCTGTGTTCGCGCAGGTGCAGGCGCTCGATCGGCCGGCCGCCGGCGTCCGACAGCGCCTTGATGACCGCCGACGCCCACACGCCCGCCGGGTCGAGCAGCGTGATCAGCGAGGTCGCGGTTTCCAGATCGGCGCGGGTGTCGGCGAAATGCTCGCGGATCGCCTGGGCCGGCGAGCCGGTGACGACCAGATCGTGCGAATGCCGGTCGACGACCTGGCCGCGCGCATTGACCTCCGAGGCGACCGATTCCATGATCGCGGTGGCGGCGAAACCGCCGTCGGTCGCGTCGCCCTCACGCTTGCGGCGTCGCGCAGGGCCGAGGTCACCGAACAGCGATGTGAGCACGGGTTCTCCCTGCCG
Organism: Rhizobacter sp.; assembly: GCA_025355545.1. GTDB lineage: Bacteria > Pseudomonadota > Gammaproteobacteria > Burkholderiales > Burkholderiaceae_C > LMDS01. The sequence goes on from JANXZN010000151.1 coordinate 11,733, forward strand.
GAAGGGCGGGTTGGAGGATGTGGCGCCGGATTGACGCCGTTTGCGGCCGAGTCTACGGTCGTCGATAGGCCACGCCAACCCCCAAACCAAGCGCGAAACTGCAACCGGGTGTTGCGCCCGTCGTCGGCGCCCGCGATCAGGACGCCAGAAAGCGGCTCGGCGGGGCGCCGACGGAACGCCGCACCATCGCGCTGAACGCGCTCGCGCTCGCGTAGCCGAGTTCGGCAGCGATGCTCGCCATCGGCAGCCGGCGCGCGGCCAGGGTCACGGCGCGCGCGGGCAGCACCTGCTGGCGCCACTGCACGAACGAGGGTCCGCCTTCAGGCGCTGGGTCTTGGCACGCACCGGCCGGGTTACAGGTGCGGCGTCACCGGGCCGATCGGGGGGTTCGGGGTGATGGCGGCCAGCGGCGTCATTGGCTGAAACTCGACCGGAGTTGACAAGCTGTCGTCATCCGGCCGCCAGCGATCTGCTTAAGATGCCGCCATCGATCCCACTTGATTTCCATGAGCACTCTCACCGCACCGGCTCGCCCGGCCCGCCAGGACGCCCGGCTGATCGGCCTGGTCGGCCTGGCGCACCTGATCAGCCATTTCAGCCAGCTGCTGCTGGCGCCGCTATTCCCGTGGCTGAAGGAAGCCTTCAACGTCAGCTACGCCGAACTCGGTCTGTTGATGACGATCTTCTTCGTCGTCTCCTGCGCGGTGCAGGCGTCGTCCGGCTTCGTCGTCGACCGCTTCGGGCCGCGGCCGGTGCTGTTCGGCGGGCTGAGCCTGCTCGGTGCGGCGGCATTCGGCTTCGCGGCCAGCCCCAGCTACGCGATCCTGGCGCTGTGCTCGGTCGTCGCCGGCATCGGCAACGGCGTCTTTCACCCAGTCGACTACACGCTGCTGAACCGCAAGGTGCACCCGTCGCGCCTGGGCCATGCGTTCAGCGTGCACGGCATCACCGGCAGCCTGGGCTGGGCGCTCGCGCCGGCGATGCTGGTGCCGCTCGCGATCGCGTACTCGTGGCGCGTGGCGCTGGTGGGTGCCGGCCTGCTCGCGTTCGTGGTGTTGGCGGTGCTGGTGCTGAACCGCTCGCACCTCGCGCTCGACACGATGGTCACGAGCAAGGCCGACGCACCGAATGCGACCGCCACGCCGACCGAAGGCAGCCTCGCGTTCCTAAAGATCCCGGCGGTGTGGATGTGCTTCGCGTTCTTCTTCTTCTATGCGATGGCGCTCAGCGGCGTGCAGACCTTCGCCCCCGCCGCGGCGCGCATGCTGCACGACGTGCCGGTCGATCTCGCCGCGATGTGCCTGACGATCTACATGGTGTGCAGCGCCGGCGGCATGGTCGCCGGCGGCTTCCTGGCGTCCGACCCGGCGCGCTGCGAGCGCGTGATCGGCGCCGGTTTCGGCATCGCCGCGCTGGTGGCGCTGCTGATCGGCTTCGCCGCCATCCCGGCGCTGTGGGTGCCGGTGCTGTTCGGCGTGATGGGCTTCGGTGCCGGCACGGCCGGGCCGTCGCGCGACCTGATCGTGAAGCGCGCGTCGCCGCCGAACGCCACCGGCCGCGTCTATGGTGTGGTCTATTCGGGGCTGGACATCGGCCAGGCGGTCGCGCCGCTGATCTTCGGCACGCTGATGGATCACCAGCAACCGAAGCTCGTGTGGCTGGGAATCGCGCTGGTGCAGGGCGTGCTGATCGTCAACGCGTTCAACGTGCGCAAGGTGCGGCGCACGAACCTGCAGCCGGCTGCGGCCTGAGTGCCCGCCCTTGCGGGCCGCTTCGCGCACCCGCGCGGCCCGGCCCGGCATTCCTTCAGACGGCGCTGCGGTGGCGCGCGATGCAGGCGTCGAGCACCTCGCCGCCCGAGCGCCTCCACCAGTCTTCGGCCGAGAAGATCTCGACCTCGCTGTAGCCGGCGAAGCCCGCGGCCTCGACCCAGCCGCGAATGCGCGGGATGTCGATCACGCCGTCGCCCATCATGCCGCGGTCGTTCAGCAGGTCGCGCGTCGGCACGAGCCAATCGCAGACATGGAACGCGAGCAGCCGCTCGCGCCCCGCGCGTTCGATCTGGGCCTGCAGCTTCGGACCCCACCAGACGTGGTACAGGTCGACCGCGACACCCAGCGCGCCCGCGCGAGATGGGTCGAGCGCATCGCACAGGTCCGGCGCCTGCTCCAGCGTGTTGATGCAGGCGCGGTCGGCGGCGTACATCGAGTGCAGCGGCTCGATCGCCAGCGGCATGCCGACGCCGCGCGCGTATTCGAGCGTCGCGCCGACGACCAGCACCAGGCAGGCCGCGTTCAAGGTCTTTGCTTCATCGACGGCGCGGCGGTTGTCGTCGAGCGCGGCCAGCAGCCCCGCGTCGGTCGAGGCCGGGAACATCCCGCCGCGGCAATAACCCGAGAGCTCCATGCCCGTGTCGCGCAGCAGCGCCGCGACCTGGTCGCGCCACGGCGAGATCGCGCGAATGCCACGCTGCGCGCACTCGGTGACGATGCGGTCGAGCGGCCACTGCGCGCGCACGGTCGCGGTGTTGATCGAGAGCCAGCGGTGGTCGATGCTGAAGTCGCGCATCCTCAGGCCTCGACGCCGTGCAGCGTCAGCAGATGCGTCATGCGCCGCGCCGCGAGTCCGGGTTGTTCGATCAGGCCGGCCGCGTCGGCGAGGCGGAACAGCTCGGCGAAATGGATCAGCGACCGCGCGCCCTGTTGGCCGCCGACCATCGTGAAATGGCGCTGGTGGCCGTTCAACCAGGCCATGAACACGACGCCGGTCTTGTAGAAGCGGGTCGGCGCGGCGAAGATGTGGCGCGACAGCGGCAGCGTCGGCGCGAGGATCGCGTGGAAGCGCGCCGTGTCGCCCGTCGCCAGCGCGGCGAGCGCCGCGTTCGCGGCCGGTGCGATCGCATCGAAGATGCCGAGCAGCGCGTCGCTGTGGCGCCGTTCCTTCCAGCTCTGCAGCGCCGCCTCGACCAGTTGCACGCCCTTCGCGCCTTCGGGCAGCGTCCAGCGGTACGGCGCGTCCTCGACCACGTGGCGGATGAAATGCTCCCACTGGATCTTGAAGCCGTTGTCGTAGACCATCGAATCGGGCACCTCCTGCCACTGGTCGTGGAAGTTCATCGTCTGCTTGACGGCGGGGTTCCAGACCGGCCGCGGCGTCGTCACGCGCGATTGCGCGCGGCACGACGACAGGCCGGCCACCGCCGAGCCGTGCGTGCCGTCGACATGGAAGGTGACGAGGTCGTCGCGCCGCACGCGCGTGGCCCAGCTCATGTTGATCTGCACGACCACCGGCTCGCCGTTGTGGCCCTTCAGTTGCACGGTCGCGTAGGCGGCGTCGTCGGCGGTCGCGTCGTAGGGCTGGCCGGATTCGTCCCAGCGCGTCGGGATGTGCGTCGCGCCCAGGCAGGACACCGACTGCACTTCGCCGAACAGGTTGTCCAGCACGTAGCGCCAGTGGCACATCATGTCCAGGATCATGCCGCCGCCGTCTTCCTTGCGGTAGTTCCAGCTCGGCCGCTGGATCGGCTGCAGGTCGCCCTCGAAGCCCCGGTAGCCGAACTCGAGCCGCAGGCTCAGCATGCGGCCGAAGAAGCCGGCGCGGCGCAGCATGTCGAGCTTGCGCAGCCCCGGCAGGAACAGCTTGTCCTGCACCGCGCCGTGCTTCAGGCCGGAGCGCGTGTTGGCATCCTGCGCGAGGCGCGCGATCTCGACCGCCTGATTCGGGTTCGTCGCGATCGGCTTTTCGCAGTAGACGTGCTTGCCGGCGCGGATCGCGCTGGCGAGCAGCGTCGGGCGCATCTGCGTCGTGCCGGCGTCGAAGAAGACCGAGTCGTCCGGGTTCGCGAGCGCGGCGGCGAGGTCGGTGCCCCAGCGCGCGATGCCTTGCGCCTTCGCGAGTGCCTCGATCTTCTCGGCATTGCGGCCGATCAGGATTGGATCGGGCATCACACGGTCGCCGTTGGCGAGCAGCATGCCGCCTTCGCTGCGGATCGCGACGATCGAGCGGATCAGGTGCTGGTTCATGCCCATGCGGCCGGTGACGCCGTGCATGATCAGGGCACACTCGCGGTTTCGCTGCCTCCACGCTGCCCTCATGACCCAGCCTTCCGCTGCCCGCCCGGCCGGGCACCTGCTCGTCGAAGCCCTGATCGAACAGGGCGTAGCCACCGTGTTCGGCGTGCCGGGCGAGAGCTATATCGCGGTGCTCGACGGCTTCTACGAGCACCGCGAACGGATCCGCTTCATCGCCTGCCGCCAGGAGGGTGGTGCCGCCTTCATGGCCGAGGCGCAAGGCAAGCTGACCGGCCGGCCCGGCATTTGTTTCGTCACGCGCGGCCCGGGCGCCACCAACGCCAGCATCGGGCTGCACACCGCGTTCCAGGACAGCACGCCGATGCTGCTGTTCATCGGCCAGGTCGCGAGCGAGCAACGCGATCGCGAGGCGTTTCAGGAGCTCGACTACCGGCAGATGTTCGGCCCCGGCACGCTCGGCTTCGCGAAGTGGGTCGGCGAGGTCCACGACGCGGCGCGGCTGCCCGAGTACGTGGCGCGTGCGTTCCACACTGCGATGCAGGGGCGGCCCGGGCCGGTCGTGCTGGTGCTGCCCGAAGACATGCTGACCGCGCTGACGGACGCACCGGTGCTGCCGCGCGTCGAGCCGGCGCTGGCCTGGCCCGCGCCGGGCGCGTTGTGCGAGCTGCGCACGCTGCTACTCGCGGCGCGACGCCCGTTCGTGATCGTCGGCGGCAGCGGCTGGGACGCCGCCGGCTGCGCCGCGATGCAGCGTTTCGCCGAGAACTGGAGCCTGCCGGTCGGCTGCGCGTTCCGCTTCCAGGATCTGTTCGACAACCGCCACGCGAACTACGCCGGCGATGTTGGCATCGGCATCAACCCGATACTTGCGCAGCGCATCGCGCAGGCCGACCTGGTGCTCGCGGTCGGCCCGCGCCTGGGCGAGATGACGACCGGCGGCTACACGCTGCTGCGCGCGCCGCGGCCGGCGCAGACGCTGATCCATATCCACGCCGGCCCGGAAGAGCTCGGCCGCGTCTACGCCGCCGACCTGATGCTGCAATCGGCGATGGCCTGCGCGGCGAAGGCGCTCGAAGGCCTGGCGCCGCCGCCATCGCTGCCCTGGGGGGCGTGGACCGGCGACGCGCATGCCGACTACGAGGCGAACCACGTGCCGGTGCCGGTCGAGCCGCTCGACATGGCGGAGCTCGTCAAGACAATCCAGCGCCTCGCGCCGGCCGATAGCGTGCTGACCAACGGCGCCGGCAATTTCAGCGGCTGGCTGCACCGCTTCTACCGCTATCCGGGCCTGCAGCATGGCGGCCGCACGCAGCTCGCGCCGGCCTCGGGGGCGATGGGCTACGGCGTGCCGGCGGCGATCGCCGCGTCGCTGCTGTACCCGGCGCGCACCGTGATCAGCCTCGCCGGCGACGGCGACTTCCTGATGACGGGCCAGGAACTCGCGACCGCGACCGGCTACGGCGCCGGCACCGGGCCGGGCAAGCTGATCGTGATCGTCGTCGACAACGGCAGCTACGGCACGATCCGCATGCACCAGGAGCGCGCGTACCCGGGGCGCGTCAGCGGCAGCGACCTGTTCAACCCCGACTTCGCGGCGCTCGCGCAGGCCTATGGCTGGCGCGCCGGCCGGGTCGAGACCAGCGCGCAGTTCGAGCCGGCCTTCGGCGCCGCGCTCGCCGCCGACCGGCCGACGCTGATCCACGTCAGGCTCGACCCGGACATCAGCACCTCGCGCACGACCCTGACGGCGATTCGGCGCGTCGCGCGCGAACGGTGAAGCCGGGGCGCCCCGAAAGTCCGCGACTGCCAGAGAGGTGAAGAAGGGGTCCGGGGAGCAATGGAACAGTAAACCGACTTAAGGCGGCGACTCGGGTCAAGGCAGGCTGATCGCGTCGAGCTGACGCGCATGTTTTCCGACTTCGACGCCGCGCTGCCGGAGGTAGCTGTACAGCGTGCTCTTGG